>JAEZCN010000048.1 GCA_023433515.1 Pseudomonadota bacterium
ACAGCTCCTTGAACTTCTTCGCGTCCTCGGTGCCGTGTTCGAACTCGATGCCGGCGTAGATGTCCTCGGTGTTCTCGCGGAAGATGACCATGTCGACCTTCTCGGGCGCCTTGACGGGCGAGGGCACGCCCTTGAACCAGCGCACCGGGCGCAGGCAGACGTACAGGTCTAACAACTGGCGCAACGCCACGTTCAGCGAGCGGATGCCGCCGCCCACCGGCGTCGTCAGCGGGCCCTTGATCGAAACCAGGTACTCGCGGCAGGCCTCGACGGTCTCGTCCGGCAGCCAGCTCTTGAACAGGTTGAAGGACTTCTCGCCCGCGTAGATCTCGAGCCAGTGGATCTTGCGCTTGCCGCCGTAGGCCTTCTGCACGGCCGCGTCCATGACGCGCACGCTGGCGCGCCAGATGTCCGGACCCGTGCCGTCGCCTTCGATGAAGGGAATGATCGGCTGGTCGGGGACGTTGAGCTTGCCGTTCTGGATGGAGATCTTCGCGCCGCCGGCCGGCGGGGACACTTTGGGACTCGTCGGAGTTGCCATCGTTGTTTCTTGATTGCCAGGGGTTTTGAGGGGGCCGCGATGCTAACACAGGCGCCGGAAACCCTTGATTCATTGGCTACAATGTCGACCACAAATGACGCAAACCCACGATTCCATTCCCGCGGCGGATGGCTTTTCGATGCCCGCCGAATACGCGCCGCACGCCGGCTGCTGGATGCTCTGGCCGGAGCGCCAGGACAACTGGCGCGCGGGCGCATTGCCCGCACAGGTGGCATTCGCGGAAGTCGCGGCGGCCATCGCGCGTTTCGAGCCGGTGACGGTCGGTGTTTCCGCGGATCACTACGAATTCGCGCGCACGCAGCTCGCGCCTCACATCCGTGTGCTCGAGATTTCTCACGATGACGCCTGGATGCGCGACGTCGGCCCGACGTTCGTGACCAACGGCAAGGGTGTACGGCGAGGCGTCGACTGGCAGTTCAATGCCTGGGGCGGGCTCGACGGCGGCCTGTATTTCCCGTGGGACCAGGACGATCTGGTCGCGCGCAAGGTGCTCGAGATCGAAGGTTGTGACCGCTACCGCGCGCCGATCGTCAACGAAGGCGGCGCGATCCACGTCGATGGCGCGGGAACCGCGCTGGTGACCGAACAATGCCTGCTGAACCGGAATCGCAATCCCGGCCTGTCGCAGCCCGAGATCGAGCAATACCTCAAGGATTACCTCGGCGTACGGACGGTGATCTGGCTCGGCGCGGGTGTCGTCGACGATGAAACCGACGGCCACATCGACAACCTGGCCTGCTTCGCGAAACCCGGCGTCGTCGCGCTCACCTGGACCAACGACCGGAGCGATCCACAGTACGCGGTGTCGGCCGATGCGCTGGAGCGGCTCGAATCGACGCGCGATGCGCGCCGGCGCGAGATCGAGGTCATCAAGCTGCCGATGCCCGGACCGCTCGAGCGCAGCAAGGAAGAAGCGGGCGGCGTGCTGCTGCGCGACCAGACGCACGCGCGACTCGCCGGACAACGGCTCGCCGCGAGCTACGTCAATTTCTATATCGCAAACAAGGGCATCGTCATGCCGTTGCTCGACGCGAAGACCGATCGCGCCGCCGCCACGCAATTGAAGCGTGCGTTCCCGGGGCGCAAGGTGGTCGGCGTGCCCGCGCGCGAGATCCTGTTAGGCGGCGGCAACATCCACTGCATCACGCAGCAAGTGCCTCGTTGAGCCGTTTGTCCTGCCGCGACGCGGCAGGCGAAGTCGGCGGTGCGCGTTGTAAATATTCTCCTGCAGCGTCGAGCAATCGCCGAACGAATTCGCGCCGCGCGAGTCGAGCTACTAACTTCGATCCTAAGGTCGCGACGTTGATAGGCGCGCGCCGCGTATGCCTGTCGGCATCCGGCGACGTTTGGCTATAACCCGGGATTTGTTTGTTAGACTACGGCTCGCGAATTCCCCACCCACGTTTCAAGAGGACTCCGAATGGCAGCCAGTAAAAAAGGTGCTCGTCACATGCGCGAATGGTCGGAGGGCGACATGAAGAAGCTGCGCCAGTTCGCCAAGGCGCGGGTGTCGGCGCGCGTCGCCGCGCAGAAGCTGGGTCGCTCGCCGGGTGCGGTTCGCTACAAGGCCATGATGGAAGGCGTCTCTTTCCGTTCCATCAACCGCAGAAAGTAAGAATTCACGCGCGGGGCGGCGGCGTGAATCAGCCGCCCCGCAGCTCCTTTTCAGCCTCGTCCAGCCATTCCCTTTGCGCCTTGCGATAGTGGGCGGGCGCGAATTTCGCACGTTCCAGCAGACTTTCGAGCACTTCGCGCGCGAGCGGCGCGCGTCCGGCCCGAATGAGCAATTTCGCGTAACGCACCGCCGCCTCGGCGCCCGGGTAATAGCCCGCCAGCGTTTCGTACTCCGATATCGCCTTGTCCTGGTCTCCTTCGCCTTCCAGTGACCTTGCATAGAGAAGGTGGCCGTCGGGCGACTTGAAGTCGGGATTCTTCTGGATCAGTTCGTCGAGCGTCTTGCGTGCGCCGGCCGGGTCGCCCGCGGCGAACAGCGCGCGCGCGTAACCCAACAGCAGCTTCGGATCGTCGGTGAATACGCCTGTAAGACTATTCTGATAGATAGGCACGGCTTCCTCCGCCCTGCCGAGCCGCACCAGTTCCTCGGCGTAACGCTGCCGCGCTCCCACGGTGCCTGAAACCTTCATCTCGTTCTCGAGGCGACGCAGGTCGCCTTCCGGATCGAGCGTGGTGCGGATGCCGCGCATGGCGCGCCGGCTGGTCCGCGATCGCAGCAGATCCGGCAGGATCTCCACGCCCGTGTACAGCAACGCGCCGACGAACGGCACCGTCGTCATCAGGATGACGAGCACGTAGACCCAGATGGTGTTCCGGCCGGTCTTGATGCAGTGGACGACGAGCCCGAGCGAGATCAGGCCGGAGATGACGTACAGGGCGAATGCCATTCCTTGGAAGCTCCGTCAGTGATGCACGAATTGGGCGGAGAAGAACACCGCGCGACCGCGTGCCGGAAAGTAGCGATAGTTGCCGAACGCGAAATCGGCGCGATCCGCGTACGCTTGATCGAAGACGTTGTCGACGCGCAGCGCCAGCCGGAAATCGCGCGGCGCGTTCCAGCCGACGCGCAGGTTGGTCACGTCGTGCCCCGGATAGCGCGCGGTGTTCGCCGCGTCGAGGTAATAGGAGCCGACGTAATACGTCGTCGTTCCGAGCGTCCAGTTTCCGCCCGCGCCGAGCGGCACCTCGAGATCGAGCGAATGCAGGTTGCGCGGGGCGGTGTCGACTTCGTTTCCCGCGACGATCGTTTCGCCGCCTTCGATCGCGCGCGAGAACGTGTACTCGTGATTCGCGACCGTTCCGGCCAGCGTGGCGCGCAGGTTCACGCCCGAGGGCCACGGCCGGAACTCGAGCTGGTATTCGATGCCGCGATGACGCGTCGAGCCGTTGCCGACGTAGAAGCCGTTCGTCTCGCGCAGGATGACGTTGTCCTTGTTCATCGCGAACAGCGCGAGGTCCAGCGACAGCCGCGGGTGGCGGAGCTTCCAGCCGAGCTCGACCGATTCGAGTTCCTCGCTGTCGAGGTCGGCTTCGGTCTGCTGGCGCTGCAGGCGATAGAGCTCGGTCATCTCCGGCGGACGAAAGCCGGTCGAGCCGTTGAGATAGACGAGATTCCGCGCGTCGGGCTGCCAGGCGAAGGTGACCCGCGGCGCGAGATTGTCGAACGTGTCGCTGCGATCCGCCGGGCGCGAATAGAGGCAGCCCGCGCCGGGGCAGGGCACGCCGTTGTCCGCGGTGTTCCCCTCGATCATCCGGTTGTCGTAGTCGTAGTTAGTCCGATCCGCGCGCAGCGCCGCCGTGGCGGTGAACCGGTCGGTGAACCTGAACTCGAGCGACGCGGTCGTGCCGAGCGTCCAGGAATCGACCGTGTAGTCGTAGTGATATCCGGCGGGCCGGATCGCGTTCGCCCCCGGTGCGCCGTCGGATGCCGGGCCGGGCTGGAATTCGGTCAGCTCCGAGGATGCGGTCTCCGCGTCGAGCGCGATGCGCGCCGTGAGCCGCTCGAACGGGAAACTCGCGGCGCCCGACAGGAAGTAGCTGGTCTGCGCGTTGTGTTCGAGCGGCTTGCCGATCAGGAAATGCTGCAGGAAGTCCATGCGCGAGCGTCGATAGAGCGCGGCGAGCGAGACGTCGCCGTTTTCCCCGAGCACATCCTGTGCGTCCCAGTGCAGCGCGACGCGCGCGCTCGACGCGTCGCGAAAAGCCTCGGGGTTGGGATTCGATTTCGCGATGTCTTCGTCGCGGTAACTTTCGTAGCCCTGGATGAATCCCGCGGTTTCCTGGTTGAGCACGGTGCCGGAAGCGCGCAGCCGCAGCTCGCCGGCGCCGAGCGGCGTGTCGGCCGCCAGGTTGAGCTTGCCCTGATCGACACCCGATGCCTCGCGCCAGCCGGGCGCGCGCGTCCACGTGCCGTACGCGGCGAGGCCGCGGCCCGCTTCGCGGTGGCCCGACGCGGCGAACGTGGCGCGGCGGAACGAATCCGAGCCCACCTCGGCGCCGACGGAAAGTCCCGGAACATCGGAAGTGCGTGGCGTGAGCACGTTGACGATGCCGTGCACCGCGCTCGCGCCGAACAGCGCCGAGCCCGGCCCGCGCAGCACTTCGATCACCGACGCCTGCTCGTAGTTGAGCTCGAACATCTCGTTGAGATTGCAGAAGCCGACGGGGCGGATCGGCAGGCTGTCCTCGGCCATCAGGAACGCGCCACAGGCGCCCGCGCCGGTCAGCACCGGCGAGCGGATGGCGCCGAGGCTCTCCGCGCCGCTGCCGCGCTGGACGTAGACGCCGGGGCTGGTGTTGAGCACTTCGGCCTGGTGCTTGGGCGAGATCGCGGAGAGGATTTCCTCGCCGATGCGGGCGACGCTCGCGGGCGTGCGCGCGCCGGAGCGCGCGTCGCGCATGCCGGTGACGACGATGTCGGTCGGGCTGGATTCCTGCGACGCGGTGGTCGGTCCGGTCGTTTCCGGATCGGCGCCGAACGTCGCGAGCGGAAACAGCGCCGCGAGGGAAAAAAGTATTCGCATGATTTGGTGGCCGATTATCGCCGTGAACGTCTATCCTTTGCTAAGGGATTCTCTGGCGCAGGGGAGTATCCCGTCGCCACTGATGAACCATAAATCGGTCAAAACCGCACTCGTCGTCGCATTGTTGTCGGGACTCGCTGGCGCAGCGTGGAGTCAGACGTCGCCGCGCGTCGGACTCGTTCTCTCCGGCGGCGGCGCCCGCGGAGCGGCGCACATCGGCGTGCTCAAGGTGCTCGAGGAAAATCGCATCCCGGTGCACGCCATCGCGGGCACCAGCATGGGCGCCGTCGTCGGCGGCCTGTATGCCTCGGGACTTTCCGCGGACGAAATCTCGAAGGTGATGGATTCGGTCGATTGGCAGGACGCGTTCCGCGATCGTCCGCCGCGCACCGATCTCAACTTCCGCCGCAAGCTCGAAGACCAGAACTTCCTCGTGAAGTTTCCGCTCGGGCTCAAGGGGCGCAAGTTCCGCCTGCCGCGCGGCCTGGTCCAGGGGCAGAAACTCACGCAGATCCTGCGCAACCTGACGCTGCCGGTCGCGCAGATCCAGGACTTCGACGAGCTCGCGATCCCGTTCCGCGCGATCGCCACGGACATCGTCACCGGCGAGCGCGTCGTGATCGGCAGCGGTGACCTGACTACCGCGATGCGCGCGAGCCTGTCGGCGCCGGGCGTGTTCGCGCCGGTCGACTTCGAGGGGCGGCTGCTGGTGGACGGCGGCCTGTCCTCGAACCTGCCGATCGACGTGGCGCGCGAGATGGGCGTCGACGTGCTCATCGTGGTCGACACGGGTTTTCCGCTGCTCGATCGCACGAAGCTGGATTCGGTCGCCACCGTGTCCAACCAGATGCTCGCGATCCTGATCCGCAACAACACGAAGGAGCAGCGCAAGACGCTCACCGAGGCCGACATCGTCATCGACCCGGCACTCGGCGATTTCTCCTCGCTGGCTTTCGGCGAGCATACGAGGGCGATGGAAATCGGTGCCCAGGCCGCGAACGAGGCGCTGCCGCAACTGCAGGCCTTGTCGGTACCGGGGCGGGATTTCGACACGTTCCTCGCGCGGCGCCACGAGGTGCGTTCGCCGCTGCCGCGCGTCGACTTCGTGCGCGTCGAGCCGGGCTCGGAACGTTACGCGGGCGCGGTCGACGCGTTGTTCGGCGACCAGGTCGGCAAGACCGTCGACGGCGTGAAGCTCCAGAAGCGCGTGAGCGAGCTTTACGGGCAGGGCAATCTCGAGATCTTCGACTATCGACTGGTTCCGGGACCGGAGGAGGACCAGTTCGGTCTCGCGCTCACCACGCGACGCAACTCCTGGGGTCCGAACTACCTGCGGTTCGGTCTGCAGCTGCAGAACGATTTCGAGGGCAACTCCTCGTTCAACGCGGCGCTGCGCGGCACGCTCGCGGAGATCACGCGGTACGGCGGCGAATGGGTCTGGGACCTGCAGGTGGGAGAAACGCCGCGCGTCGCGACCGAGGTCTATCTGCCCGTGGGTTACCGCTCGCGCTGGTTCGTCGCGCCGCACGGCGAGTTCCTGATCCGCACGCTGCCCATCCTCGACGAGGACGACCGCATTCTCGCGGAGTACCGCGTGCGCACCACCGACTACGGCCTCGACCTCGGCCGCGAGCTCGGCAATTACGGCGAGATCCGCGTGGGATGGGGTCGCAGCTTCGGCAAGACGTCCGTACGGGTCGGCGACCCGGTGCTGCCGACCAGCGACTTCGATTCGCGCAAGTTCTTCGCGCAGTTCCGCTACGACTCCGTGGACGACGTGAATTTTCCGCGGCGCGGCGGCACCTTCTCGCTGGGCTGGCAGGCCGAGCGCGAGGGCAAGGGTTTTGCCGCCGACGGCGATGCCGACCTGCTCATTTACGACCAGCTCTACGCCCGTTCCTGGGGACGCGGCACCGGCGTCCTGTGGGCGTCGTCGGGCCTGCGTCTCGACGACGACGTCGACATCGTCCGTTCCTATTTCTCGCTCGGAGGTTTCCTCAACATGTCCGGCCTCACGCCGGAATCGCTGGTCGGGCCCAATTTCGCGATCCTGCGCGGCATCTACTACCAGCAGATCGGCGGCGGAGGACAAGGCATCCTCAACATGCCCGTGTACGTCGGAACGTCGCTCGAGTTCGGCAACGTGTGGAACAACCGCCGCGACATATCCTTCGGCAGCGCGCGCACCAACGGCAGTCTGTTCGTCGGGCTCGATACCTTGTTAGGGCCGGTGTATTTCGGCGCCGGATTCGACGACGAGGGCGGCTCGGCGTATTACCTGTTCCTGGGCCGCACGTTCTGAGATCGGGCGCACAGCGCGCACCGGAAGGCTGAGGCTCAATTCATCGCGCATGTCCCAACCTGACTCGAAACGGACCCTCGACAAGTCGACCATCCTGCTGGGTCTGCTGCTGCTCGCCGACCTGATGTTCATCGTGATCCACGTGCTGCACGTGTGGACGCCGTGGTTTCCCGCGTATTCGCTGTCCATCGAAGTCGATGGTGGTTTCGCGGAAATGTTCCAGTACGCGAAGATGGCGGGACTCGTCGCCTGCCTCTTTTATCAGTTCTATCTATCGCGCGGCTGGACGTTCGCGGGCTGGGCGGCGTTCTTCGCGTACCTGCTGCTCGACGACATGTTTTTCATCCACGAGCGCGCCGGCGCGCACATCGCCGTGAGCCTCGGATTCCAGGAAGCATTCGGCCTGCGCACGGCCGATTTCGGCGAGATCACGATCGCCGCGTTGCTGGGCCTCTGCGCGGTCGTCATGGTGTGGCTGACCATCCGGCGCGGTGGGGCCGCCGCGCGCCGTGTCTCCCAGGACATCCTGTGCCTGCTGGGGCTGCTCGCGGTTTTCGCGGTGGCGTTCGATGCGTTGCACACCATCACGTATTTCCACGCGCCGGCGATTGCGCCGCTGTTCGCGATGATCGAGGACGGCGGCGAGATGCTCGTGATGAGCGCGATCGCGGTCTACGCGTTCGACATCGTCCGCAACGCGGGCGAGGCCCGCATCGCGGTGTGGCCGTGGGTGAGGGAGCGGCTGCCCGCGTTCGCGCGTATCTAGCCGCGCGGGGCGTTACAGCCCGCGGCTCTCGTGGAGCTTCTCGACCTTTTCGAATCGCAGTGCCGGCTTGTCGCCAGGACGTGAATATTCGTGCTTGCGCGACATCTCGATGAGCGCGGCATCGCGTTCCGCGGCCGTGCCGAACCAGTGAGTCTTGTTCCAGTCCGCGCCGAGCAGCTTCTGGAAGGGGTCGCCACGCTTGAGCGTGATGCGGATGCCGTAGGGGCGCTGGATGCCCGCGTCGAGCTTGCGAAGGTTGTGAGGGTGAACGATTGCCATGGCGCGCAAGGTTACCTGATTTGATTCAAACCGAGGATGGCCAATACCATCCAGGACACGTCCTTCGTTGCCTGGAGACGGGAAATGCGCACCGCGTCATGGTGGCTGATCGCCCTTGCGATCGCGGGCCCGGTGGCCATGGCTCAACAGGAAAATGCCCGGCAGGAAAAAGCCCGGCAGCCCGCCTGGCAACGCGATGATGCGATGGTCCGCATGCTGAAGAAGTCCTCGCTGATCCGGCGGGCGCACGAATTGCGGCCGCGGCGGCGTGATGAACCGCTGCGCTACGAGAACATCACCGACTTCGAAGTGCTCGAGATCCAGGCCGTCGCCGCGAAAATCGTTCCGAAGGCGATCGTGAACATTTCGCCCGTCGTTACGGGCTGTCCGTGCGAGGAGGGACCGCAGTGCACCGACCAGGTGTACATCGTGGCGAACAATCTCGATGATTCCGTGGGCTTGCAGCTTTCGCGCGTGAAGAACCTGTGGCAGGTGGGTGTCATGCAACGATGGTGGATCAGATACGATGCACTACGGGCACGCCGCGCGGAGATGGATTGGCGGGCTTATGAAGCATCGGAAGCCGAACTCCTCCGGGAACTGCCAGAATGCGTCGGCGAGCTCGTTCCCGCGACCGCATCGAATCCAGCCGAAGAGAAGAAATGACGAAATCAAGCGTGCCGGTGACCGTCCGGCCGGTGAAACCCGACGACTACGATCCCTGGCGCCCGCTCTGGGACGAATACAATGCGTTCTACGCGCGCACGCTGCCGGAAGAGGTGACCCAAACTACCTGGCGGCGGTTCTTCGACGCGCACGAGCCGGTGTACTGCATCGTGGCCGAGCGCGAGGGGAAGGTGGTGGGCACGTGCCACTACATCTATCACCGCAACACCGCGCGCATCGAGCCCGTGTGTTACCTGCAGGACCTGTTCACCGCGGCGGACTATCGCGGGCACGGCATCGGGCGCGCGTTGATCCAGCGGGTTTACGACGTCGCGAAGGAAGCGGGTTGCAAACGTGTTTACTGGCTCACCCACACGACCAACACGCCGGGCCGCACGCTCTACGACAAGGTCGCGAAGAATCTCGGCTTCATCCAGTACGTGCAGGACCTGTGACGCTCGCGAAGCTCGCGCGCAAGACCGAAGCCGAGGTGCTCGAACTGCACGGCATGGGGCCGAACGCAATGACCACATTGCGCAAGTCGCTCGAGGAACAGGCTTTGACATGGGCAAGAACGAGCAGAAAACCAAGCCGACGAAAGTGAGTCCGGCGGCGTTCCTGAAAAAGGTCGCCAGCGAGCGGCAACTCGCGGACAGCAAGGAGCTCATCAAACTATTCCGCGAACTCACGGGAAAACCGCCGAAAATGTGGGGTCCCAGCATCGTGGGCTTCGGGTCGTATCACTACGTGTACGAGAGTGGCCATGAGGGCAATGCGCCTCTGCTGGCGTTCTCGCCGCGCAAGGGCGCGCTGGTGTTGTACATGGTCTGCGGTCCCAAGGATGCGAAGCTCATGGTGAAGCTCGGCAAACACAAAGCGGGTGCCGGTTGCGTGTACGTGAAGAAGCTCGATGACCTGGACCGGTCGGTGCTCAGGCAGGTCGCGAAGAATTCGCTCGCCGAATTGCGCCGGCGATACCCGGGCTAGTCCTGCCGATCGCCCGCGCCTTCCCGGTCGCGCCAGTTGAAGATCCTGCGCGTCACGAACAGGTAGATCTTCTTGCCGCTGGCCATCCAGGTGCGCGACAGCAGCGACGGTGTCGCGAGAATGCGCATTTCGCGCGCGGTCAGCCGCTCCGGAAGATAGGTGCGCTTGTGCTTGAGCAGGTGACGGATGTCGTCGTGGCCGAGGGCCCGGTCGAGCGGGCCTCGGCGCGTGAGCGTCATCGCGAGCTGGAAATCCACGAGGGCGGGACGGCCGTCGGGCGTCACGAGCCAGTTGGTTTCCTTGGCGAGATCGTTGTGGATGACTCGGGCGGCGTGCAGTCGGCGCAGCAGCCTGAACGCCGCGCGGAAATATGCCGGATCGCGCGGCTTCTCGATGTGCATGGGCGAACCCTCGATCCAGCTCCGCGTGAGCAGGTCCGATCGATACTGGAGCACGCGCGGAACTCCTTCGATCCCCTTGCCGAGCGCCAGCCGCGTGAGTGCACGGTGCTCGCGCCGCATGAGGTTACGGGCGAGCATTCGCGCCCACGGCCGCGCGTGCCGGGCATCCCGCACGACCGTGTTCCCCACACGCGTGATGCTGCCGAAGACGTCCGTCTTGAGTATTTGTCCGCCGGACTGGAGGTCTGTCCCCATTTGCTAGGAAAAGGGGAATGTCCCCATTACTGCCAGTCGGCGCGGAGGCCGGAGACGATGCGGTGCAGGCCGGTGGCGGTGGTATCGGTGCCGGGCACGGGCGCGGTCGCGACCAGTTCGATGCGCGACCAGAAGCGGCGGGGCAGGCGGGACATCGCGGACTTGCCGTCGCGGCGGCTGAAGAAGCTGCCCCAGAGACCGCGCAGCGCCATCGGCACGACGGGCACCGCGCGCCGCTCGAGGATCTTCTCCACACCTTTCTTGAACTCGCTCATCTCGCCGTCGCGCGTGAGTTTGCCTTCCGGAAAGATGCACACGAGTTGTCCGTCCGCGAGTTCCTCGTCGATCCGGTCGTAGGCGCTGCGCAAGGTGTCGGCGTCCTCGCGCGCCGGCGCGATCGGGATCGCACGCGCGGTGCGGAAGATGAAACCCAGCACCGGGATCTTGAAGATGTTGTGATCCATCACGAAACGCACCGGCCGCCGCACGCTGCCGCCGATCACGAGCGCGTCCATGAAGCTCACGTGGTTGCACACCAGCAGCCCGGGGCCGCGCTCGGGAATGTTCTCGAGGCCCTGCACCTTGATGCGGTACATCGTATTGACGAGCACCCACGTGAGGAAGCGCATCAGGAACTCGGGCACCAACGTGTAGATGTACGTCGCGACGATCGCGTTCAGCACGGCCGCGAGGATGAACAGCTGCGGGATCGTCATGCCCGCGGACAACCAGCCGATCGCGAGCACCGACGCGAGCACCATGAACAGCGCGTTGAGGATGTTGTTGCACGCGATGATGCGCGCGCGATGACTTTCGGCGCTGCGCTGCAGGACCAGCGCGTACAGCGGCACGATGAACAGGCCGCCGAACGCGCCGATCAGCGCGCAGTCGAGCACGATGTCCCAGCCGCCCTCGGCGACGAACTGCGTCCAGTTGACGACCGGCGCGCCGGCCGCGGGCAGGCCCGTGCGTTCGAAGTACAGGTCGATGAGGCAAACGGTCATTCCAATGGAGCCGAGCGGCACCAGGCCGATCTCCACCTTGTGCCCCGACAGTTTTTCGCAGGCCAGCGAACCGAGCGCGGTGCCGATCGAGAACGCGGCCAGCAGCAGCGTGTAGACCGACTTGTCACCGCGCAGCACGTCGTGCGTGTAGGCCGGGAGCTGCGCGAGGATCAGCGCGCCGACCAGCCAGAACCAGGATATGCCGAGCAGCGAGAGGAAGATGGCGCGAGTCTGCGCGGCGAACCTGACTACCTGCCAGGTCGCGGTAACCGGATTGAAGTTCACGCGCAACGCGGGATCCGTCGCCTCGCCGCGCGGAATGAATCGCGAGAAGACGTACGTCGCGATGGCCACCACGACCATCGCGACGGAGGCCGCGATGCTCGCATGACTCGCGCCGCTCTCCGCCACCGACGAATCCGGCGTCGGCACGAGCAAGCCACCCATGATCGTGCCGATCAGGATCGCGAGGAACGTGCCCGAGTCCACGAGCGCGTTGCCGCCGACCAGCTCGCTCTGGCGCAGGTGCTGCGGCATCAGCGAATACTTGAGTGGCCCGAAGATCGTCGCGAGTACGCCCAGCAGGAACAGCAGCGCGAGCAGCGACGGTATGTGCGAGAAATAGAGCGCGACCGCCGCGGCCAGCATCACCACGACCTCGGCGGCGCGCGTCTGGCGGATCAACCGGCTCTTCTCGTACTTGTCCGCGAGCTGCCCCGCGATCGCGGAAAACAGGAAGAACGGCAGGATGAACAGGCCCGGGGCGACGTTGGCGAGGATCTTCGCCTTCTCCGCGGCGACCGTCGCGCCGAACGTCACGGACACGATCAACGCATTGCGGAACAGGTTGTCGTTGAAGGCGCCGAAGAACTGCGTGAGGAAGAAGGGCAGGAACCGGCGGGTCTTGAGCAGTGCGAATTGCGACGCTTCCGCGCCGGGCACCTGTTCGGGTAGTTGCATCAGGTTCTTTTCGGTTTTCGCCTGCGGTCGGGCACGTAGGCCGCCTGGTGTTCGGAGACCACCTCGCGGCTCTTGAGGAGTGTCGCAGAATTCGGCGCGATCGCGAGCCCCGTGTTCACGTCCGTCATGGCGAGGTCGAACTTCTTCATGCCGACGAACACGGCGGCGCGATTGTTGTACGTGCGCCAGTTCGTCGTGTCGAGTTCGAGCGCGTCGTTGCAGTGAGACAGCGCCTCGTCGTAACGCTTGAGATGGACGTATGCGGCGCACAGGTTCGAATGCGCCGCGGCGGCGTCCGCGGGCGGCGCCGGCTGTTCGAGTCCCGCGAGCGTGAGCCGCATGCCTTCCTCGAACCGGCCGGCTTCCATGGCGCGTGCCCCATCGCTGATGAGCTGGTTGGGGGCGCCGATGACGGTGTTGGATTGCGCCGCGGCCGACGAATAGATGGCAGCCGGGGCGATCAACAGCGCAGCCAGGGGAACGGCACGGCGATGCATGGCGCCCTATATATCGCGGCGCGGAACAATGCGCCACAACGGACCGCCGCGTTCCGTGACTCAAAACCGGCTACAGTTCGCCTTATGACACGCGCGCTGCCCATCGTTGCCGTGCTGGCCGTCATGGCCGGCTGCACCACCTACAAGTTCTGGACGGAATCCGATTCGGACCAGCAGGCGGGCACCATCAGCATCTCTTATGAGTTCCGCCGCTTCGAGAATCCGCAGGTGGACGATCGCGCCGCAACCACGCTCGTGCGCGAGCGTTGCGCCGACTGGGGCTTTCGCCAGGGCGCCACGCGCGAAGGCGAAGCCCGCGCATGTATCGACGGCACGAACGAGCGTTGCGATCGCTGGCGCGTGACGCGCGAATACCGTTGCGTCCGGGAAGCGGCGCGTTAACCGGATGCGCTAGTCGAGCCGCGCGCTCGCAGGGTCCGGCGATCGGGCCTGGAACGTCGCGAGCGGGTTGCCGTCCGCATCGAACAACTGCAACGTCTGTCCGCTGATTTCCCAGCGCGACGCGCGCGGAAAGATCGCGAGGAACTCGTCCTCGATCTTCATGCTGTCGCCGAGGCAGGCCATGCGCGTGCCCGCCATCTGGTCGAACTTGATCTCGCTGCCATTGAGTGCGTACGCGCCCATCATGCGGTTGCAGCCGGAGTATCCGGCCACGCGCTGGTTGTCCGACTGCATCACGAAGTAGATGTCCTGCGCGCCCTGGGGCGTCGTCACCACCCGTTCCCCGACCTTGCCGAGACGCCAGTACGTGTTCACGAGCGTGGCGGTGGATTGCGCGGGTTCATCCGGCGTCGATTTCGAGGCGCAGCCGGGCAGGTTAGTTAGGGCGAGCGCCAGGGCGCAGGCATAGAGGTTTCGGGTGTTCATGCGCCGAGACTAGGTCGGTCCCGGGCCGTTGCGTATCAGACGGCAGTCCTACATTGACAGGCGATATTCCGTCGCGGCGGCCACGAGCAGCCAGAGCAGGAAGAACGAGCCGGCGTCCAGGAACGCCTTCCAGTAGAGCGCGGGGTGCACGTCGATGCGATCCGGCAGCGGCCTGGCGGTTGCGGGCCACCACTTGTTGGGGGTGGCTGCGACATAGGCTGCGTACGCCGCCGGAAAGGCGAGCGCGAGGGCCTTTTCCTCGCGGGCGGCCGCGACGAGTACCAGCGCCAGGATCGCGAGGACCGTCACGGTGCACAGGAGCGGCGAGCGGGTCGTCAGCCCCAGGCCCAGGGCGCCGAGCACGGACAACGAATAGAGTGGATGTCGGCATGCCGCGTAGGGACCGGTGGTGACCAGCATCGCGTCCTTGCGACCGGCGATGAATACCGAGCACCAGATTCGGCCCAGGCAGGCGAGCGCGACGCAAAGGAAGCCGACGGCGCCGGCGACGTAATAGGACCAGGACTCCACGTTCGGCGGTCCGATGAAGGCCGCGGCTGCGATCAGCGCCAGATAGATCGCGAACGTGGCGCGCAGGCGCGGGGTGCTGACGGATCCGGTCATCGCACGCGAGTCTAACGAACCCCACTACCGGACCGCACTTGAGTAACGCAGGGTGCCACCCCACACTGGGTCGGCCCCCCGCGATTCACCGACCAGGAGTCCAAATGGCCCTCCTCAGCAAGAAGACCGTCATTCCCGCGCAGAACCAGGCGCTGCCCGGCCGCAACACGCCGCTGCCCCTCTCGGGCAAACACTTCGTCAACGGCAGCAACACCAAGCAGCCGGCGAACGGGGGTCTCGAGGAAGCCTTTTTCGGGCTCGGCTGCTTCTGGGGCGCCGAGCGCAAGTTCTGGCAGATTCCCGGCGTGGTCACGACCGCGGTGGGATATGCGGGTGGCTACACGCCGAATGCGACCTATGAAGAGGTGTGCTCGGGCCGCACGGGTCACGCCGAGGTCGTGCGCGTGATCTACGACCCCACCAAGGTGAGCTACGAGACGCTGCTCAAGGCGTTCTGGGAGTCGCACGACCCGACGCAGGGCATGCGCCAGGGCAACGACATCGGCACGCAGTATCGCTCGGCTATCTACTGGACCACGGACGAGCAGAAGAAGGCGGCCGAGGAGGGGATGCGCCGGTACCAGGAGGCGCTGTCGAAGGCGCATCGCGCGGCGATCACGACGGAGATTTGCGAGGCGCCGGATTTCTACTACGCCGAGGAGTATCACCAGCAGTACCTGGCGAAGAATCCGAATGGGTACTGCGGGCTGGGTGGGTGCGGCGTCAAATACGCCTGATCAGATTCCAGCGACTCGAGGCCGGCAAATCACCGCGGCTTTCGAGCGCGACCACGATCCACGCCGCAGCGGCAGCACGGCGGCGGCGTGGGAAACCGTGAAAGGCATGACCCCGTACGCTACCGGCCGTCCGTCCCGGAATGGTGATCAATTGTGGCGACGCTCATGTCCCTCACGGGCGAGAACGCCTGCAGGCGTGGTGGTGTGATCGGGCCCACGATGAGCGCGGCGCCCGGCTATCTCAGCGATTTCCCCGGTATCCAGACCGAGATCACGTATCTCGCGCCCGGCTCGTTCGTGAACCGTCGATTCGTCGCGCCGCAGCGCGAGGTCAACACCGGGGAATACTTCTCGTATCCGGTCACGGTGCGCGATGCGCGTCCGCGGCAGGCTGACTTCACGATCGCGAGCCATGGGTTCGAACTCAAGATCCACCGCAGCGCGGTGCGCGATTTCTACGACAAGGACGAAGTGACCCGGACCTACCCGGACGAGGTCGCGGCCGCCGTGCGCGAATGGACCGCCGCCGACCGCGTGCACACGATGAGCTGGATGATCCGCACGTCGGGAGACCTCTCGAAACACGCGCGCGCCGAGAAGGACTACAAACACTCGGGCGGCGTGCAGCCGCCGGCGGCCGAGGCACATTGCGACGCCTCGCCCGACCGTGTCGACGCGATGGCGCGCAGCTACTATCGGCAGCGGTTCCCGGACGCGCCGCCGTTCACTCGCTTCATCTACTCGAGCTTCTGGCGCACGTTTTCACCGCCGCCGCAGGACTATCCACTCGCGCTGTGCGACGGCAACAGCGTGGGCGACGAGGAGGGCGTGCCGAACACCTTGTTCGTCGTCGACCGGATACCGAGTCGCCAGGAGATGCTCGCGCCGGTGCCGGACGAGGACAAGAAGATCGCCGCGGCGATCTTTCATCACAACCCGAATCACCGCTGGTGGTACTTCTCGAACATGACGCGCGAGGAAGTGCTGTTCATCGTGTTTCACGACAGCCGGCGCGTGCGACCCTGGCGCGTGCCGCATACGGCGTTCCGCGACACGAGCCGCCCCGACGCGCACCCGCGCGCGAGCATCGAGTTCCGGTCGATCGCGTATTTCTCATGAGTGGGCCCGGCGAAATTGACGCTTCGAGAACTGCGTCAACTCCGCCGCAATCCGCTCTGTTAGCCTTTCCGTAGTTAGTCAGCCTCGGAGATGGCCATGCAGCGGACGCCCGAATACCGGCTCTTCATCGCGGCGGCATGTCTCATCGCCGGCGCGGCCCACGCCGGGACGACATGGGGACGGATCCTCAATCCGACCGGGGAAGCGCCTCTCGGCGCCTTCAAGGCGGTCTACATCAACACGCAGTCTCCGCGCGACATCGTCGCGAGCGAAACCGTGCGCGACATCGCGATCAACTACGCGTGGGCCGATTTTCACGGCATCAAGTCCGAGGACTTCGGTGCCTACTGGGTGGGCAGGATCGACGTTCGCAAGGACGAGGAACGCGTGCTCGAGCTCAGCCAGAGCTGGGCCAAGTCGCGCGTGTTCATCGACGGTCAGCTGGTCTTCGAAGGTGGCCAGAGTGTGCGCAAGCCCGTGAGGCTGACGAAAGGCCGCCACCTCGTGGAAGTCGAATACATCAACAACTGGCACACCACCGAATTCAAGGTGGCGTTGAATCCCGTGGTGGAACTGCTGAATTCCGTCCATGCGGGCGAGCGGTTGCGTTCGCTCGGCATCCAGAATCCTGAAGTTCACTACGTCGGCGTCTACGAAAGCAGCGCCCGGGACCTGACCATCAAGCTCCCGGTCGCTCCTTCAAAGCGCCCGATCGTGCTCGTGTTGAGCTCCTACTCACCCGTGAGCTGGGTCATCAACGAGGCGTCACCGGGAAATGTTCGGGCGGTGATCCAGGGATCGGCGCATCCAGGCGGAGAGGTTCGCGGCGTAAATACCCGCAAGGTTGCGGTGCTGCCGGTCGCGGGGCGCATCGGCAGCTACGAGGTCAATGCGCGCTGCTCGTGCATCGCATCCAATTACCATTGTGAGTCCAACGGCCATCTCCTCGAAACGAAGGCCACGATCGAAAGGATCACGGGCGCTCCGCTCGCCAGTTTCAGCGGGGCGTATTCGAAAGATGTTATCGCAGTGCCCGGCATGGTTATCGATGCGCAGGCCGAGGAGAGCAACCGCATCGTCGCGGAACGACAGCGCGTCGAGCGCGAGAATTGCGAGCGTCAGGGCAACCCTGATTTCGACCGCATCTTCGAGGAGTCTCCGGACGAAGGCTGATCTTGCCCCGGGCGCGCTCGTGAGTTGAACTAGGGCATCACGGGCGCCACGCGCTGCCGAACGATCGGGGGGTTCGCTTGAACGGAATTTTTCGCGGCTTGGCCGCATGCGTCCTGGCGTGCGCATTGTTTGGCGCGTTGCCGCAGCCCGCGTTTGCGGCCGACAAGAAAATCCTGTTCGTCGCGGGCCCGCGCGATCACGGCGCCAGCGGGCGCCACGAATACGAACTCGACCTGCGCACGCTCGCGGAATCGTTCGACAAGGCGACGAATCTTCCCGGCGTGCACACCGAGGTGCTCGTCGGCAGATTGCCGCGCGATCTCACCGCGGTGCGCACCGCGTCCGTCATCGTCATCAATTCGAGCTCGGACCGGCACGAGAAAGAAACCCATCCGCTGTTCCCACCGGACCCGACGACCAACGGCCGCAGCTACGATGAAGAGACCACCGCCTATCTCAAGGCCCTGGACGAACTGATCAAACAAAACCGCATCGGCGTCGTGCTGCTGCACTACGCGAGCTGGGCCGAGAACTGGGCGGCGCGGGCTTACTACCTGCAGTGGACCGGCGGGCTGTGGGTGCAGGGCGCCTCGAAGAATCCCGTCGATCAGTGGTCGATGACGCTGCTCGACCGGAAACACCCGATCCTGCGCGGCGTGCAGCCGTGGAGCTATCGCGACGAAGTGTTCTCGCGTTATTTCCTGCCGCCGAACGACAAGCGACGCACCGAGCTGATCCTCGGCACGCCGAAGGAAGACAGGTTCAAGATGGGTCCGCAGGTGGCCGCGTGGGCCTTCCAGCGCGACGACGGCGGCCGCGGTTTCGTGTTCGGTGGCCTGGATTTCCGCGACAACCTCGCGCAGGACAACTACCGCAAGTTCCTTTTGAACGGCATCGCCTGGGCCGCCGGCATCGAGATTCCGAAGGGCGGCATCGCATCGCCGACGCCCGACGTCAGCAACACCACGCCGCCGGTTTTCGCGGCGGGCCCGCCTCCGACTCCGACTGCGCCTCCGCCTCCCAAAGCAAACTAACTACCTTGCCGATGACAAAGATTCACAGACGATTCCCGGTCTGCTCGCTGGGGCTGGCCCTTCTCGCGGCGCTCGCCGCGGCAAACGCAGGAGCCGCTGACTGGCCCGATTACGGCGGTTCGCCCGACCAGTCGAAGTACGCGAAGGTACGCGACATCACGAAGAAGAACGTCGCGAAGCTCACCATCGACTGGATCTATCCGACCGGCGATCAGCGCACCTACCAGTTCAGCCCGCTGATCGTCGACGGTGTCATGTATCTGCTCGCCAAGGACAGCTCGCTCGTCGCGATCGACGTCGCGACCCGCAAGGAGCTGTGGATCCACGCGAACCTGCGCGGCATCACCAACCGCGGCATCAACTACTGGCGCAGCAAGGACGGCAAGGATCGGCGGCTGCTGTTCATCGTGGACGACCTGCTGCAGGCAATCGACGCGCGCACGGGCAAGTCGATCACCACGTTCGGAGAGAACGGCGCGGTGGACTTTCGCGTGGGACTCGATCGCGATCCCGCGACCGTGCGCCGCGCGGCCTCGGCCACGCCCGGGCGGATCTTCGAGAACCTCATCATCCTCGGAAGCTCGCCGGGTGAAGGCTATTTCTCCGCGCCGGGGCACGTGCGTGCCTATGACGTCGTGACCGGCAAACTCGCGTGGACCTTCCGCACGATCCCGCGACCCGGCGAGTTCGGCTACGACACCTGGCCCAAGGATGCATACAAGTACGCCGGCGGCGCGAACGTCTGGGGCGAGATGACGCTCGACGAGAAGCGCGGCATCGTCTATCTACCCGTCTCTTCTCCGACCTACGACTATTACGGTGCGGACCGCCACGGCGCGAACCTGTTCAGCGACTGCATCGTCGCGCTGAACGCGCGCACCGGCGAGCGGCTGTGGCATTTCCAGTTCGTGCACCACGACCTGTGGGACTACGATCCGACCGCCGCGCCGCAGCTCGTCACCGTACGCAAGGACGGCAGGACCATCGACGCCGTCGCGCAGGCGACCAAGCAGGGTTTCGTGTTCGTGTTCGACCGCGTGACCGGCGAGCCGGTGTGGCCGATCGAGGAGCGTCCCGTGCCGCCCAGCGACATGCCGGGCGAGAAGGCGTGGCCGACGCAGCCGTTCTCGACGCTGCCGCCGAGCGCGCGGCAGGTAGTCAGGGCGGACGATCTGACGCCGTACCTGATCAGCGACGCCGAGCGCGCCGACTGGCGCGAACGCATCAGCAAGGCGCGCACCGGCCTGTTCAATCCGCCGTCGACGCAGGAGAGCGCCGTCATTCCGGGCGCGGTGGGCGGCACCAACTGGGGCAACACCGCCGCGAACCCGGGCGCCGGCATCATCTATCTGCTGAACCAGGACTTCCCGTCCTTCTACAAGCTCAAGGAAATCACGCCTGACAACCCGGGCATGAGATTCGGTCCGCCCGATCCGGCCAGGGTCGAGCGCGGCAAACATGCCTACGAGGAGGCCTGCGGGATGTGCCACGGCGCGGACCGCGCCGGCACGCCGGCGGGACCGTCGCTGCTGTCCATCGGAGGCCAGTTCAGCGGCACGCAGTTCGCGCGCATCGTCACGTACGGCAATGGCCGCATGCCGCCTCTGCCGCACGTCACCGACGAGCAGATAGGCGACATCCTCGCGTTCCTCGGCGGTGGCGTGCGGATGCAGCGCCCCGGCGACATCCCGGTTCCGGACAGACTTCCCGAGGGTCCCGTGGTTGCGAAGGGCGGCATCACGCGCCCGCCCGTGCCGGCCGGCGGCCCGGCCACGCCGGCACTGGAAAACTACCCGGACGGCGTTGCCGCGCCCGAGAAGCGTTATTTCACCGACTACGGCCTCGGGCATCCCCATCTACTGGCGCCGCCGTGGTCGCAGATCATGGCGTACGACCTCAACAAGGGCGTGATCAAGTGGCGCAAACCACTTGGACAGGATCCCGAGGTGGCGAAGCAGGGCGGCAAGGACACCGGCGTGCCGCGCGGCTCGCAGCGTCAGGGGATGATCGTCACGTCCACGGGCATCGTGTTCTCGACCGCGCGCGACGGCACGTTCTACGCGTTCGATGCGGAAAACGGCGAGGTGCTCTGGTCGCACAAGCTGCCGATGTCGACGGAGGGCCTGCCGGCGCTGTACCAGGTTCGGGGCAGGAGTTACATCGTCGTGAACGCGACGACGCCGCTCACGTCGGGACTGAATACCCGCGAAAGCGGCTTCGGGTCGACGGATCTGGGCAAGGGCGGGTACGTGGTGTTCGCGCTGCCTTGAGCGCGATGGGCTGCGCGATGCGCCGAGCCGACGCTTGAACGCGGACGAATTGTCTCGCCTGGAACGTGCCGAAGCGCGACACTGCGGCATCTCGGCAAGACCGCGGGAATCACAATGAACCGACGCGACGCATTGAAACTCGCCGGCGCCACCAGCCTGGCTGCCATGATCACGCCTGCCTTCGCGAAGGCGAAGCAGAAAAAGGTGCTGATCCTCGGCGGTACCGGCTTCATCGGCCCGCACTTCGTCGACGCGCTCTCCGCCAACAAACACAAGATCACGCTGTTCAACCGCGGCAAACGCGATCCGGGAACCAGATCCGGAATCGAGCAGCTCATCGGCGATCGCGATGGTGACCTCAAGTCGCTCGAGGGCCGCGACTGGGACGTCGTGATCGACAACTCCGGTTACACGCCGAAGCAGGTCCGCGCGACGGCGGAGCTTCTCAAGGGCCACGTCGGACAATACATCTTCATCTCGAGCGTCGCGGTCTATGCCGACTTCAAGAAACCCGGCATCGCCGAGGACTATCCACTCGCGCAGTTGAAGGATCCAACCACCGACACGGTGACCGGCGAGACCTACGGTGGTCTCAAGGTGCTGGCCGAGAAGGTGGTCGAGGAGATCCACGGCGAGAACGCGACGATCATCCGGCCCACCTACATCGCGGGGCCGGGCGACGTCACGGACCGTTTCACGTACTGGCCGTGGCGGGTGTCGAAGGGCGGCGAAATGCTCGCGCCGGGTTCGCCGGCCGATCCGTTCCAATATATCGACGTGCGCGACCTGGCCGAATTCATCCGCGACTGCGTCGAGAAAAAGATCTCTGGCGCGTTCAACCTCTGCAAGCCCGCCATCACGATGGGCGAACTGCTCGACACCGGCAAGAAGGTCACGGGCGCGGACACGAAGATCGTGTGGGCCAGCCCGGAATTCCTGACCGAACACGCGATCATCGGCGAGAAGGCGGAGGGCAATTTCATGCCCATCTGGACGTCGGCCACGGGAGAGGACGCGGGCATCCTCACGGTGAGCTGCTCGCGCGCGCAGGCGAGCGGGCTGAAGTGGCGTCATCTCGAAACCACCATCCGTGAGACGCTTGCCTGGCAGGCCTCCCGTCCGGCGGAAAAGCAGAAACTGCGCGCGGGCTTGAGCTTCGAGAAGGAAACCGAGCTGCTCGCGAAGTTGAAGCTCGCCCAATCCATGAGTGAGTCGAGCGGCTAGTCCGCTATTCCCCACTTTTTACACCGGCACCACTATCCCCACCCGGCTAGTTGGTCGCGGCGCCGTCCAGGGTCTTCTTGATGACCAGGATCCCCGCGGCCATCATCGACTCGACCTGTTCGGCGAGTTCATCGGGCAGCAGGTCCGCGGTCCATACGAACCACGATCCGCCGTCTTCGTCGTCCGTCACGCGGGCCGCGCCGTTGTAGTGGCGGAACTGCCCTCCAACTATGGCCCACGCAACGCGCCGCGTATCGTCGTCGATCCCTACGATCTCCTCGCGCGCAACCATGCCGTTGCCGAACGTCACGACGCGCGTGTTGCCCTCCATGTACGTGTCCTTCACGAACCCGGGCACGAGGCGTTTGTGCAACGCGCCGACGTCGCGCAGCGCGTCCCAGACCAGCGCCGGTGACGCATCGATGTGGATCACTTTGCGGATGCAGGTCATGTGCGCTCCCGATGGTTCGCGTGCACGGATGTTGCGCGCACGATGGCCGTGGCGAAGTCAGCGGGAGACGCACGCGGCTGACCGAATGCACCGCGCTTCCGGCCGTCCCGGAACTCCGCACGGAACGCCGCCCTCACATGAAGGAGCCACGCAAGGAGGGCGCCATTCATGAAGTCACAGGATTACGACGAAACCACGATCAAGGACATCCCGATGCAGATGATCGAGGCCTGGAACACCGGCGACGCGCGTGGCTTCGCGAGCGCGTTCGCCGAGAACGCGGACTTCGTCGCGTTCGAAGGCACGCACCTCAAGGGGCGCGAGCAGATCGTCGAGTTCCACCAGAAGTTGTTCGACACGGTCCTCAAGGGCACACGGCTCGAAGGCGGCGTGCACTTCGTGCGGTTGCTCGGGCCGGCGCTCGCCGTCATGCACGCATGGGCCACGACGACGTTGCAGGGTCAGACCAATGCATCCTCCAGCCGCGATTCGATGCAGCTCTTCGTGCTCACGCGCCGCGACGGTCAATGGCGCGTCGACGCGATGCTCAACGCCCGCCAGATCAGCCTCGAGCAGCAGAAGTTCGCCGATGAGTTCGCGACGCTGTCGTTCCGCGACCAGGAAGCCATCACGAATCGCGTCTCCACGCTGCGTCACTGACCGCGTTCAGGTTCCCGTTCAGTTGGCATTCATTTCGGGTTCAGAGTGAGTTAAGTGCTCGGCGCGCATCCTGCATTCACAGCAGCAGGATGCGCACATGAACACGATCCGACGACTCGCGATTCTGATTCCCCTTCTGGCAGCGGCCGGTTGCGCCACGAGCACCGACTTCCTGAATGCTTCCGGCAGCGACCGGGACCTCGGCATCGTCCGGATCTCCTACGAATACGCCAAGGATACGGATCCGGGGCTGGACGACGAGCACGCGGGCCAGATCGCTGAAAACCGCTGTTCGTCATGGGGCTACGAACACGCGGCGCGCATCCCCGGGAACCTGCGCAACTGCAGTGTCAAATCCGGCGAGCGTTGCGAGGTCTGGAAGGTCACCCGCGAATACCAGTGCACCCGGGACGCGGCATTCGCGGCCTACCTGTCGCGATGACTCTGGAATTCCGCCGGCAAGCCGCCGGTGTAAGCTCGGCGGCCCATGTCCATCATCGACCGTATCCTGGGCCGATCCCCGGTCGGCGGGCCGAGCCTGTCCGCGCGCGCGGGTTCGCTCCCGCCGATCACGGAGCTGCCGGCGCCGCCCAGGGTCGATGGTCACACGTCCCAGGCCACCGAACGACCCATCAGCGTCTACGATCAGCACGGCCGCAAGATCGAGGTGGGCCGTGAAGCCTGGCGTCGGGATGTGCTGCTTCCCAATCTTGCGGCGAACCGAAATGAACCGGACACGCTCCACGGCCTCATCCGCGATGCACTCCGCGACGATTTTGCGCTCGATGTGCTGGAGCACGCACGCCATCTCGCCGATACGGACCCGCAACCGCGCCGGGGCGCGCTGCTGCTCGGAGCGGTCCTCCTTGCACTGAGGGATTTCGCGGGAGCTCGCGTCGTGCTCGAGCGCGCCATCGCGCGGCACGGCGAAGACCCCTATCTACTGGCGAGTCTCGCCCGCGCGCTCGCGGAGCTCGGCGAGGACGATCGCGCGGACGAGATGATCTGGCGCGCGCTCGCGCTCGATCCCAACGACGAAGCCGCGCTCGAGTGGGTGGCATCGCGGGCCGGCGCCGGCGGCGGCCAGGTGGCACTGCTGGCCATCCACGCGCGTGCCGCGATGTTGCCCGGGAGCTGGCGCGCGCACCTCGCGCTTGCGCGCGCGGCGCTCGCACGCGGCGACTACGACGAAGCGGCGCGCCTGTACGAGGAGGCGCTCGGACGCGCGGTGCCCCCGCCCACGGACCTGTTGGCGCGCATGTCGCTCGATCTCGCGGATCGCGATCGACACGAGCTGCTCGTGCGCCTGGTCGTGCCGCATTTCGATCACGCCGCCCATGGCCTCATCGTCGGCAGTCATCTGCTGCGCGCGCACATCGAGCTCGGGCGTCTGACGGAGGCGCGGCAGCTGATCGAGCGTCTCGAAGCAGAGCGGCGGCCGGAGTGGCGCGACGAATTGCTCGCCTGGCATCGGAAGCTGGACGATGCGCGCAAACGCTACGGATCGATCGCGGCGCCGGGCGACGTGATCGTGTTGCGGCTCGAAAGGCCCGTGTGGGCGAGCGGAGCTTTCGGTTTCGAGGCGGTGTTGCCTCGCAAGTCCGAGTCCGCGCCGCAAATCCACATCGTGTGCGCGAGCGCCGAAGGGCCGACGGACGCGGCGCGGGACCTCGGCCGGTTCGCGCGTGCGCTGCCGATGTTCCTCGCCGAGGAGATCTACCTGTGCACGCGGGCGAGGTCCACGTTCGTATTGCCGTGGATGAGGCAGGGTGGGTTCGTGCTCTCGCCGCAACCCTGGACGCGGGACTCGCTGCCGTCCGATCCGGCGCCGCCGCAGCTCGTCGTCTTCACGCACATCGAGGCGATGCAGGCGCCATGGCGCGCGTGCCTGACGCTCGAGCAGCCCCTGGAATCCGGGTCGCCCGCGATATCGATCCGGCAGAACATCGATCCCACGAACGTCGCGCAGGGTGTGGTCGCGCTGCTCGAGACGCTGATGATGCGGGTGTCCATGCTGCTCGCGGTCCAGCGGAAGGATGTCGATCCCGAGCTTGCCGCGCCCGATAGCGGCCGCCTGTCCGACTACATGGTCGCGCTCGAACAGGCGCTCGCGGTCTGGCTCGCCGTGCGGCAGGACGTCGGCGAAACGTTCCTGCATCCGGAGCGCGCGATGTTCGATCACCTTTTCCTGGTCTGCGAGAACGGCGCCGGACTGCTGCGTCCGCGCATGCTGCTCGTCAACGCGCTCGAAGGCCGCGCGCGTCAGCGCCCCGACCTGGTGGGTGAATACGTGGACAAACTACTGCCGCTGCAGGAGCGGGACCCACCAGGCCACCGCCCGGGTACGCGACTCCTCGCGTCAGCCGCCGATACCCTCACCGGGCTGGTTCGCGCCGGATGAATCCCCTGCACGAGCGCATCCGCCGGCTGCCACCCGGCGTGGAGTTCCTCATCGTCCTCGTCTGGGCATTCGGCATGCCCATCTTCTCGTCGATCGTCGCGATCCTCGGCACGGGCGCGGAATCCGCGCGCGCCATCTTCAACGACGAGGCGCTGCTGTCCATCCTGATATTCGAAATCGTGCAGACCGCGTTCCTGGTCTGGTTCCTGCGCATCCGCGGCTGGACGCTGGAGAAGCTGGGCCTGCGCATCACGGGGCGCGGCACGGTGTGGGGGCTGGGGCTGCTCGTCGTGACCTACGTCGTGACGATCGGCGCGCAGGCGCTGGCGCAGATGATCCTGCCGATCGATCACGCGCTAGCGGTGGAGCAATACCCCACGGCCGCGCGCGGCCTGAGCATGCAGCTCGTGTTCCTCACGTCGACGGTGAACGGCATCTTCGAAGAGGTGTTCGTCGCGGGGTACATCATCACCGTGCTGAAGGAACGGCGCGGCGAATGGATCGCGATCAACGTGAGCACCGTGGTGCGCATGTTGTATCACCTGTACCAGGGACCGATCGGTATCATCACGATCGTGCCGATGGGGCTGCTGTACGGCTACACCTACGTGCGCACGCGGCAGCTGTGGCCGCTGATCGTCGCGCACGTGCTCGTCGACATCATCGGCCTGTCGATCGCGACGGGGGTCGGTGCCGGGTGAGAAATCGCCGAGTTGGCGGTCGGGGATCTCAGGCGACGCGGCGCGCCTGCAGTTCGCGCGCGATGCGGCGGCGCTCGCGCTCGTGCAGCAGCTGCTGGCCGCGCGCCCATTCGAGCGCGTGGTCGGCGATTTCCCGCCAGCCTTCCTGGCCGATGAGGAAATGCGTGCGGCCCGCGAACTCGCGGTATTCGGTGATCGCCGAGGACTTGCGGTACAGGCGGTGGTTGGCCCGCACGACCGACGGCGTCACGAAGCGGTCGCGCTCGCCCGCGACCAGCAGCAGCGGCGGGCGCTTGTGCCGCCGCACGTCGACTGTCTGCGCATAGGGATCGAAGTTGGCGAACCCGGCCTGCAGCAGCAGGTGAGTGTCCGCGGGCACCGCGTATCGCTGGTATGCGCAGTCGGATTGCTCGCGGCGCGAAGCGTTCATGAAGGCATAGTGGAACTGGCGGGGCGTGAGTGAGATGCCGGCGCCATTCCCGACGAGCAATCGCGGCGCCACGACGCGCAGCGTCGACCAGGGCATGCGCCACACGCCTTTCGGCGGTACGGGCGCGAGCGCGATGCCGCACGATCCGAGGCCGCGGCCGACCAGCGCCTGCGCGACCAGTCCTCCGAGGCAATGTCCGACGATGATGGGCGGCGAATCGAGCTCCAGGACCAGGCGTTCGTACAGATCGACTATCTTGTGGATGTCGATGCGGGGCCGGATGCCGCTGCGCACGAACGAATGCGGGTCGCGGCGCAAGGCGCGGATGTCGCGATCCATGCCCGGCCAGGCCGGGGCGTACACGTTGAAGCCGCGCTCGAGGAAATGATCCGTCCACCCTTCGAGGCTCGACGGGGTCATCCAGAGGCCGTGGATCAGGACGATGTTGTTAGTTCGCATGAGGCCGCCGACTAACCAGTGCGGGCACTTCAGCACAAAATGGCGGGCGTTGAATCCGGGAAGTTCTTAAGTTGGACGTTTTTTGACCAGCCTGGATGTTGTTAGATCGGACTTTTCCTACGCGACCCGTACGGCCGCGGTGCCGGGCACGACGGGCCGGGTTAAGCTTCCGGCATGGATGCAGAACCCTCGCTCGAAGAGATAAATGCCCTCGCGGAGCCCGCGGTGATCGAGTTCGGCGCCAGCTGGTGCGGCTACTGTCAGGCGGCGCAGGCCGACATCGCCGCGGCATTGAAAAGCCACCCGACGGTCCGGCACATCAAGGTCGAAGACGGCAAGGGAAAGCGCCTGGGCCGCCAGTTCGGCGTGAAACTCTGGCCCACGCTCGTGCTCGTCGACCGGGGCACGGAACGCGGCCGGGTGGTGCGGCCGGGCAATGCCGCCGAAATCGAGGCCATTTTCACGGACGTGAACTGACTCGCTGCGCACCGGCCGGAATTCGTTAAGGTTCGGGCTGCATGCGCAAATGGCTCGTCTTGGCTGTGATCTTCTGCACCGGATTCACCGGCGCGGGATCGGTGTGGGCCCAGCCTGCCGACACGGACGAGTCGGCCTATGCGCCGTCCACACTTGCGAAGGTGTTGGGCGGCAGCCCGCGCTCCCAGAACGACGAGGCGGAACTCGTGGCGCCGGGGCAGTGGTTTCACACGACCGCGACGTTCACGGGCCGCAAGCGCCCGTTGTCCGGACGGTTTCGTCCCATCGTCAGCTCTTGGGTGAGCAGCCGCGGCCTGCCGCCGGACCAGGTCGAGATGTACTTCAGTGGAGAGCTGCCCGAGCTCGAGTTCGAGCAGGGCGGGAAGAAGTACTGGGTCATGGCCGGACTTCCGGGCGGGCTGGGCTTCGACATCTATCCGGCCGGACAGAAGCTGACTATCTACCTGCAGAAGATCGGGTTCGCGTCCGGAACGCCGGTCGCGGTGCTCACGCTCGCGAAGCTGCCCGGCGGCGCCACGACGGCCACCGTTCCCGCGCAGCGGCGCATGCGCAATGCACGCATGGGCGAGGGCGCGCGGCGTCAGGAGGCGACGTTCGGCAGCGGTTCGGCGAAGTTCACGTATGCGGGGCGTGAGTACACGCTGCCGCTCGATGTCGCGGGCCGACATTCCATCGCGCCAGGACTCTATTCGTATGAAAACGGCGTGCGCACCGCGCTGCTCGAGTTCGGCTCGGGGGACGCGCAATACCTGTTGCTGCGTGTCCCGGTGACCGAGGCCGGCGAGGAGCCGCACATCGTGCCGTACCTGGTGTTGAACGGACGCATCGTGCCGCCCATCGATCTCGGCGGCTGCGCGGTTCATGCGAAGCCCGTGCAGCGCGACGGCACCAGCGGCTCGGTCGACTGCACCTCCGTCCCTCGCGCGGTCTTCACGAAACTCGATTTCTCCGCCAGTAGATAGATTAATGGGGACATTCCTCGTTTCCTAGCAAACGGGGACAGACCTGGGCGATGTGGTGGCGCGATGAGTCCCGGCGATTACCTGCGTGAGCTGGTTGCTGGCCATGCAACACTCGCCATGCGCTGTGGCCAAGAGCTAAGAGGAAGAGTCGTAAGACTGGATGGCAGCATGTCATCAATCAGGTCTGTCCCCGTTTGCTAGGAAACGAGGAATGTCCCCATTTCGCGTCCCTAACTTGGGTTGGAGGTCCAGCCGCGGGGCTTGCGATCGAACGCGATGCCGACATCGAAGCTGCGGGCCTGGCATTTCGAGCAGCGCAAGCGCGTGCAGGCTTGTTTGAGCGTGGCGTTCCAGCCGAGGATGTTAGCCAGCGATTTCGGCAGGATTTCGCGCTCGTGGCGGCATTCGCGGCACTTCACGCAGATCACGTAAGCGCCTGATCGGTCGGACAGTTTGTCGATGGTGTGTGCGGGCAGGGGCATGGCGGATATTGTTTTCAACGCGCCGTCCCGCGTCCAACCAGTGCCGGATTCGCCGGACTACTGTATGCAGGTCGGCGCTGCCTGCTAGGCTCGCCGCATGTCCTTGAAATTCACCATCGAACGATGCACGTCGCTCGATCAGCCCGGCTGGCTCGAGCTGCGCAGGGCCCTGTGGAACGACGCCACGGCCGAAGAACACCGCGGCTACATGGCCATCGCGCTGGCCCAGCCCGAGCGTTTCCTGCAGCTCATGGTCTACGACGAGAAGCGGACACCGGTCGGCTTCATCGAAGGCTCGATCCGCAATGATTACGTGAACGGCACGGAGTCCTCGCCGGTCGGTTTCGTCGAGGGTGTCTACGTGATCCCATCCAAGCGGCGCAAGGGTGTCGCGCGCATGCTGTTCGAGGCGATCGGCGACTGGGCGCGGGCGCGCGGTTGCCAGGAGCTCGCGTCCGATGCGTTGCTCGAGAACGAGTCGAGCCAGCGTGCGCACCGCGCATTGGGATTCCGGGAGACCGAGCGCGTCGTGTATTTCGCGAAGCCACTCTGAGGACGAGGCGCGCGACCATGGCCAACAAGACCGTTGGTTACGCACTCGGCTGGCTGAAGAAGCACTCCTCGAAAGCCACCCTCGACGGTTATGCGCGTTACGCGATCCCGAGCAAGAACGCATTGGGTGTGCGCATGGCGGACATACAGAAACTCGGCAAGGAGCTGGGGCGCGACCATGCACTCGCGCTCGGGCTGTGGAAAACCGGCGTCTACGAGGCGCGCATGTTGAGCGCATACGTGGACGATCCCGCGAAGGTCACCGCCGCGCAGATGGACAAACAGGCGCGCGACCTCGATAACTGGGCGATCTGCGACACGCTGTGTTTCGCGCTGTGGGTGCGCACACCGCATGCGCTCGCGAAAGTCCGCAAGTGGGCCACGAGCCGCGAGGAGTACGTGAAGCGTGCATCGTTCGCGCTGCTCGCGAGCGTAGCGCTGAAGAACAAGGACGTGGCTGAAAAGGATCTCGCGCGCTGCCTGCCGCTGATCGAGAAGGCCGCGACCGACGAGCGCAACTTCGTCAAGAAGGGCGTGAACTGGGCGTTGCGCGGCGTGGGCGAACGCAACGTCGCGCTGAACGAAGCCGCGGTCGCGCTCGCGCGGAAACTCGCCGCGTCGAAGGATCCGGCGCCGCGCTGGATCGGCAAGGACGCGTTGCGTCAGCTGGCGACCCCCGCCGCTCGCAAGCGGATCGCGAGACGGAGTGGGGATTAGGTACCGGTGGCCGTCAGTTTCAGGAGGCGGCCGCCGGAGCCGTTGCGCTCGTCCTCGAGCAGCCAGATGGCGCCGTCGGGGCCTTGCTCGACTTCGCGGATGCGTTTCCCCATGTCGAAGCGCTGCGCCTCGCGCGCGGTGTTGCCGTCGGGACCGAACTCCACGCGCACCAGCGACTGCGACGAAAGTCCGCCGATGAATCCATTGCCGGTCCAGTCCGGAAACATCTTTCCCGAGTAGATGATGAACCCGGCCGGTGAGATCACCGGTGTCCACGTGACGAGCGGTGCGCGGAATTCCGGGCGCGTGTCGTGATCGGGGATCGAGCGGCCGTCGTAGTGATCGCCGTTCGACACGACCGGATATCCGTAGTTAGCTCCCTTCTCGATGAGGTTGAGCTCGTCGCCGCCGCGCGGCCCCATCTCGTGCGCGTACAGCCGGCCCTGCGCGTCGAACGCGATGCCGAGCGGATTTCGATGTCCGAGCGACCAGATCTGCGCGGTCACGCCGCCCTGCGACACGAACGGATTGTCGTCAGGCACGGAGCCATCCTCGTTCAACCGCACGACCTTGCCGAGATTGGCCTTCATGTCCTGCGACGGCGTGAACTGCTGCCGCTCGCCGGACGTGATCCACAACTTGCCGTCGGGTCCGAACGCCAGCCGATGTCCCCAATGCCCGCGGCTCGAGACCTTCGGCACCTGGCGCCAGATCACCGTGAGTCCATCGAGACGGCCGCCGTCACCCTCGAGCACGAGCTTCGCGCGGGCGACGGCCGCGCCATTCGTGCTGCCTTCTCCGGCCTCCGAATAACTCACGTAGACGATCTGGTTCTCCGCGAACCGCGGATGCAGGATCACGTCGCCGAATCCGCCCTGGCCACCGTATGCGATCTTCGGGATCCCGGTGATGTCCCCGGCCTTGCCGCTCTCGGCGTCGACCAGCTTGAGCGCGCCTTTCTTCTCGGTGACCAGCAGCCTGCCGTCCGGCAGGAAGGTCATCGCCCAGGGCTCACGGAATTGCGCCACCGGCGTCGCGACCAACGCATTGCCGATCCGCACCGGGGTTTGAGCATCCACGCCACTGCAATGGGCGCTCACGAGCGCGAACGGGATGGCGAAAAGCGCGGGGAAGATTCGCTGTTTCATGGTCTCAGTATCGCCTCGGTTTCCTCGACGCACATTGGCAGGAAGCCGCGTCCGCGCGTCGGATGACCCCCCGTGGGCGCGAACTAGAAACGAACCAGGAGACCCAGACCCATGGTGTTGAGGCTCTCGGTCCCCGTGGTGTTCGGATCGCCGACATCCTGGAAGAACATGTACTCGGCGCGGATCGTGAACATCACGTTGACGTGGAACTGCAGCCCGCCGCCGTAGACGAATTCGGTCGAATCGCCGCGGGTGCCGCCGAGGTTCGTGCTGTCGTCGCCGATGCGTACCTTCACGTCCCGGTCGGAGCTTGCGAACAGGACGCCACCGCGCGCGAACAGCTCGAACCTGTCGTTCAGTGGCAGGAAGCCGATGGCCGCGAGGACGGGTCCGCCGAACTGGTAATCGAGCGAGATGTATCCGGGGACCGTCGCGCCCGGAGGACCGAAATCGCCCGTCAGCCGGTTTTCCACTTCCCCGACCTGCAGCAATCCGAGCTCGGCCGCCATGTAGCGATTGAACCGGTAACCGAACACCGCCTCGTAGCCGAAGTCGCTGTCGTCGGTCGACTTGACCGTGTTGGTGAAAGGGATGTTCTGCTGCGCGAAGAAGCTGATGATGGCCGGTTCGTTGATATCCTGTTCGCTCGTGTAGCTAGACATCGCGACCATCACGCCCGCGTACGGGCCGATCCGGTTCGCATTCCGGGTGCGTTTTTTCTTGGGCGCCGCCTCGGCGATACCCGCCATCAACAACGCCGCGACCACGAGCACTAGGACCGAGATTTTTTTCATTCGACATGCTCCCGGGGAACCGGTCGCCACGCTATCACGGCGCGCGGTCGATTATTTGAGGATTTCACCCAGGAACTGCTCGAGCGCGTGCCACGAGCGCCGGTCGGCGGCTTCGTCGTACTGCATGCCGTCCGCGCGGTTCTGCGCCGAGGGGTTCGTGAAGGCGTGCACTGTCTGACCGTACGCATGCAGTTGCCAGTCCGCTCCCGCCGCGGTGAATTCCCGGGCCACGGCGGCGACGTCCTCCGGCGGCGCCAGCGGATCGTCGTAGCCATGCAGCATGAGTATCCTGGCGCGGATCTTCGGTTCCGTGAGACCCGAAGGTTTCAGGATCCCGTGAAAGCTGATCGCGCCGCGGATGTCCGCGTCGCCGCGCGCGAGGTCCAGCGCGCACAATCCCCCGAAGCAGAACCCCATGATCGCGATGCGGCGCGCGTCGACGATGGGCATCGCCTGCACCGTCGCCAGGCCGGCCTGCAGCCGCTTCAGCAACTTCGCGCGGTCCTGCATGAACGGATTCATCAACGCCGAACATTCCTCGGGCGTCGTGCCGCGTTTTCCCTTGCCGAAATTGTCGAGCGCGAAACACGCGTAGCCCTGCCACGCGAGCCGGCGCGCCTTGCGTTCGACGAACTCGTCGCGGCCACTCCAGGTGTGGCTGATCATCACCGCCGGCCGCGGCCCCGGCTGCGATTCGTCGTAGCAGAGAAAGCCTTCGAGCAGCGTTTCGCCGTCGCGGTATTCGATGTATTGCTCGCGCATGCCGTATTCCTGGAGTGGGGCTATATAAATGAACCGATTATGTAATGCGCCGCCGCGTCCGATGCAATACGACGATTGCGCCCTCTGAAAAACATCGCGGCGGTCGTTTGCACGCCGCCGCGATGAATCGACTAACAATCTTCGGCCGAGGCCCTCAGTTCGGCGGCTCGGCGCCCGGCTGCGCATCCTCGAGCGGGAACGTGGTGGCGCCGGAGGCCGGCGCGTCCGTTCCGGCGGCGCTCGACGCGGTGCTGTCCGGAGTCGCGGTTGCCGTGCTCGGCGAGCTCGCCACCTGTGTCGTGCCGCCGGTGCTCGTCACGATGGCGCGCGCGAAGCGCTTGGCCGCGTCGACGTCCGTGGTGATCCGGCCGCCGATGATGTCGCTGGCCGGAGCGGACTTGCCATACAGCTTCGTGTTCGAGCGGCTGTCGATGGAGATCACGCTGCCGTCGAGCGACACGCCCGCGAACAGGCCGCGGTTGCGCGAATACGAATACACCTCGGCCTGGAAGTCCTGGTCGGTACCGGCGGATGCGGAACGTCCAACGGGACCCGCGGCGACCGAAGCGTCCGCGCCCAGCGTGAGCTTGCCGTCCGCGATGCCTTCGATGCCCTTGCGCGTGGTGAACACGAGCACGACGTCGGTCGACTGCACGCCGATCTGCCAGCCGATGCTGCCGCCGGTGAGATTGATCATCACGGGATTGCTGAAGCGGCCGCTTTCGTCACGGACGACCATCACGCCGCTGCCGCGACGACCGCCGACCACGGCGCCGACTTTCACGACGTTGGGTACGACGGCGATGCCGTAGGCGCGGGCCATGAGGCGATCGGGAATCGCGGTGTCGCGTTGCGCGCCGAGCTCTTCGAGGACGCCGGAGGCTTCGATGAGTCGCGCCTCTTCGCGCGCGCCCGCGAGCGCGGTGCCGGTTGCGAGGGTGCACGTGGCGAGGATGGTTGCGAGGAGAAGTTTCTTCATGGTGACTCCTACTTTAGCGCATGACCTGTAGCTTGCCCCATAATCCTGCCATGCGTGCACTAAATACCGTTTTCGCCGTGATTGGTTCCCTGTTGCTGCTGCCGGCGGCCGCGCATGCCGAATGGATATCGCGCAGCGAATCGATCATGGGCACGCGCTGCTCGGTGGAGCTGTGGAGCGATGATCGCGCGAAGGGCGAGGCCGCCATAACGTCGGTATTCGACGACATGAAGCGGATCGACCGCCTCATGAGCACCTGGAAGGAAGACACCGAGATCTCGCTCGTCAATCGCGAGGCATCGAGACACCCGGTGAAGATCAGCGAGGAGCTGTTCCGCCTTCTGCAGGTGTCGGTCGAATATTCGGAGCTCACGAACGGCGCGTTCGACATCACCTACGCAAGCGTGGGTTACCTCTACGACTTCAAGAAGGGTGTGCATCCCGACCAGAAGGCGATCGATGCCGCGCTGCCGGGTATCAACTGGCGCAAGATGGTCCTCGATCCGAAGGAACACACGGTGTTCTTCCAGCGGCCCGGCATGCGTATCGACCTCGGCGGCATCGCCAAGGGCCATTCGGTCGACATGGGCATCGAGATCCTGAAGAAGCTCGGCATCACGCGCGCGATGGTCAACGCGGGCGGCGACACGCGCATCATCGGCGATCGTTTCGGCAGGCCATGGGTGGTCGGCATTCGCGACCCCGACCACGAAGACAAGTTCTTCCTACGCATTCCGCTGACCGATGCCTCGTTTTCGACCTCGGGCGATTACGAGCGATACTTCATCGAGGACGGCAAGCGGTTCCACCACATCATCGATCCGAAGACCGGCGATTCGGCGCGCAAGGTGCGCAGCGTGACGATCATCAGCACCAGCGCGACGCGCACCGATGCGTTGACCAAGAGCGTGTTCATCATGGGCGCGGAAGAGGGCATCGGGTTCATCGATACGCTGCCCGACGTGGATGCCGTGGCGGTGACGCCGGACGGACGGGTGTTGTATTCGAAGGGCCTGGCCCCGCCGGGTTGACCAATCCCGCCGCCGGGTCATTCTGGGTTAATCTTGCCGCCCCGAAGGACGCGGACCCTTCGGACCGGCAACTCGACGAGGTCTCGAATGCGTTTCACTCGCATGGTCCGCGCTTCCCTGTTCTGCATCGGATTGACCGCCGTCGCGGCGGGCCAATCGACACCTCAGCAAGTCCACACATCGCCGCGGCAGAATCCCGGCGTCTACTCGGGACGGCTCGAGGTCAACTACCCGACTCCCTATCCGCTCGCCACGACGGAACAGATCCGCGAGCTGCTCGATCGCATCCACGACTACGTGGTCGAAGCCGCTCCGGTGCGTGCGATCGACGGCGACACGGGCGAGGCGGTGACCGACCTGGCGAAGCTGCCGCCCACCGTGGCGCTCGAGCGCACGGACCTGCTGATCGTGAGCTACGAGTGGGGCGTGACTTACGCCGGCATGCTGCTGCTGTCCCGGATCACGGGTGATCCGCGCTACGACCGGTACACCGACGAACGCATCACGGCGGTGGCGAAACTCGCGGCGCACGCGCGCGCGAACATGAAGCCCGACACCACGCATGCTAACTACCCGCGCCCGGCGCACGGCGTCTGGCTGCGCGGCATGTTGCTGCCCGAAAGACTCGATGACGCCGGCGCGATGTGCGCCGCGCTGATCAAGGCGGAGCGGGCGGGGCTGGGGTCGGGCACGCTGAAACCGTGGATCGACAACTGGCTGGATTGGGTGCACGTGCGGCAGTTCCGGCTGAAGGACGGCACGCTGGCGCGCAACCGTCCGCTGCCCGATACGCTGTGGCTCGACGATCTCTACATGAGCGTGCCGTGCCTCGCGCAGGCCGGAAAACTCACGGGTGACCGCAAGTATTACGACGACGCGGCGAAACAGATCCTGCAGTTCGCGGACCGCATGTTCGTGAAGGACAGGAAGCTGTTCATGCACGCGTGGGTGCAGGAGATGGATCCACACCCGGCCTTCCATTGGGCGCGCGCGAACGGCTGGGCCATCATGGCCATGGCCGAACTTCTCGACGTGCTGCCGGAGAACCATCCCGCACGGCCACGCATCCTCGCGTTGTTTCGCGAGCACGCCGCGGGACTGACCGCGCGCCAGGGCCACGCCGGTCTGTGGCACCAGCTGCTGGATCGTTCCGAATCCTACGAAGAGACCTCCGCGAGCGCGATGTTCGTGTTCGCGCTCGCGCGCGGCATCAACCGCGGCTGGCTCGACGCACGCGCGTTCGGCCCCGCGACCTCACTCGGCTGGAACGCCGTCGCGAAGAAAGTGAACGCGAAAGGCCAGGTTGAAGGCACCTGCGTCGGCACTGGTGTCGGCTGGGAACCCATGTTCTACATGTACCGCCCCGTGCACGTCCTCGCGGCCCATGGCTACGGCCCAGTACTGCTCGCTGGCGCCGAAATGATCGAACTACGCAAACGCCCCGACATCGGCCTGCACGACGGCGGCCTCCAGTTCGGCAAGCCCGCCGATTAATGGGGACATTCCTCGTTTCCTAGCAAACGGGGACAGACCTAACTGGGAGCACGCTGCCAACGAGGCTCGCGACTTTCTCTCAGCCACCCAGCGAGGCGAATGTTTATCGCCAGCTACGAGCGATGCGGGGCGATAGTCGCGTCGGTGCGCCCTCGACGAGTCCCGGCGATCACCGCCACCCGTGCACGGCATGGACGGTGCACATGCGATGGGGCTGAGCTACGTACGCGGCGCATCCGGCGTTCGCGCAAGGCACGGTGCCGGCAAGCGACGACCTCAAACTGCGCTGGGCGCCGCGACTCATCGAGCCCGCAATCGAGGTCTGTCCCCTTTTGCTAGGAAACGAGGAATGTCCCCATTAAAAGAACGCGGAGATGTAGAACTGGAAGATGTTTGCTTCGAGCGTGTAGAGATCTTCCGCGCCCGCGGCCACCGGGTTCTCCGGCGCGATTCCGTAACTCCCGATGCTCTGGCGGGCATCGCGGAAGTCGTCGTAGTTCACGGTCATGAAGTCGTAGCGGAAGTTGATCTGACCCTTCGAGAGCCAGGGGAACCGCTCGATCTTGAATTCGTAGGTCGCGCCCACGCCGACGGTCACGGCGCTGTAGGTCGCGAGTTCCTTGTCGCGCGCCATGAAGTTGGCGTAGTTGGCGCGCGGGAAGATGTCCATGTAGAAATCCGCGGCTTCCTGCGTGTAGTAGCGCACCCGGCCTTCGAAGATCCAGTTGCCGCCCCAGATGGGATTGTCGAGCGGATGCACGTAGCCGAGCTCCGCCGTCTGGCCGGCGACACCCCAGGTGTCGGTATAGAAGCGGTACATCGTGTCGACCGCGGCGCGCCAGGGCAGGAAGTACTTGGCGCGGATCGACGCGGCATTGCTCGAACGCGTGTTCGGGTAGATCTCCGATTGCGTGCCCTGCGTGCCGGCGATCGGATCGACGAAGTAACGCACCGAGCGATACGGACTGCGCAAGAATCCCTCGTCCGTGATCACTTCGTACTGGCCCGAAATCACCATGTTCTTCGTGACGATCTGCGACAGCGAAACGCTGTAGCTCTGCGTCTCCATCTCGTCGAAGAACGCCGGGTCGTTCTGCTTCACATCGTCGATCTTGATGTTGCGGAACACCTCGTTCTGGCCGGTCTTGTAGGCGAACGAGATCGTCGTGAGATCGCCGAACATGTCGTGGCTGACGCCCGCGAACATGGTCTTGGCCTTGTAGTCGCTCTCGTCGCTGTTGACGTAGCCGATGCTGTACGTGCTCTTGCCGTGCAGGAAATCGGCCGACAGGCTGTACTGAGTGCGCTCGTCCTCGTACGGGCTCGCCGAGGTCTCGACGTCGATCGACGCCGACGAGACCATGTCGATGTAGTAATTGGCCTGCACCGACACGTTTTCGCCGATGCTCTTGCGCACCAGCATCGAGGGGCCGGAGATCACGACGCCGCCGCCGTCGTAGCGGAAGTACAGGACGTCGGCCCGGTCCTCGGGCAGCACGCCCGCGCCCGCGCCCGTCGCGAACAGGGCGAGGCAGGTTATGACGTATCGGGCGAGACCTGTGCGCATCTTGTGGGGCATGGGCGGTAGTTAGTTACAGCCGCAGCCGCCGCCGGCGCCGCCGGTCGCGCCGCGCGAGCCTTCGCGCGCCTCGAACACGTGGTCGAGGAAGTCCTGCGACACCGCGGCGCGGCTGCCCATGATCGGATCCGCGAGATTCTCGCGGTCGTAGGGCTTCACCCACGGTTCGATGGAACTGCAGCCCGTCGCGAGCAGCGCGAGGGCGACCACGGACAACAGACTGCAGGCTCGCATCGAAATGTCTCCTCACTATTCCTTGAGCATCGAACGGATCTGCGTGAGATAGAAGTTCTCGTCGCCGGGCTTGTAGCCCTTGTGCATGACCCGGACGTTGCCCTTGCGGTCGACGAACACCGTGCTCGGCATGCCGGCGACCTTGTACATCTTGCTGACCTTGCTATCCACGTCGAACGCGACCGGGAAGGTCACGGGCTTCGAGAGTTTGCCCAGCCAGGCCTCGGCGGCCTTGGTGTCCGGCTCGACGTTCACGGCCAGCATCGTAAAGCCCATGGGCTTGTACTTCTTGTAGATGTCCTCGAGAAGCGGCATTTCCTGACGGCACGGGCCGCACCAGGTTGCCCAGAAATTGATCATGACCACCTGGCCCTTGAACTGGTCGAGCGAGATGTTCTTGCCGCCGCGGGCGCTCAGCGTGAAGCCTGGAGCGGGGCCCGAGGAAGACGCCGCCAATGCGGCGGAGGCGCACACGACCGCGACCGCGAAGCCCTTGAAGATCCGATTCAACTTTCCTGCCGTCATGACTGACTCCGTCAGAAGAAGACGGTCGCACTCAGCAGCATTTCGATGTTGTTGGTGACCTTCGTCTCGCCGAGCAGATCCGAATCGAACACGCGGTCCTGCACTGCGATGTGAATGGCCAGCCAGTCGGTGGGCAACACGCGGAATCCCGCGCCGAGGTTGATGGTCAGGTGGTCGTCTCCACCGAAATCAACGCTCCCGATGCCCGCCAGAACATAGAAACCACTGTTCATGGCGGTCTTGCGACCTAAGAAGACTTCGCCAGGCAGAAAGTTGTAGCCCAGCGAGAGGCTGTAATACGTGAAGCGCCTCTCATCTCCCGTCAGTAGCTCGATGTTGCCGCCGAGCGTCTCGAAACTCGTGCGTCCGGCCGTGGATTGCCCCAGATCGCCGCGGAAGAAGAAGTCTTCTGTCACATGGTAGGTGAGCTGCGCGGCGTAGGTCTGGTTGGTGCCGAAATCCTCGATGGACAGGAAGCCGGCCCCCGCGCCGATCTCCCAGTTCTCGTTGTCGATCTTGGGCGTCTTGATCTTGCGACGCACGACGTTGGGCTCGATGACGCGCGGCGGCGTCGAGTCCGCTTCTTCCGCGGCTTCCTCGGCCGCGGCCTGTTCCTCGGACTGCTGCTGCTCGAGTGCACGCCTGGACGCGCAACCGGTCGCAAGCGACGCACCGATGAGTAGCACTGCTAGAAGAAGCAGGCGATTTGAACTTTCCATTCTTCCAGCTCCTGATTGTCATCGCGGCTCGTGAACACCGTGTGCCAGCGATAGTCGGCGCGGAGATAAAAGCGCCGGGTGAGATAAAAACGCATGCCCGCGCCCACGTACGCCGTCTGGTCCGTGCGGTCGTCGGGCAGGATGATGGTGGCGGCCGGTTCGACGTAGACGACGCCCGTGCCGAGCTGCAGGAACGGCGACCAGCGCCATTCCGGGAACAACACGTGATTGATGCCGACCTCGGCCTTCCAGCCGTTCGAGAAATTGCCGAGGTACTGCGAGACGTGCGCCTCGATCTTCATGTTGTCGGTGAGCGAGAAGGCGCCGAACGCGCTGATGAGATTCGCGCCGCCGTAGTCGCCGCCACCGATGCCGAGTTCCCAGTCGTGCGTCGTGAAGCCCGCGCGGTCGCCCAGGTTGAAGATGAATGGCGAGCCGTCCGCGAGCACGGTGCGGCGCATGTCGCGCGCGCGCGCCCAGCCTTCGACTCCCTGTTCGTCGCGCACCTTGAACCAGTCGGTGCGACGGAAGAGCACGTCGACGGACGCCTCGCGCTCGATGACGTGGAACACGGGAAAGCCGCGGCCGGGACCCGTCGAGAGCTCGAGATAGGGCTCGCTGACGAACACCTGCAGGAGTTTTTCCTTCTCCGCCGCCTCTCGTGCGGCCGCCTTTTCGTCGATCCGCTCCGCCTTCTGCTCGGGCGTCTCCCTGGCCAGGACGTTTACCGAGACGAGGCATGCGAGGACGAATGCGAGCGCACTAATTCTGCGGAGTGGGCCGGAACGGGTCGTTGTAATACTGAGCTCCAATATCCAGCCACTCCGACAACAAGCGCAGTTCGTCAGCTGTTAGATAACCTTCGTGAGTTCCGCCCTCACGGAACCGGTTGAAGAACCGCGTCGACGCCCGCGCATTCCCCGCCTGCATCGGCGGCGAGATCAACACCGGCACCTGTTCTCCCATGGCGTTCGTAATAAGTCTAACCTGAATCGCGCCATTCACGTCCAGTTCCAGCTCCGGCCGGCTGTCCAGCACCAGGTGGCGGAACGCGAGTTTCTGCAGTCCGTTCGCGTTGTCTTCGTCCGTCAGTTCGAGCGACGCGGCCGGCAATTGCACGAGCGTGGGATCCGTCGGGTTCACGCGCGAATGACAGTACGTGCAGGTCTCGGGATAGATGAGAGTGCCGGTGCCGGTGCCGTCGTCGACACCCGCGGTGGGACGCGGCACCGACCACAGCGGATGGATGTGTCCGGCGCGGGTACCGATGGTCGCGTAATGAATCGAGATGCGGCAGGCCGGCGACCACACCGGGAAGCAGGGAGCACTCGCCGGGCTAACAGGTACGCGCGAGTAGCTATAGGAGAACGACGCCTCGAGCGGCGGGGTATCCATCCAGATCTCGTTGTAGACCACGTCGGCGCTCGGCGTGATCGACTGCAGGCCGCAGTTGTCGATGGTCGTGTTGGGATCGACGCACACCGATCCGGCGCGCGAGCGGGCGCGAGCCATCGTGTCGCCGACTTCGGGGGAGATCGTGAACACCGTTCCCGGGAACGCCGAGCCGGTGGCCGTCGCGCCGGCATACGCGGAGTTGTAGAGGCCCTTGCGGCCGTGCGCGCGCGGATTCTGCGGATCGCGTACGTGGCAGCCATTGCACTCGAGCAGTTCGCCCGGGCGCAGCGCGAGCGAAACGTTGTGAGAGGTGCCGACGCGCTGCGCGTTGCGGTCGAGCAGCGAGAGCTGGAACGCGACGTTGGCCGGGATCTTCATGCGCACTGAGCCGTCGGGTTCGACCGGCGCGTAGCCGAGGATCTGGCGCATGACGTTCGATCCGCCGAAGGCGGAGTTGTCAGGATCACCGTCGTCGAGCGCGTCCGGATCGTCGGGCATCGGGATGATCCGCTCGGCGCGGACGAAGCGGATCAGGCGATTCGGGTACGCGGGGTTCGTGGGATTCGAGAGGTTGGCGATCGTCGAGGGCGTGTTGTTGGCGATGCGCGCGTTTTCCACGCCCATGAAGTCGTAGACGCTGCGGATCGCGAGCACGCCCGCGCCCTCGGCGGCCAGGTCGCCGTCGATCTCCGGCGGCTGCTTGTCGAGGATCACGGCGGGCAGCGGCGTGCGCGGCTGCGCGGCCAGCACCTCGGTCACCATGACGCCTTCGACCGGCTGCATCACCGGCAGGATCGTGTTCTGGCCCGGATCGAACATCCAGATGCTGTAGAGGGGCGGGGCGGTCTGCACGGTCGGATCGGCGAGTCGGGCATCGGTGCAAGGCACGATGCGCGTCGGATCCTCGACGTCCAGCAGCCGGCACTGCGACCAGCTCACGAGGATGCGGTTCGTGCCATCCCACAACGGGAAGCCGGTTTCGAAGCGGCCGCCCGGCGACGGGCCGGGAATGGTGCGCACGTCGTTGAGGGTCGCGTTCGTCTGCGCGGGGCCGATGCCCGTGACGTTTTCGGTGATGTCGGTGGGAACGCGCTGGCGGTTTTCGACGAAGTTGTTGGCGTCGACGATGATCAGCTTGCCGCCGAAGTCGACGTTGGTGCGTTCGCGCGCGAGCACCATGAGCCTGCCGTCGCTCATCTCGCGGGCGCGCGTGAATTCGACCGAACGATTGTTGGGGATCGTCTGGCCGGGGTTGTTCGGATCGGGAATCGTCGCGGGCGTTCCGGTCGCGTGCGACAGCGCGCCGTAGTGCAGCTGCGTGTCGGTGCCGTCGGGATTCGTGGTGTAGAGGTGCAGTCCGTTGCCGGTGCTGCTGTTCTCCCAGCGCGTGAACAGGATGCGTCCGTTCTGCAGCACCGTCGCATCCATGTCGCTCGAGCGGTTGAAGGTGATCTGCTGGACGTCCGTGCCGTCACCGTTCATCACGTGCAGCACGAAGGCGGATTCGTTGCCGGGCACGGCGCGCGCCTCGTACTGCGGCCGGCCTTCATCGAGCAGGATGGCCTTCGACTGGCGCTGGCGCGTCGAGGAGAACACGATGCGTCCGTCCGGTAGATAGGCCGGGGAGACGTCCTGGCCTTCCTCCGCGATGATGTCGGAGGTGATGACCCGGCGCAGCGCGTCGGTCTCGATGTCGTATTCCCAGATGTTCCAGGTCGGCGGATCTTCTTCGTCGTCGAGTTCGTCGAGCGGGCCGCGCATCGCGAAAGCCACCTTGAGGCCGGTGGGCGAAACGGCGAGATCCTTGATGTCGTAGCGGTCTTCTGCGTCGCCGCCGAATTCCTCCGTGCGCAGCCGCGCGGTGATTTCGACCTCGGGCGATCCCGGCGAGGCGCGGTCGCGCTTCCACAGGGTCGCGGAATATTCCTCGTCCTCGTTGAACGGGCGCAGGCGCGTGATGTTGTCCTGCTCCTCGGGAACGGGGTGGCGGATGTAGAAGATCGGGAAGTCGACCGTGGCCGGGTCCGGATCCTGGCCGCTCGCCAGACCGATGCCGTCGCCGCCGGGTCCCTGCGTGCAGCCCGCCAGCAACACCGCGAGTCCGACGACGATCGCGCGCGCGCCCATGTCGAACAGGGCTCGTCCGAACGTGACCGGGTTCGCGTTTTTCATGTATCGATCCACTGCCGTCCTCCAGCTGCACAGGCATGTGCGCTGCCGCACGTGCATGTGACGTAATGCGATCATCCCGCGTGCGCTCACGGCGATCTGCCGA
>JAEZCN010000071.1 GCA_023433515.1 Pseudomonadota bacterium
AAGGCTTCTCGGGTGGCGAGAAGAAACGCAACGAGATCCTGCAGATGCTGGTGCTCGAGCCCGCGCTCGCGGTGCTGGATGAAACGGATTCGGGACTCGACATCGACGCGCTCAAGGTCGTCGCGAAAGGCGTGAACAGCCTGCGCGCGCCGGACCGCGGAGTCCTGCTGATCACGCACTACCAGCGCCTGCTCGACCACATCGTCCCGGACCAGGTGCACGTTCTCGCGCGCGGCAGGATCGCGAAGTCGGGCGACAAGGACTTAGCGCGCGAGCTCGAGAAGCGCGGTTACGATTGGGTGCTCGAGGTCGCCTGACATGTCCGCGCCCGCGACCAACGTCCTGCCCAACAACCGCGACGAGAACTGGCGCTACGCCAACCTGCGCGCGCTCGCGAAGGCGCGGCCCGAGGCCGTGCCGGCGAGTCCCCTCGTTCCATCCGACGCCTTGCCGCCGGCCATCCCCGGTTTTTCCCGCTGGGTATTCGTCGACGGACATTTCGCACCGGCGCTGTCCGAACAGCGGCGCGATCCCGTGGTCGCGATTCTCGACCACACCGCCGGCGCGGTCGCAGAAATCCTCGATGCGGACCTGGCCTCCGAGGGAATCGATTTCGCGCTCGCTCGCGCCAATGCGGCGCGCGGCAAACAGGTGATGCACCTGTCGCTGAACGAGAATGCATCGGCCGCGATCGAGGTGATCTTCGTGGCCGCTTCGCCCGCCTCGGAAGGCATCGCCTATCCACGCCTGCAGGTGCATGCCAGTCGCGACTCGTCACTGAAGCTCATCGAGCGGCACGTGAGCGTCAATGCGCGCGACTCCGTCGTGAATGCCGCGGTCGACATCGCGCTCAACGCGCGCGCCAAGGTCGATCACACCCGCATCCAGAACTGCGCCGATGGCGCGAGCGTGTTCGACACGTTGATCACGCGGGTCGGCGAGCATGCCAACTACCGCTTCCGCTCCATCACGCTGGGAGGCGTCGCGGCGCGCTCCACCGCGTTCATCAAGCTCGCCGGTCGCGCCGCGCGCTGTGAATTCATCGCGGCCAGCATCGCGAACGGCCTGCAGTCGCTCGATGCGTTCGCCGAGATCGAACACGCGGCGCCCGATACCGCGACGCGCGAGGTGTTTCGCGGCATCGCCACCGAGCGCGGCAAGCTGGCGTTCAACGGCAAGATGATCGTGCGCGAGAACGCGTTCGACGCGGATTCGGACCAGTCTCTGAAAACACTGCTCACAGGCGGCGGCGCCGAAGCGGCCGCGCGCCCGCAACTCGAGATCTACACGGACCGCGTCAAGGCCAAACACGGCGCGACCACCGGCAAACTGGATGAACAGATGCTGTTCTACCTGCTGTCGCGCGGCATCGAGCGCACCACCGCGCAGTCTCTGCTGCAGTGGGCCTTCATCGAAGACGCGGTATCGAAGATCGAACCCGCGGAATTGCGTCGCGAAGTCGAACAGCTCGTCTCGCAGCAGCTCCTCGAAGTCTCCGCGCTCGGCCTCGTGGGAGATCGATCATGAGTGTTGCCGCAAGCCAGGCCGCACCGGCGGCATACGACGCGCAGCGCATCTGGCGCGATTTCCCGATCCTCGCGCGCGAGGTGAACGGCAAGCCGCTCGTGTTCCTCGACAGCGCGGCGTCCTCGCAGCGCCCGCAAGTCGTGATCGACGCGGTAAACGACTACGAGAAGCTGCACCATGCGAACGTGCATCGGGGCGTCCACCGGCTGAGCCAGGAAGCCACGCAGATGTTCGAACATGCGCGCGAGCGCGTGCGCGCGTTCGTGAACACGGCTGCGACTCGCGAGGTCATCTTCACGCGCGGCACGACCGAAGCGATCAACCTGGTCGCGCAGTCCTATGCGCGCCCTCGCCTGCGACCCGGCGACGAGATCCTGCTCACCTCGCTCGAGCACCACGCCAACATCGTTCCCTGGCAGCTCGTCGCGGAGCAGACCGGCGCGGTCCTGAAGGCCGTGCCGATGGACAAACGCGGCGTGGTTTCGCTCGACGACGTCGCCGCGTGCATGACTCCGCGCACGCGCATCGTCGCCTGCGCGCACGTCTCGAACGCGCTCGGCACGGTGCTGCCGGTGCGCGAGATCACGCGCCTCGCGCACGCGCGCGGGGCCGTGGTGCTGGTCGATGGCGCGCAGGCCGTGCCGCACCAGCGTGTGGATCTCAAGGCGCTCGATTGCGATTTCTACGCGTTCTCCGCGCACAAGATGTACGGACCCACCGGCATCGGCGCGCTCATCGGCCGCGAGGCGTTGCTCGAAGCCATGCCGCCGTGGCAGGGCGGCGGCGACATGATCCTCACGGTGAGCTTCGCGAAGACCACCTACAACGCGTTGCCGTTCAAGTTCGAAGCCGGCACGCCCAACATCTCGGGCGCGGTCGGCATGGCCGCGGCGATCGACTACATCGAATCGATCGGCATCGAGCGCATCCATGCGCATGAGCAGCGCCTGCTCGGGCTCGCGACGGAGAAGCTGCAGCGCGTGCCCGGCCTGACGATCATTGGCACGGCCCCCGACAAAGCCGCGGTGATCTCGTTCGTCGTGGATGGAATCCATCCACACGATCTCGGCACCATTCTCGACGCGGAAGGCGTCGCTGTACGTACCGGGCATCACTGCGCGATGCCGGTCATGGAATTCTTCGATGTGCCCGCCACCGCGCGCGCCTCGTTCGCGTGTTACTCGCGCGAGTCCGACATCGACGCGCTGGCCGCGGCGCTGACAAAGGCCCGCGAGGTGTTTGCCTGATGGACCTCAAGGATCTGTATCGCGAGGTCATCCTCGATCACAACAAGAGCCCGCGGCTGTTCGGTCGTCTCGACCCTGCGGACTCATCCGCCGACGGGCACAACCCGCTGTGCGGCGACCGCCTGCACGTCACGTTGCGACTCGACGGCGACCGTGTCAGCGACCTGCGCTTCGACGGCAAGGGCTGCGCGATCTCCGTCGCCTCCGCGTCGCTGATGTGCGAGGCCGTCAAGGGAAAACCGCGCTCCGAGATCGCGCGGCTGTTCAACGAGATCCACGCAGTGCTGACGAAACACGATGCGCCGGTGCCCGATGACCTCGGCAAACTCGCCGCGTTGTCCGGCGTGCGCTATTTTCCGGTGCGCGTGAAGTGCGCCAGTCTCGCCTGGCACACGCTCAACGCCGCACTCGAACGCAGCCCGACCACGGTGCAGACCGAATAGACAGATCGAATTCCTACATGCGCACCTACGACAACGAACCGTTCGTCCTGCAACGCGACGTCAAGGCCGTGATGGTCCCGGCGGGCATCGAGATCGAGCTCAAGTCCGGCCAGTCGGGCTTCATCACGCAGGCGCTCGGCGGCAGCTTCACGCTGTACATGGAAGGCAACCTGTTCCGGCTCGCGGGCGCGGACGCCGACGCGATCGGCAAGGAAGTCGTCAAACCACCCGAACTGCCGCCGAATGCCACCGAGGACGACGTGCTCGCCATCGCGTGGGACCAGTTGCGGACCTGCTACGACCCCGAGATCCCGATCAACATCGTCGACCTCGGGCTGATCTACGAATGCACGGTGAGCGTCCAGCCGGACGGAGAGCGCACGATCGACGTGCGCCTCACGCTCACGGCACCGGGCTGCGGCATGGGCGACGTGCTGGTACAGGACATCAAGCAGAAACTCGAGATCATCCCCACGGTGGGGGCGGCCAACGTGGAGCTGGTGTTCGATCCGCCCTGGAACCAGTCGATGATGTCCGAGGCGGCACGGCTGCAGACCGGAATGTTCTGACGAGGCACGACTCCTAACATCATGTCCGACTGGGTCGATATCGGGAGCGCGGCGGATCTGGCCGCCACGCAACGCCTGGAAAGCGAAGTCGACGGCTACCGCGTGCGTGTCGCGCGGGTCAATGGCAACCTCTACGCCTTCGAGGACCGCTGTACCCACGACGACGCGCCGTTCGACGATGCCCCGATCGAGGATTCGGAAATCACCTGTCCACGCCACGGCGCGCGCTTCTGCCTGCGCACCGGCGATGCGCTGTCCCCTCCCGCCTACGAGCCCCTGCGGATCTTCGAAGTGCGCGAGTCGGCGGGACGCATCGAGATTCGTCCTTGACGACCACTAACAAGCCGCAGCGTCTCACGCTCATCCGGCACGCGAACGCGGAGCACGATTCCAGCGTGCGTGACTTCGAGCGTCCGCTCAGCCGCAAGGGACACAACGAGGCCAGCGAGATGGCGCGGCGATTCCAGGAACGCGGTCTCGTGCCGGAGCTGATCCTCGTGAGCGCGGCCGTGCGCGCGCGCGAAACCGCCGCGACGTTCGCCAAGGTGCTCGGCGTCGCCGCGCGCCGGCTGCAGGCCGAGGACTCCCTGTACCTGGCCGACGGCGAATACATCATCGAGACGATCCGCGCGACTGGACCGCGCATCGGTCACCTCATGGTCATCGGCCACAATCCTGGAATATCGGCCGCCGCGATTTCGCTCGCGCCCGAGGCCGTGACCAACGACCTGCCGACCTGCGGCACGCTCACCATGACCGTGGACTGCGCGACCTGGAAACTCATCGATCGCCGCTGCGTGCGCGACACCGAACGCGACTCGCCGCGCCGTTTCTTCGACTTCGGGAGCTGAGATGCGACACATCGTACTGACTACCATGGCCCTGCTGCCCCTCCTCGCCGCCGCCGCCGACGGCCCGGCGTTCGACTGCCGCAAAGCGCAGGGCGACGTCCAGGCGCTGGTCTGCAAGGATGTCGACCTCGCAGCGCTCGACCGCAAGATGGACGAGGTGTATCGCGCCGCGTTTTCGAAGGCAAAGAAGGAAAGGAAGGCGCTGCGCGCCGAACAGGAGAGCTGGACGGCGACTCGCGACGAGTGCTCGAAGGATGGCGACGCGATCCGGGCCTGCGTCGGACGGGCCTATCAATCGCGCATCGGCGAGCTGCAGGCCCTCTACGAACTGGTGCCCTCGCGCGGACCCTACACGTTCGATTGCGCGAACCGCGCGGACCCCATCGTCGCGAAGTACTTTCACACCGAACCCGCGAGCGCCCGTCTGCAGCGCGGCAGCGAGACCGTCATCGCGTGGTCCGAGCCCGGCGCCAAGGGCACGAAGTTCGTCGCGCCGAACGTGAGCTTCCTCGTCAAGGGCACGTCGGCGCAGGTCGAATGGCGCGACGACAAGTTCACCTGCGAAGTCCGTCCCCCCACTCCGGCTGCCGGTGGGGATTAGGTGCCGGTGCAAAAAGTGGGGATGGATCCCCGCTGACGATCAGCCGCTGCGCGCCACCTGCGCGATGTCCACGACCGCGCCCTGATCGCGCTCGCGACGCAGCGCGGACGGACCCACGAGCAGCGGATCCGCCACCGTGCAGCAATCGCGGCCCGCCTGCTTCGAGCGGTACAGCGCCTCGTCGGCGAGCCGGATCAACGCCTCCCGGTCGCGCGCCATCGACGAATCGGCGATACCGAAACTGGCGGTGAAGATCGGCGTCCCCGAAACGAGATGCGCCTGCGCCAGCGCGGCCCGCAATCTTCCCACCACCTCGAGCGCACGCTCCGCGTTCGCGCCCGGCAGCAGCAGCGCGAACTCCTCGCCACCCCAGCGCACGACGTGATCGCGGTCGCGCACCACGCCGCGCGCGGTATCCGAGAACAGTTTGAGCGCGCGATCGCCCGCGTCGTGCCCCATCGTGTCGTTGAGGCGCTTGAAGTAGTCGAGATCCGCCATGACGACGGCGAACGCCGAATCGACCGCGAGCAGATTCGCGAGCACCTCCTCCGCCACGCGCCGGTTCGCGAGACCCGTGAGGCTGTCGGTGCTCGCCTGGAGCTGCGAGCGTTCGAAAGCCCGCAGCGTGCCGATACGATTGCCGGCGTGCACGCCGAGCGCCGTGAGTTGCGCGATCTGTTCCGCGTTCGGTGGTTTGCCCTTGGCGCCCGCGACGTGCAGCACGCCGAGCGCGCGACCCATGAAATTGACGGGCACGCAGGCCGCCGACAATGCACCGCCCATGCGTCCCAGCAGCTTCGGGCAGGCGTTGAGCGCCTCGGCGTCCGGGAATATCTGCGGATGCCCGCGGCGTACCGCGATACAGCTGTACGGCGAATCGACCGAGCAGTTGGGCGAGCCGGTCTTGGGATGCACGCAGGCGCGTTCGAGGTGCGCCCGCGACGAATCCGCGAGCAGCAACTCCATCGGATGCACCTCCGAGATCGCGCCCATCGCACGCGCGATGACGCGATCGGCTTCCGCCTCCGAGTCGGCCATTTCGAGCGCTTCGACCAGCTGGTTGCTGAAGGTGCTGCGCCCCGCCTCGCTGCGCAGGCGCGTCAACATGCCCTGCATGGTGTCCGCAAGCAGATTGACCATGCGCGCCAGACCACTCACCTCGTCGCTGCCCGAGACGTCGCAGCGGTTGTCCATGTCGCCCGCGGCCAGCGCCTGCGCGACTTCCGCGACGGAGTGGATGGACTTCTGCAGTGAATTCGCGATGAAGAGGAACACCGCGATGACGATGCCCGCCGCCAGCAATCCGCCGCCGATCACCCATGCCGTGACGACACTGGAACGATTGGCCTCGGCGATGACTCGCGTTTCCATGCGATGCAGGACACCGCGCATGCGCTCCATCGCCTCGGTCAGCGCGTTCGCGAGTTCCGTTCGGCGCGGCTCGATGTTCGCGAACGCCCAGTCCGCGCCGCCACCCGCGCTGGTGAGAACGTGCGTCTCGATAGCCTCGAGGTACTGGATTGCCGGCTGACGCAGCGTGTCGGTGATCGATCTGACCTCGGGAGACGCGGGCAATGCCCAGATCGCATCGAATTGCGTTCGCAGCGCGCGCGGAAATTCGGCGGCGCCGGGCGTACCGGGCGACTGCAGCTGTGCCGCGCCCTGTGACTGCAGGGTCAGCGCGCGATCGAGCGCCCGCTGCACGGACGCGACCTGCGCCAGCTCCACGCCGGCCTCCGTGTGCTGATCCATCGCCCGCAGGCAGCCACCGACGATGACCGCCTCCGACAACAAGAGGATCACGAGCATTATGTGAAAGCGCCCGGTCACCGGAATCGCGTTGTACCAGCGGCGCGTTTGACGACCCTGCATTGCCCTACCAACCCCGAAGCGAAATGCGTCAATCCGCTATCGGCGTGTCCGGGGCAAAACGTAGGGGAATCCAGTCTTCCTGGCG
>JAEZCN010000081.1 GCA_023433515.1 Pseudomonadota bacterium
GCAGATGAGCCGCGACTGTTGAGCTAGACTCGCTCGCCGTTGTGATTACTCGAATGTGAAACCCAGAGAGGACCCGTAGCCATGCAGAACGCGCGCCGCAGATTCCTAGCCCAGACCGCCGCCCTCGCCGCCACCCCGCTGATCGCGGGCGTTTCCAGCGGACAGGCACCGGCGCGCAAGCTCGGAGTGGCGTTGTGCGGACTCGGCAGCCTTGCGACCAACCAGATCGCGCCCGCACTGCAAAAGACCGCAAATTGCCGACTCGCCGGAATCATCACCGGGTCGCCCTCGAAGGCCGCCGAATGGCAGAAGAAATACAACCTGCCGTCGAAGAGCGTCTACAGCTACGACAACATGCACCAGATCGCGAAGAACAAGGACATCGACATCGTCTATGTCGTGACGCCGAATTCGCTGCATCTGCGCGACGCGCTCGTGGCCGCGGCCGCCGGCAAACACGTGTTCTGCGAGAAACCGATGGAGATCTCGATCGAACGCTGCCAGCAGATGATCGATGCCTGCAACAAGGCGGGCGTGATGCTGGGCGTGGGTTATCGCTGCCAGTTCGAACCCAACCACCTCGAGTGCGTACGGCTCGCGCGCGAGAAGGTACTGGGCGAGCTCAAGATCATCGACGCCAACTTCGGCTTCGCGGCGGGCGATCCGAAGCAGTGGCGCTTGCGACGCGACCTCGCCGGCGGCGGCGCGCTCATGGATGTCGGCATCTACTGCCTGCAGACCACCATGATGCTCACGGGTGAGGAGCCGATCTGGATCAGCGCGGCGGAGGTCAAGACCGACCCGGTGAAGTTCGCCGAAGTCGACGAGACGATCATCTGGCAGTCGAAGTTCCCGAGCGGCGTGGTCGCCAATTGCGCGACCACGTACAACGCCAACGGCTTCCAGAATTTCCGCGCGGCCTGCACGCGCGGCTGGTTCGGTCTCGACCCGGCTTACTACTACGGCGGCAACCGCGGCCGTCGCAGCGACAACACCGAGATCAACATGGGGCCGTCCGACCAGTTCGCGCTCGAGCTCGACCACTTCGCCGACTGCATCATTCACAAACGCCCCACGAAGGTGCCCGGCGAAATGGGGCTCAGGGACGTCAAGTACCTGACGGCCATTTACGAGTCGATCAAGAAGGGCCACCCCATCTCGCTGGCGTAAATGGGGACATTCCTCGTTTCCTGGAAACGGGGACAGACCTGTAGTCGAACAAAAGGCTCCGATGCGGTCGCTCGCTGCGATTCGCATCGGGGCCTTTCTTCATGGGAGTTGAAGACCCGACGGTGAGGTCTGTCCCCGTTTCCAGGAAACGAGGAATGTCCCCATTAATTCACCGCCAGCTCGAATGGGCCGACGGGTAGTTCGGCGTCGTAGAGATTGCACAGCGGCGAGTCGGCCCAGCAGAAGCGCACGCGGGTCGTGGGGCCGCCGGCGGAGTTGTCGAGACGGATGTCGCCGGCGGGCGTGAGTTGCGCGCGCACGTATCGGCAGCTCGGCTGGTCGTCGCCGCACAGTTCGAAGCCGGCGGGGTCGCGGGCGCCGATGACGTTCAGCGCACCGGCGTGGTCCGTGAAGCTCACGATGACGTTCGGACCCTCGCGCCGTGCGGCCTGCGGCTGCGCGCCGGTCGGCGAGATCTTTTCGCCGTACACGACGTGGCGCGCCGCGCGGGCGAGGCGTTTACCGACATCCTGTTTGTTGGCGGGGTGAATGTCGTCGCGATTGCCGATGTCGATCGTGACCGCGAGCCCGGCGTTGCCGTCGGCCGCGACCGCTCGACGTTGCGCGTCGCGCAGCCTGGCCCACCCACTATCTACCGGTCCGGCGGGCAACGGGCCCCAGTTCGCGAGCTGCACGACGAAGAACGACAGCGGCGCATCGAACTGGCGCCGCAAGTCCGCGAACAACCCGGCGAGTTGCGCCTCGTATCGCTGCGCGTCGCCGAGCCAGCCGTTAGCCTCGCCCTGGTACCACGCCACGCCGCGCAGGCCGAACCTGCCGAGCGGCGCGATCATCCCGTTGTAGAGGATGTTGATGCCGGCGATGGGCTCCCACGGCGCGCGCGGCGGATACAGGCCCGGCGGCGGCAATTGGTACTCGATGTCCGCCAGCGCGGCGGTGGACCCGTCCGCGAACCGCAGCACGAGTTCAGCCGCCGGTCCGCGCAGTCCGCCATTGCCCCACATGTCGAACACGTTGACCACGACGAGGTTCTCGCCCGCGCGCAACCGTCCGGCGGGCACCGGGTAGCTGCGCCGCTGCTCGCCGAAACCGCTCGCGATCGCGCGGCCGTTCAACCACACGAGATCGACATCGTCGACCTGCGCGAGCTCGAGCGTCGCGGCCTGCTTCGCCTGCGCGCGGCTCAGCTTCGCGCGGGCGCGATACCAGACGATGCCGTCGTAGCTGGCCAGCGCCGGCTCGCCCCACAGCTCCCAATGACCGAGCTGCGCGGGCGCGGCGCGCCAGTCGCCGCTGCTCTTTCCCGTGGTCCACGGCGCGATGCCGCGCGTTGCCGATTGCGAGGTCCACCATTTCTGCCAGGTCTCGCCCCAGAGGGCGTCCGCCGCGGCGACGTCGCGCGCGCGCGTGCCTAACAACTCGAGATTCGCGTCGTTGCCGCCGAGCGCGCGTAAAGCGTCGGCGCTCAGCCAGGTTTCGATGCGTGTGCCGCCCCACGAGGCGTTGACCAGGCCCATGGGTATACCCGTGGTTTTCTGCAACTCACGCGCGAAGTAGTAACACACCGCGGAAAAGTGCTGCGTGGTGTCCGGCCCCGCGATCTTCCATTCGAGCGGCGCATCGAAGTCCGCGCGCGGCGCGACGGCGGCGAAGTTCGGAACCTTGAGGTGCCGGATCGCATCGTTCGCCGACTGCGCGACCTCGGCATCCGCGTTGAGCGCGAGTCGCACGGGCCATTCCATGTTGGACTGGCCCGAGCACAACCAGACGTCGCCGACCAGCACGTCATCCGCGCTCTGCAGATGCGTCGTGGTACGCGCGGTGAGCTTGTGCGGGCCGCCCGCGGGCAGTTCCGGCAACGCGAGTCGCCAGCGTCCGTCGTCATCGGCCTGTGTGCTGCGGGTCGCGCCCGAGAGCGTTACGGTGACTTCTTCACCCGGCCGCGCATCGCCCCAGATCTCGATCGGGCGGTCACGCTGCAGGACGACGTGGTCCGAGAAAATGCGCGCCATCAACGGCGCCGTCGCGTGCTTTTCCGCAGCCTGCGCCGCTGCGGGAAATACCCCGCAAATCGCCCACGCCGCCCACACCAACGACTTGCCCGTTCGCTGTACCATCCGCCCCTCCCATGAACGCATTCGCTCCAATCCTCGTTCGAGACGGCGTCGACCTCAAGACATTCCGCGAGGAAATCACGCCGGCGGCGCAGCCGGTGGTGCTCAAAGGGTTGTTGGACGACTGGCCGGCCGTGCGCGCCGCGCGCGCAGGTTCGCGCGCGCTCGCGGATCTCCTTCGTGGATTCGATCGCGGCACGCAGGTCACCGTCATCGAATGTCCGCGCGAGACCGGTGGGCGGCTGTTCTATCGCGAGGACATGTCGGGCCTGAATTTCGTCCGCATGCCCGGACAGATCGGGTCGACGATCGATCGCCTGCTCGGGCTCGAAGCCGCTCCGGATGCGCCGGCCGTATTCCTCGAGTCGATGCGCACCGAGAAATACCTGCCCGACTTCTCCGCGCAGCATCCGCTGCCGATCGTTCCGCAACCGGCGGATCCGCGCATCTGGATCGGCAATGCGATCACGGTGCAGACGCACTTCGATCCGCTGTACAACGTGGCCTGCGTCGTCGGCGGCCGACGGCGTTTCACGCTGTTCCCACCCGAGCAGGTGGCGAACATGTACATGGGGCCGGTCGATTTCACGCCGTCGGGCACACCGATCAGCATGGTTTCGATCGACGCGCCGGACCTCGCGCGTTACCCGCGATTCGCCGAAGCGCTGCGCCATGCGAGGCAGGCCGAGCTCGGCCCGGGCGACGCGTTGTACATCCCGTACGGCTGGTGGCACCAGGTCGAGTCGCTCACGCCGTTCAACGTGCTGGTCAACTACTGGTGGAACACCACGCCCAAGATGGGTTCGCCCTACGCGGTGCTGCTGCACGCGGCGATGTCGCTGCGCGACCTGCCCGCGGATCAACGCGCGATGTGGCGCGCGATGTTCGAGCACCTGGTTTTCAGCGAGCCCGAAGAAGCCCTCGCGCACCTGCCTCCTGACAGGCGCGGACTGCTGGGGCCACCTTCGGCGGAGCGCACGCGCGAGGTACGCGCCATCCTGGCCGCGACGTTCAATCGACCGCCGGGCTGAAGAATTCGAAGTAGTTGGAGTGCGCGACCGCGGTGGCCGCGCTGCATGGGGGAGGAGCAATGCGCAGAACGTTGCCTGCACTGGCCGGCCTCTTGGCCGTATTTTTCCTGGCGTCATGCGGCGGCGGAGGCGGCAGCGAGACCGGCACCCCGGGCCCTCCGGACAGCGGCCCTCCGGCCCCACCGGCGCCCGTGCTGCCCAATCCCGCGACGGCCCCGGCGCTGAAGACCGTCATCGCCGGGCGTTTCGGCGTCGCGGACTATCCAGTGGGCGCCGCCATCGAGCCGAGCTCCACGATCGGCGCGGACGCCACGCTGCTCGCGCGGCACATGAGCAGCGTCACCGCGGAAAACGCGATGAAGCCCGACACGATCTGGCCGAACGCGCCGGGCACGCAGGAGCCCGCGGCGGCGCCCGATTTCGCGCCCGCCGACCAGATCGTCGCGTTCGCCCATGCCAACGGGATGCGCGTGCGCGGACACACGCTGCTATGGCACCAGACCGCGCCGACCTGGTTCTTCGCGGGCGACCGGTCGGATCCGGCGACCTATCGCGCGGCCGTGCGCCAGCGTCTGCGCGACTACATCTTCGCGGTCATGACGCACTTCCCCGAGGTGTACGCGTGGGACGTCGTCAACGAGGTGGCCTCGGACACACCAGATGACGCCAACCCCTATCGCACGAACAGCCCCTGGTACGACGCGTACAGCGTGGGCGACGCCGACGGCAGCGAATATGTGCGCGACGCCTTCCTGTTCGCGACGCAGGCGCGCGCGTCGATGAGCCTGACCAGCGCCGACATGAAACTCATGATCAATGACTACAGCACCGAGAGCGCGGGCAAACGCGCCAACGTGCTCGCGATCCTCGAGGACGTCATGAACGCCGGCACGGGCGCGGACATCAACGGCGTCGGGCACCAGTTCCACCTGCAGCGCGGCGCCGACGTCGCGCAGGTCACCGCGGCGCTGAGCGCCGTCGAGGCGGTGTCGAGCACGCTCGAGAACCACGTGACGGAGCTCGACGTGTCCATCTACCAGGATCCGGGCAGCTGTTTCTCCGCCCGCACGATCCCGCCCTGCTCCGCCGATTACGGCGCGAATCCGCCGCAATCGGCGTTGTCCCAGCAGGCGACGCTGTATCGCCAGCTGTTCGCGGCATTCAACCGTCCGAGCGTCACGTCGATCACGACCTGGGGCATCGCGGACAATCACACCTGGCTCAATTCGTTCCCGGTGAATCGGACGAACCGCCCCCTGCTGTTCGATACGAACCGCGATCCCAAGTGGGCGTTCTGGGCGGTAGTCGATCCGACGATCATCGTTCCATAATCAGCCTCCTGGGGAGGGACAGAACATGCAGAACCTTTGGCGTGGCGCGATCTGCGGAATCCTGGTGTGCGCTTCGGCAACGGCCCTGGCCGCGGGAGCGACCCTGGTCGCGACCCACGAGCTCGACGCGGCGCGTCCGGGCGAAATCGTGGTCGTGCCCTTCGCGGAGATCGAGAAGGTGGCACCGGGACAGCGCATGTTCCACGTCGTGGTCCGCGACGCTCGCGGCCGGTCGCTGCCGCTGCAGGTCACCAACTACCAGCACGATCATCGGGGTGCGCAGTACGACGACCTCGTGTTCCAGTACGACTTCGCCGCGGGCGAGAAGCGCGCCGAGTTCACGCTCGAGCCAGTCACGCAGGCCACGCCGCCCGAGCCGCCCTGCGTATATGCGCGCGTGGTGCCCGAGCGGCACGGCGACATGGCCTGGGAGAACGATCGCATCGCGCATCGCATGTATGGCATGCCGCTCAACACGCCGGCCGCGGGCGGCGAGCGCCTGCGCGGCAGCGGCATCGACGTCTGGGGGAAACGGGTCGCGTATCCCATCGTCGACCGCTGGTACGCGAAAGGTCACGATCAGTTCCACGAGGACGAGGAAGGCGAAGGCCTCGACCTCTACAGCATCGGCGGCTCGCGGGGCGCGGGCGGCACGGGTATCTGGGACGGGGCGAAACTGTGGACCTCGGACAACTTCGTGAAGGCCGAAGTGCTGTCGAGCGGTCCGCGGCGCGCGGCCTTCACGTTGACCTATGCGCCGTTCGAAGCGGGCAGGTTCGGGCAGGTGTCCGAGACCAAGCGTTTCACCGTCGACTGCGGGCGCAACCTGGATGCGGTGGAGAGCCTGTTCGAATTCGAGGGCGATGCCGCGCTCGTGGGAATCGGGCTCACCGAACATCCGCGCGTCGAGGGATTCCCGGCGGGCGTGCTCACGAAGGATCCCGAGGGTCGCTGGATGAGCTTGTGGGAGGAGAACAAGGACGGCGGACTCGGCGTCGCGGTGATCCTCGCGGCGGGAGAAGCTTCCACGGGATTCGCGTACGAGGCGCCGGCCAAACTACCCGGAAACGGCAATCACCTGCTGCTCGTGAACGCGCGGAAAGGCGTGCCGGTGCGCTACCACACGGGCGCGGGCTGGACCGGCAGCGGACAGTTCAAGGATCGCGCGGCCTGGGAGAACCACGTGCGCGCATACGCGGCGCGCGTGGCGCGGCCGCTCCACGTCACCGTGAGCGCGAAACCATGAGCGCGCGTCGTTTGATGATCGCGGCCGCGCTGCTGACCCCCGCACTCGCGCTGGCGCAGAACAAGTACTTCACCGACTGGCCGGCCGGCACGGATCCGCGCGAGGTCGGCAAGCGCGTTGCGGAGCGGTTCATTCCGACGCCGCACATGGTCAATACGAATCACGGAAAGCTGTCGCTGCACTACGCGCACGTCGCGACGTGGACGGGCTCGTTGCAGTTCGCGCAGGTCACGAAGGACGACGACCTGCGCCGCAGACTCGTCGAGAGATTCGATCCGTTCATGACACCGGCCGAATCCGCGCGGATTCCGCGGATGGATCACGTCGATGGAGCCGTGTTCGGCGCGCTGCCGCTCGAACTGTACCTGCAGGAACGGCAATTCCGTTATCGCCTGATGGGTCTCGTGTTCGCGGACGCGCAGTGGGACGACCCGCTGCCGGATGGCCTGTCGCGGCAGACGCGCTGGTGGATAGACGACATGTACATGATCACCGCGTTGCAGCTGCAGGCGTTCCGCGCGACGCGCGACGCGAAGTACCTGGATCGCGCGGCCAACTCGATGGTCGCCTATCTCGCGAAGCTGCAGCAGGAGAACGGGCTCTTCTACCACGCGCCCGACGTGAAGCATTTCTGGGGCCGCGGCGACGGCTGGGTGGCCGCCGGCATGACGGAGCTGCTGCGCGATCTGTCCGAGCGACACCCGGCGCGCCGGACCGTGCTCGCCGCGTACCGCCGGATGATGGCGACGCTGCTCACGCACCAGGCGTCGAACGGCATGTGGCGCCAGCTCATCGACGTGCCGACCAGCTGGGAGGAGACCTCCAGCACCGCGATGTTCACGTACGCGTACGTGACCGGCGTGAAGAACGGCTGGCTGCCCGAGGACACGTACGGCCCCGCCGCGCGCAAGGCGTGGATCGCGCTCGTCGGCTATCTCACTCCCGAGGCCGACCTGCGCGAAGTGTGCATGGGGACCGGCAAGAAAGACGATGTGCAGTACTACCTCGATCGTCCGCGCGTGGTCGGCGATGCCCACGGCCAGGCGCCGATGCTGTGGAGCGCCACCGCCCTGCTGCGCTGAGGTGGGGATAGTGGTGCCGGTGTAAAAAGTGGGGATTAGCGCTGCGGCGCCGAGGTCGCGCTGACGTCCCCGCTAATCCCCACTTTTTACACCGGCACCACTATCCCCACCCACGGAGAGATCGGAGAAAGACGTCTATCCACCTATGGCCGCGGTGCCATTGCGGAGGGGAACACGATGAAGGGAAGAATCCTGGTCTCGGCGCTCGGCGCGCTGATGTCATTGACGACGCTGGCCTCACCCAACGGTGGCCCGCTGGGCGACTTCGAAGGTCACGCGGACGTCGGCTCGCCGAAGATCGCGGGTTACGCGACTTACAACGCGGCATCGCAGGCATACACGCTCAGCGCGGGCGGCGTGAACATCTGGGGCAAGCGCGACGAGTTCCAGTACGCCTACCGGCGCATGAAGGGCGACTTCATCGTGCAGGCACGCATCGAGTTCGTCGGCAAGGGCGTCGATCCCCACCGCAAGGCCGGCATCATGGTGCGCAAGTCCATCGCCGATCACGATTCGCCGTACGTGGACGGCGTGATCCACGGCGACGGCCTCACTTCCATGCAATTCCGCAAGGCCAAGGGTGAGGACACCGCCCAGCTCGAGATGGCGGTCGCCAAAGGCGCGGACGTCATCCAGCTCGAACGCCGCGGCAACGTCTTCATCTTCTCCGCGGCGCGATTCGGCGAACCGTTCGAGGTATCCGAATACAAGGAAGCGGTCGATCTGCCCGAAGACGCGTACGTCGGCCTGTTCCTCTCCTCACACAACCCCGACGTGAAGGAGACGGCGATCTTCCGCAACGTGCGCGTGATCAAACCGGTGAAGGTCGGCTTCCAGCCATACCGCGACTACATCGGCAGCCGGCTCGAGATCCTCGACGTCGCGACCGGCGATCGCCAGCAGATCTACTCCTCGCGCGTGCCGTTCGAGGCGCCCAACTGGCTGCCGGACGGATCCGCGCTGATCTACAACGCGAGCGGCAACGACGCCACCACTCGCGGCCGGCTCTGGAAGTTCGATCTGGCGACGCGCACGCCGACGCTGATCGACACCGGCTTCGCGATCCGCAACAACAACGATCACGTGTTGTCGTTCGACGGCACGCAGCTCGGAATCTCCGACCAGAGCACCGACAAGGGGCAGTCGACCATCTTCACGATGCCGACCCGCGGCGGCGTGCCGGTACGCATCACGCCGAACACGCCTAGCTACCTGCACGGCTGGTCTCCGGACGCGAAGTGGCTGACGTACACCGCGGGCCGCCCGTCGAAGAAGGATCCCAAGGTGCTCGAATGGGACATCCACAAGATCCCCTCGGACGGCAGCGGCAAGGAGATCAATCTAACGAACACGCCCGGGCTCGACGACGGACCGGAATATTCACCCGACGGCCAGTGGATCTATTTCAACTCCACCCGCTCGGGCCAGATGCAGATCTGGCGCATGAAGCCCGACGGCAGCGGCCAGGAACGCGTGACGAACGATCACAAGTGGAACGACTGGTTCCCGCACTTCTCGCCCGACGGGAAGTGGATCGTGATCATCTCGTACGGGCTCGACGTGCCCGCGGCGGACCATCCTTACTACAAGCATTGCGTGCTGCGGATCCTGCCGGTCGACGGAAGCGCACCGCCGAAGGTGATCGCGTACATCTACGGTGGCCAGGGCACGATCAACGTGCCGTCGTGGTCGCCCGACGGCACGCACGTCGCGTTCGTGAGCAACAGCGACGTCTTGTAGTGGGTGCCGGGTGAGAAATCGCGGAGTCAGCGGTAGCGGGCTGAATCGCGGCTAACTC
>JAEZCN010000096.1 GCA_023433515.1 Pseudomonadota bacterium
ACCAACCGATGAGTGCCGGACGCAAGTCAGGTAGTCTCCGTTCCGGCTGTGCGCCCGTAGCTCAGTTGGATAGAGCACCGGCCTTCTAAGCCGGTGGTCGCAGGTTCGACTCCTGCCGGGCGCGCCACTTGTTTGATTTTTTGGGCGCGATGTTTTCTGTGGTGGCCGTAGCTCAGCTGGTAGAGCCCCGGGTTGTGATCTCGGCTGTCGTGGGTTCGAGTCCCATCGGCCACCCCATTTCTTCCTAACGCTTGACGCGTCCCCAGAGTTGTTCGTACTTCCAGCCGGTCAGGTCCTCGACGATCGCGCGGTTCTCGGCGGGCGGTTCCGTTCCGGGTTGTTTCCTGAACCGCTCGATCTCGTCCATGAGCACGGCGTGTGTGGCGCTGTTGAGCTTGAAGCGCAGCGAGACCACGAAACCGAACACGAGCACGGAGAGCACGCCGAATCCCATGATGTAGACCACGGCGTCCACCACCGACTGCGGCTGGGTAAGGCTCTTCGGAATGAGTCCCGACGCGTCGAGGATCTGGCTCACCGCGAATATCGCCACGGACTGCATGAGCTTGCGGACGAAGGTCATGACGCCGGCGAACGCACCCTCGCGCCGGCGCCCGGTGACGATCTCGTCGACGTCCGGCATGTAGTTGTAGACGCTCCACGGAATGTAGTTGAGCGCGCCGCGCCCGAGGCCGGCGACCGCGACCACCACCATGAACCAGGTGATGTCCGTGACGCCGCCCGAGTAGAGCGCCAGCAGTCCGATGACGCTGATGCCGAAGAGGACGATGGCCATCCGGTAGGACGGCGCGGGATGGATCCGCACGAACAGCCAGATCGTCGCGATCACCGCGAAGAGTTGCGCGATCGCCATCACGGTCGTGATGTCGGACGTCATCGCGACGCTGCCGGCCAGCGCGAACGCGATGAAATACGCGAACACGCCGTTCAGGATGTCCTGGCTGATGTAGCCGCCCAGGTACATGCCGAGGTGCAGGCGGAACGCGCGGATACGCATCGTCGCCGCCAGGTCCTCGAAGAGCTGCGTGAGATTGCTGAATGGCGATCGCTCCGGTGGCTTGTCGTAGCCGGGGATCTCCTCGCGCGCGCGCTCCCAGGTGAAAAGATAGACGGCGAGCGCGACGAACACGAAGAACACCGAGAACACGATGCCGAGATAGAGGAACGTCCGCGCGGATTCCTTGCCGCCGAGCTGCGCGACGATCACCCCGGGCAGCCACAACGCGGCGATGTTCGCGATCTGGCCGCAGATGATGCGCGCGCCGGCGAACTTGGCCTTCGTCTTGTAGTTGGGTGACATTTCGGCCGCGAGCGTCTCGTACGGGATGATCTCCATCGCGTACACGAGCTCGAAGAAACAGTAGGTGATGAGGTAGTACCAGAAGGTCTGCCCCTCGACCCACATGAGCGCGAAGCTGGGCAACAGCGGAATCGCCAGCAGGATGAAGAACCGGCGCCGTCCGAACTTCTGTCCCAGGCGCGTGTGATGGAAGTGGTCGGAGATGTAGCCGATGACCGGCGAGAAGAACGCATCGAGCAGCCGCGCGACGACGAAGATGATGCCGGCCTGCGCGGCCGTGAGCCCGCAGAAGGTGGTGTAGAAGAACAGGATCCAGACGCCGATGATCGACATCGCGCCGGCGCCGAGGAAGTCGTTGCTTCCATAGGCGATGTAATGACCCGTCTTGACCTGCCGCTCCGCCATCGATCCCCCCTTGGTCTCGCGTTCCCGTCAGTCGAATGCGCGCTTGAATTCGCCGAGCGCGAGGATCGCCATCGCCTGTCCGTAGGGCATGGACGTCAATGGAATCTTCCGGTAGCCGTCGAGATCGTCGAACACGGGCGTGCCGAACGAAACGTTCTTGAGCTCGCCTGTGTCATCGATGTTGGCGAGTACCGCCTTCACCGCGCGGATGCCGGACTCCTCGAATTCCTTGCCGATGTACCCCTTGCGTACCGACTTGAGGATTCCGTACGCGAATCCCGCGGTGGCGGAGGCCTCGAGATAGGACCCGGGATCGTCGATGAGCGTGTGCCACAGCCCGCCCGCATCCTGGTGTTGCACGAGCGTGCGGACCTGCTGGAGGTGGGTCTCGAGCAGGAATTCGCGCAGGCCATCCCCGGGCGGCAGGTCGAGTAGTTCGATGAACTCGGGGATCGCGATCGTGACCCAGCAATTGCCGCGCGCCCATAACGCGTTCGCGAAGTGGTGCCGGCCGTCGAACGTCCAGCCGTGAAACCACAATCCGGTCCTGCGGTCCACCAGGTACTTGATGTGCAGCATGAACTGCCGGCGCGCTTCCTCGACGTAGTGAGGTCGCCCCAGCAACGTACCGATCTTCGCGAGCGGCAGCACGCTCATCATGAGCGTGTCGTCCCAGAGCTGCTGGTAGTTCACCGAATTGAACACGATGTGCTGGAAGCCCATCTCCTCGGTGCGCGGCAGGCCGTCCATGAGCCACTCCGCCCACTCGTCGAGGAAGCGCAGCCAGGCGGCGTCCGGCTTCTCCTCGTACAGATAGGCGAGCGTGAGAAAGGGCGCGACGGTGTTGATGTTCTTGGTCGGCGGTCCTGCCGCGAGACGGTCGCGGAACCAGTCGAGCATGATCTGCCTGCAGCGCGCGTCCTTCGTCTGCTGGTAGTACCTCCAGATGCCGTACAGCCCGACCCCGTGAGTCCACTCCCAGTCGTTCCAGCCCTTGGTGTCGATGACGCGGCCGTCGTCGAGGCGCAGCAGGAATTCGCCGGAGGCGTCCTTGATCTCGACCAGGTTGCGGATCAGCCGGTGGATGGTGCGGTCGATGTCGGCGGCGTCGGTGCCGTGAAGTAGTTTGGGCACGAAGAATCCTCGAATCCTGGGTGTGTCAGTCGAGATGAAAAACGCGTACCAGCGGCCATTCGACCGGGCGTCCGTCGGGATGACTCTGCATGAGGTCCTTCATGTGATCCCACCAGCGACGCATGAGTGGATGGTTCGGGAGCTCGTCGCGCCGGTTGTCGGCGCGCAGCTCGAGCACTGCGAACAGCTGCAGCGTCTCTTCGTCGAGAAAGATCGAATAGTCGTGGATGCCCGCGTCGCGCAGCAGTTGCGCGAGCTCGGGCCAGATCTCGTCGTGGCGCTTCTTGTATTCGGCGACGTTGCCGGGCTCGAGCTGCATGCGGAACGCGTGCTTCATATTGCTGCCTCGGAAATCATGACTGCGGTGGCGAATCGGGATGAGCCGGATCGAGGCGGTGTGGCACCGCGGCCAGTGGCCGCGCATGCGATCAACGCCTTCAAGCGAGCAGGCTCCGCGGGTAAGCCCCGCCGGATGATGCTCATGCCTGGATCCCCCCGTGTTATGCGATTCGATCGAGTTTGATCGCTTTTTATCGTACTTGATCGATATGCGCCAGCGCCCATTGGCGTCCCGAAGAGGATACTTTCGCGACTCGCGGTGGATTTTCGTTTTCGCTCTGGTAGAGTGCGCGCCCCTGCGGACGGGCCGTTAGCTCAGTTGGTAGAGCAGCTGACTCTTAATCAGTAGGTCGTAGGTTCGACCCCTACACGGCCCACCACT
>JAEZCN010000137.1 GCA_023433515.1 Pseudomonadota bacterium
GCGAATCGTCGCGGCTGCGACGCGGTCCACCTTCCTTCTCTTCCTGCGCGGCCTTCGCCATGGGCGACGGCTCGGTCACGGCTTCGTCCATGTTCACGACGAGGTGACGCAGGACGGCGTCCGAGAAGCGGAACGCGCCGGTGAGCTCGGCCAGGGTCTTCTGGTCGGTCTCGACGTTCAGCAGGACGTAGTGCGCCTTGTGGACCTTCGCGATCGGGAACGTGAGCTGGCGGCGGCCCCAGTCTTCGAGACGGTGCACCGTGCCACCACCGGCGGTGATCATGCCGCGGTAGCGCTCGATCATGGCGGGGACTTGTTCGCTCTGGTCCGGATGGACCAGGAACACGATTTCGTAATGCCTCATGGTTACTCCTTGTGGATATAGCCGCCCGGCTGAGGTTGACGGTGCGGCAAGGGGTCAAAACGGGCGCGAAGAATACTCAAGGCACCGGGGGTTGGCAAGCGACGTTTCGGCGCATGCCCAAGTAAATTCAGTCACTTAGGCCTACCTCGCGCCCCGGTAGGCATAATGTCCTGCCCGCTCGATCGGGCGAGGTCGGAAGACATGGCAGAAAACCACGCGGCGCCGCTGCGCATGCTCGTTTCCAATGCCGTCAAGGCGGCGTCGAGCCACAACACGCAACCCTGGCGTTTCCGGCTCGAAGAGCGGCGCATCACCATCGTCGCGGATCTCGCGCGTCGCTGCCCGATCGTCGATCCCGACGACCACCACCTGTACGCCAGCCTCGGGTGCGCACTGGAGAATCTCGTCGTCACGGCACCCTCCCTGGGTTTGCGTGCACACGTGGACATCGGCGACTCGGGAAGTATCACCGTCGAGCTCGAAAACGCGAGCCCAGCAACCTCACCTCTCCAGCATGCGATCGAGGTGCGCCAGTGCACGCGCTGCGAATACGACGGTTCCGCGCTCACGCCCGCGGAGGCACGCGCTCTCGAGGAGGCGGGAGCGAGCGAAGGCGTTTCGTTACGACTGTTGACGGAGAAACGCGCGCTGGAGCAGATCGCCGACTACGTAGCCGCGGGCAACTCGGCGCAGTTCGCCGATCCGGCCTGGCGCCAGGAGCTGCGAAACTGGGTGCGCTTCAACACGCGCCGCGCGAACGAGTCGGGCGACGGTCTGTTCGGACCATCGATGGGGAATCCGGCCGTTCCGGACTGGCTCGGCCGGCTCTTCATGCAAGTGGCCTTCTCCGTCAAACGACAGAACCAGAAAGACATCGGTCACATCAGGAGTTCGTCGGCGGTCGCCGTCTTCATTTCCGAGCGGAATGACATCCGGCACTGGGTGAAAGCCGGACGCTGCTACGAGCGCTTCGCGCTCCAGGCGGCCGCGCTCGGCCTGCGCACCGCCTTCATCAATCAACCTGTCGAGGTCGCATCCCTGCGCCAGCAGTTTTCGACGCACCTGGGCGTCGCGGCCTCCCACCGTCCCGACCTGATCGTGCGCGTTGGCCGCGGACCACTGATGCCGCGCTCGTTTCGCAGGCCGGTCGATGCGGTGATCGTTTGAGCAACGCGGTATTGATGCCGCTCGGCCTGCAACTACTCGTGCCGCTCGTATTGCTGACGTGGCTTGCGGCGAAGCCGCCATCGAGCCGGATCGGCTTCGCGCTCCTGGTTTTCGCGACGGGAACATGGCTGCTCGCGATCGCGCTGTGCGGCGTATGGACGTTCCTGCCGTGGTGGACACCTCGCCTGCTGGCCGCGTTGCTGCTAGCAACCGCCGCGTGGCGGGGGCTGACTACGCGCGCGTCGGCTTCGTCCTCTGGCGCAACCGCGCGCATCGGCGCCATCGCCTGCATCGCCATTGCGACGATCGCGCTGCTGGCGGCAGCGACCGCACTCGTGGGCCGCAAGGCTCCACGGGGACCCATCGCGGAAATCGCAAGTCCGTTCCGCGACGGCACCTTCCTCGTCGTCAACGGCGGCAGCCACGCCATCATCAACGCACACCAGAAGACACTATCTACCGATGAGCCGCGATACCGGGCGTGGCGCGGGCAATCACATGGTGTCGACCTGATCGGCATCGACGCGCGGGGTCTGCGCGCGCCTGGACTGCTCCCGGCGGAGCCATCCGGCTACGTCGGCTTCGGAACTGCGCTCGTGGCGCCCTGCGACGGGATCGTCGTGCGCGCCGTGGACGGTATTCGCGACAACCAGGTGCCGAAGTCGAATCGGGAGCAGATGGCCGGCAACCACGTGACCGTGCGCTGCGATGGATTCGACATCGTGCTCGCGCACCTGCGCCAGGGGAGCGTTGCCGTCAGCGAAGGCGACGCGGTGACCGCGGGCAAACTACTCGGCGAGCTGGGCAACTCCGGCAACAGCGACGAACCGCACCTGCACCTGCATGCGCAGCAGGTCGCGCCACCCGGTGACACCTTTTCGCCCGAGCCCGTGCCGCTGCGAATCGACGGCCGCTTCCCGGTGCGTAATGACCGGCTGAACGGCGCGGCGCTTCGCCGCGGACGACGCTGACATCTCTCGGCAACCGGGATCAATTGCCGCTGGCCTGAGGCGACGCATCGAAGCAGCTCCTGCTGCCCGATCACTTCCAGGTGGAGATCGCAAGCCGCGCGGAATGCGCGGAGACTTCGGAAACCGACTGACGAATCAGGGCTGGAGTCGCGGTCCGCGCTGCATCGCTATTCGCTGCCGTACGGCCTCGTACATGAGCATGCCCGCGGCGACCGAGACATTCAGGCTTTCGACCGCTCCCGCCTGCGGCAGCCTCACGAGCAGGTCACACGTCTCGCGCGTGAGCTGACGCAGTCCGGAACCTTCCGCGCCCATGACGAGGGCGATCGGTCCGGCGAGATCCGACTCGAGCGCGAGCTTCGGCGCTTCGGCATCGGCGCCGACGATCCACAGCCCGGCCTCCTTCAACAGTCGCAGCGCGCGCGCTAGATTCGTGACCACGGCGAGCGGCGTGGTCTCCGCCGCGCCGGCCGCCACCTTGCGCACCGTCGCGTTCATCTGCACGGCGCGATCCTTGGGAATCACCACGGCGAGCGCGCCGCAGGCATCCGCGGTGCGCAGGCAGGCGC
>JAEZCN010000222.1 GCA_023433515.1 Pseudomonadota bacterium
TGAACGCGAAGGTGAAGAACATGGCTAACATCATTCAACAGCTCGAATCCGCGCGCATGACGCGCAAAGTCCCCGATTTCAACCCTGGCGACACCGTCGTCGTGCAGGTGAAGGTGAAGGAAGGCGATCGCGAGCGCGCGCAGGCCTACGAAGGCGTGGTCATCGCGAAGAGCAACCGCGGACTCAACTCTTCGTTCACGGTGCGCAAGATTTCGCACGGCGAGGGCGTGGAGCGCGTGTTCCAGACCTACAGCCCCGCGATCAGCGAGATCGAGATCAAGCGCCGCGGCAGCGTCCGCCGCGCCAAGCTCTACTACCTGCGTGATCTGTCCGGCAAGGCCGCGCGCATCGAAGAGAAGGTCTAACTAACCAATTGGACGTCCGCCAGCCATGATCGGCCGTATCGCACTTGGACTGTGGCGCGGCCTGGACGGGCTGCGCAAGTTCCTGCATCTGCTGCTGCTGCTGGTGATCTTCGGCTTCATCGTCGGAGCACTGCGGACGTCCATTCCCCACATCGCGGACAACTCCGCGCTCGTCATCCAGCCCCAGGGCGAGATCGTCGAGCAGCTCTCGGGCAGTCCCGTCGACCAGGCCATCGCGCGCGCGCAGGGCGAAGGACAGGGCGAGACGCTGCTCTGGAACCTGGTTGATGCGCTGCGCGCCGCGAAGAAGGACGCGCGCATCAAGGCGGTGGTTCTCGACCTGAAGTCGATGAGCGGTGGCGGTCAGCCCACGCTCGCCGAATTCGCCGCCGCGATCGACGACTTCCGCTCGAGCGGCAAGAAAGTCGTCGCGCATGCGGACGCCATGCTGCAGGACCAGTACTTCGTCGCCGCGCACGCGGACGAGGTCTACATCGATCCGCTCGGCCTCATCGCCATCGATGGCTACGACCGCTACCGGATCTACTACAAGGAGCTGCTCGAGAAGCTCGGCGTGACCGTCAACCTGTTCAAGGTCGGCGCGTACAAGAGCGCGGCCGAGGTTTACGTTCGCTCGGACATGTCGCCGGAAGATCGCGAGGCGAGCCTCGCGTACCTGAACTCCTTGTGGCTCAACTACCGCACCGCGGTGGCGAACGCGCGTGGCCTCAAGCCCGAGGACATCAGCGCGTATGTCGAAAACGCGGTGCCGGCGATGCTGGCCGCGAAGGGGAACGCCGCGCAGGTCGCGCTCGATGCGAAGCTGGTCACCGGTCTCAAGTCCTCGCTCGACGTGGACCGGCGCATGGTCGAGCTCGTCGGCAGCGCGGATCCGGTGCGCAGGCGCGACAAGGGCGCCGTCGAGGCCGCCGACCTCGGTGACGACTACAACGCGACTCATTTCGGGGATTACCTGCGCATCGTCGAAGCGGAGAAGGTGGCGCGGGGCGCTGGCAAGAACAAGATCGCCGTCATCGTGGCGTCGGGCGAAATCGTCGACGGTTCGCAGCCGCCGGGCACGATCGGCGGTGAGAGCACCTCCGGGCTGGTGCGCGAAGCGCGCCGCGACGACGACGTGAAGGCCATCGTGCTGCGGGTAGATAGTCCCGGCGGCAGCGTGCTCGCGTCGGAGCAGATCTACCGCGAAGTGCGCGCGGCGCAGAAGTCAGGTCTGCCGGTGGTCGTCTCGATGGGCGATCTCGCGGCCTCGGGCGGCTATTACATCGCGACCTCGGCCGACGAGATCTGGGCGCACCCGGCGACGATCACGGGCTCGATCGGCATCTTCGGAGCGATCCCGACCTTCGACGGCACGCTCGACAAGATCGGCGTCAACGTCGACGGCGTGGGGACCACGAACCTTTCCGGCCAGTTGCGCATCGACCGACCGCTCGGCAACGAAGCGAAGGTCCTGCTGCAGTCGATGGTCGAGCACGGATACGAGGAATTCCTCGGACACGTGGCCGAGGGCCGCAACAAGACCCGCGACCAGGTCCACGAGATCGCGCAGGGGCGCGTGTGGATCGGCACCGATGCGCTGGGCAATGGACTCGTCGACAAGCTCGGCCTGTTCGACGAGGCCGTCAAGTCTGCGGCGGAGCGCGCCGGGATCGAGGACTACGACCTCGAGCGCATCGAACCGCAGCTGACGCTCGCCGAGCGCCTGGCGATGCGCGTGCGCGTGTGGTTCGCGGTCGGTTTCCTCGGCGATGTCGCGCGCCAGAATCCGCTGGCGGGCATGTCGCGGCAGCTCGAACCCGTGCAGCGCGAGCTCGAACGCTGGTCGCGCATGTCCTCGCGCGACAACCGTTACGCCTACTGCTTCTGCGACGTGCGTTAGTTCGCCGACCCCTGGCGGCGATCGCCGCCAGTTGACCTAAAGGCGTATCCATTCCAGGCACTGCCATCCGGCAGTATCGGTCGATGGCGACCGAACTCACGGAAGAGCCGGCGAGCTGGCCGCAGGTCGCGACCTATGCGGCAGGCGGACTCGTCGGGGGAGTCGTGGGTGGACTGCTCGTCGTCGCGGTGGTGTGCGTCCTCAAGTTCATGCTCGAAATCGTGTCCGCGCAGGACACGTGGGTGCTCATCGTCATGCCCGTAATCGGGCTCGCGCTCGCCTCGTTGCTGCTGAACGGCTTCGGCCGGCGCACGCCCCCGACCACAGGTGACAGCCGTCCACTCAAGTCCTGGCGCTCGTGGCCGCCGGGCGCCATTCCCGCCGACATCACGGGCGACGTGCAGTCGTGCGCCGGCCGCGAAGAGCGGATGCCTTGGCGACTCGCGCCGCTGCGGCTCGTCGCGATCTTCGCGACCGTGGGCTCAGGAGCGGCGATGGGCACCGAGGCGCCGGCCGCATATCTCGCCTCCGCGGCGGGTGCGGCCGTCTGCGATCGCGTCCGGAAATGCCGGCGACTGTTCCGCCCGGCCGTGCTCGGCGGCGGCGCGGCGGGCGTGGCCGCGTTGATGGCGATCCCGCTGGTCGGCGCCGCGTATGTACTCGAAATCGGTCGGCGAAATGGCGCGCCGTTCAGTCTGGAGCGGGTCATCGCGGCGCTGATCGGGGGCTGCGTCGGCTGGAAGATCAATGACGTGCTGAATCTGGATCTCATCCGCCTGGTCGTGCCCAAGGTACCGCCTTATTCGGTGAGGGAAGGCGTCGTCACCGCGCTGTGCATCGGCGTGCTCGCGGGCACGATCACCGCGCTCGCGGCGGTGGCTATCTACCGCGCGAAGGACTGGCGCGCGCATCCGGCCGTGCGCGTCGTGGTCGGTGGGCTGGCGTCGGTCGCCGCGGCATTGTTGCTCGTGCAGGTCGCTGGACCTGCCGCCGCCGTCGGCCCAGGCGGAGGCGCGATCGTCTGGGCCGAGAGCGTCGATGCGTTGCCGCTCACGCTGCTCGCCGTGGCACTGCTGCGCGCGGCGATGACGACCGCCGCGGTCGCCGCGGGCGGATGTGGCGGGGTGTTCGTTCCGTTCCTCGCGACCGGCGACATCGGCGGGCGCGTCTTCGCGCCGATCCTCGGAATCGGCAGCGACCTGGCCGGAGCGGCCGGAGCGGCCGCGGGCATCGCGGGCGGCTATCACCTGCCGCTGACCGCCATCGCGATGGTGATCGGCGTCGGTGGCCCAAGACTCTCGACGCTGACCTGTCTCGCCACGGTGCTGGTCGCGTGGCTGGTGGGACTGGCGGTGGCCACCGGCGTGGACCGGCTCGAACGCGCCTGGCGGGCGCGTCGACAACCTAACTAGCGCCGCGCTCCAGACTTTCCAGGTACTCGGCCAGGGCGTCGCAGTCCGGATTTCCCGTGATCCGTCGCGATACCCGCGCGTACCCGGACGGCGTGTTCTGGTGCTCGACATCACGGCCGTCGACGTCCGCGCCGGCAGCGATCAGTAGTTGGGCCATCCGGAGGTTGCCCTGCCAGGCGGCGCCATGCAGGGCCATCGCCTGAGAACCGAATGAGGTCCGCGCGTTCGGATTCGCGCCGTGGTCGAGCAGCCATGACACGAGGTCCACGTTCCCCGCGTCGACCGCGCCCATGAGTACTTCGTCGTCCTTCACGATCCGCGGGTCGGCTGTCGCCAGGGCGATGACGGTTTCGCTATCGCCGAGCCGCGCGAAGTCGCGCGGCCGTACGTCGGCGCCGCACTTCTGCAGGTGACGCACGAGGTCCCGGCCGGGTTTGCCCAGCTCCGCGAAGGTCTCGATGGGAGTGGTCTTCCAGGAGTCCGGCTTGTCGATCGACACACCGCGCGCGAGCAGCAGGTCGATGGCCCGCGTCGTCCTCGCGAATGCAAGTAGTGAGGCGTCCCCCGGAATCCGCCTGGGCAGTGCCTTGCGGCCGCGATTCAGTATCTCCTCCGTACGCGCGTCGTCTCCGAGCATCAGTGCCTCGACGATGCCGATCCGCGCGCCGCGTCGGATCAGCTCGTCGCGCATGTACGCGTCGCCGTTCGACGCCGCGAGCATCAACGGCGACCACTCCGAATAGCCGCCGTTGTCTCCGCGCGGGTCGGCGCCGGCCTCGAGCAACCGGTCGAACAGCTCGCGCTGTTTGCCTTCGATCGCCATGTGCAGCGGTTGCGGTTTGCCACCCCAGTGCGGATGCGGCGCCTTCACGTTGACGATGGCGGGGAAGGCGGCGAGCATCGCTCTTGCCGCCGCGACGTTTCCCGCGCGCACGTCGCGAAGGAACTGCGCGGCGGTCGCTTCGTCCGGCGCGGCGGATGCACGAAGCCCACTGCAATGCGCCTTGAGGTCGCGCCAGCTCGGGAATCCGTAGTCTCGCGCGACGGCGAGTTGGGCGTCGGCGAGCCTGGCGCCGGGATCATTCGTACGCAGCTCGACGAGCCGCTGCTTGGCGGTTTTCTTGAGCCACTCGAGATTGGGACGCGCGGGTAGCGTGGCCATCGAACACCTTCCTTTCAGTGCACCCGATGTCCGCGAAACGGGCAGAAAGGAGGCGAGTTGTAATCAGCGGCAGGCGGGTTCAACCCTTCTCGCGGACCGAAGGTCGCCTGAACGACCGCGGTCGACTGTACTAGCCGATCGTCGACCAGTCGAGGATGACCTTGCCCGACTGCCCGGATCCCATGGTTTCGAAGCCGCGCTGGAATTCCTGCACCGGAAAGTGGTGGGTGATCACCGGGGTGATGTCGAGGCCGGCCTGCAGCAGCGCGGCCATCTTGTACCAGGTCTCGAACATCTCGCGGCCGTAGATGCCGCGCATGTTGAGGCCCTTGAAGATCACCTGGTTCCAGTCGATCGCGGTGTCGCCCGGCGGGATGCCGAGCAGCGCGACGCTGCCACCGTGATGCATGGTGCGCAGCATGTCGCGGAACGCGACCGGATTGCCCGACATCTCGAGCCCCACGTCGAATCCTTCCTGCATGCCGAGCTCGCGCATGACGTCGTCGAGCTTCTCGCGCGAGACGTTCACGGTGCGGGTGGCGCCCATCTTCTTCGCGAGACCCAGGCGGTAGTCGTTGACGTCGGTGATCACGACGTGGCGCGCACCGACCTTCTTCGCGATGGCGACGGCCATGATGCCGATGGGTCCGGCGCCGGTGATCAGCACGTCCTCGCCCACCATGTTGAATGCGAGGGCGGTATGCGTGGCGTTGCCGAACGGATCGAGGATGCTCGCGATGTCGTCGGTGATGGCGTCGGGCAGCTTGAACGCGTTGCTCGCGGGGATGCACAGGTACTCGGCGAAGCAGCCCTGGCGGTCGACGCCCACGCCGACGGTGTGTATGCACAGGTGCCGACGGCCGGCGCGGCAGTTGCGGCAGAAGCCGCAGGTGATGTGACCTTCGCCGGAAACGCGGTCTCCCACGGCGAATCCGCGTACCTCGCTCCCAACCTCCACGATGCGGCCGTAGTACTCGTGGCCCACGGCCATGGGCACGGGGATCGTCTTCTGCGCCCACGCATCCCAGTTGTAAATGTGCATGTCGGTGCCGCAGATGGCGGTCTTGCCGATCTTGATGAGCACGTCGTTGGGGCCGACCTTCGGGACGTCGATGTCCTTCAGCCAGATGCCGGGTTTCGCCTCGGCCTTGACCAGCGCCTTCATCGGATGATCTCCAGCTCACGACCCACCTTGATGAAGGCGGCTAGCGCACGGTCGAGTTGCGCCGCGGTGAGACCCGCGGACATCTGCGTGCGGATGCGCGCTTCGCCGCGCGGCACCACCGGGAACGAGAAGCCGATGACGTACACGCCATCGGCGAGCAGGCGATCCGCGAAGGTCGCCGCGAGCGCGGCGTCGCCGATCATGATGGGGATGATGGGATGTTCGCCGGGCAGCAGCTTGAAACCCGCCTGCCCGAGACCCTCGCGGAACTTGCGCGCGTGCGAGTGCAACGTGGTGCGCAGCTCGGGAATGTTCGCCACCATGTCGAGCGCGCGCAGCGTCACGGCCGCGACCACCGGCGGAATGCTGTTCGAGAACAGATAGGGCCTGGAGCGCTGTCGCAGCCAGGCGATGGCGCTCGCCTTGCCGCTGGTGTAGCCGCCGCTGCCGCCGCCCAGCGCCTTGCCGAGCGTGCCGGTGAGAAAATCGATGCGGCCCATGACGCCGCAGTGCTCGTGGGTGCCGCGTCCGCCCGCGCCCATGAACCCGGTGGCGTGCGAGTCGTCGACCATGACGAGCGCGCCGTACCGGTCGGCGAGATCGCAGATTTCCTTCAGCGGCGCGATGGAGCCGTCCATCGAGAACACGCCGTCGGTCGCGATGAGCCGCGTGCGGCAGTCCTGCGTGTCCTTCAGGTGCTGCTCGAGTTCGGCGAGATTGCGGTTGGCGTAGCGCAGGCGCCGCGCCTTGCACAACCGGATGCCGTCGATGATGGACGCGTGGTTCAGCGTGTCGGAGATCACCGCGTCCTGTTCCCCGAGCACGGTTTCGAACAGGCCGCCATTGGCGTCCCAGCAGGAGGAGTACAGGATGGTGTCCTCGGTGCCGAGGAACCGCGACAACGCCTCCTCGAGCTGCTTGTGCACGGTCTGGGTGCCGCAGATGAAGCGCACGGAGGCCATGCCGTAGCCGTAGCGGTCGATCGCGCGATGCGCGGCCTCCCGGATGGCGGGATGGCTCGCGAGACCGAGGTAATTGTTAGCGCAGAGGTTGACGACCTCGGCGTCGTTGGCGCGGATCTGTCCGGCCTGCGGGCTGGATATCACCCGTTCGGTCTTGAACAGGCCCTGTTCGCGCAGCTCGGCGAGTTGCGCGTCGAATCGCTGGTAGAAGGCGGCGTCCACGTACGTCACCGGGGTAAAGGGGATTGCGCGCAATTATACTGGGCGCCACATGGCAAGACGGTCGGAATTCGAGCAGGGTGGTGGTGAGGAGGGCGGTGGCGCCGCCCTGCGCATCGATCGCTGGTTGTGGTGCACCCGCCAGTTCAAGTCGCGCACGCTGGCGGCGGAGGCCGTCGCGGGCGGCAAGGTGCATCTCAACGGACAGCGAGTGAAACCCGCGCACGTGCTGCGAGTGGGCGATCGTGTCGCCATCACCCGGCCGGGATTCACGTTCGAATGCGAAGTGCTGTCGTTGCCGCGCGCGCGGGGTTCGGCGCCGATCGCGCAGGCGTGTTACACCGAGACGGAATCTTCACGCGCGACACGGGAGAAATACATCGCGCAGGCGCGGCTGGCGTCGGCCGCCATGCCGCGCTCGATCGAGCGCCCCGACAAACACGCGCGCCGCGAACTGCGGCGCCTGCGCGGCCGCCACTGACCCGGAAACGCCATGCGCACCATGGATCAACGTGGGAACCGGCTGTTCATCGTGCTCGCCGGGTTCTTCCTCACGAATGCGCTCATCGCCGAGTTCGTCGGCGTCAAGATCTTCTCGCTCGAGGACACGGTCGGCGTCGAGCCGGTTCACTGGTCGCTGTTTGGCATCGAGGGCACGCTGAATTTCACCGCCGGCGTGCTGCTGTGGCCGTTCGTGTTCATCATGACGGACGTCATCAACGAGTACTTCGGCGTTCGCGGCGTGCGGCTGATCTCGTGGATCGCCGTGGCGTTCATCGCCTACGCGTTCATCGCGGCGTACGCGGCCATCGCGCTCGCGCCGGCGGAATTCTGGGTCGAGGTCAACAAGGACCTCGGCGTGCCGGACGTGCAGCGGGCGTTCGCCGTGGTGTTCGGGCAGGGCCTCTGGACGATCTGCGGTTCCATCGTGGCTTTCCTCATCGGCCAGCTCATCGACGTCGCGATCTTCCACCGGATCCTGCAGGCCACCGGCGAGCGGTTCGTGTGGCTGCGCGCGACGGGTTCGACGGCGGTGTCCCAGCTCATCGACAGCTACATCGTGCTGTACATCGCCTTCGTGCTGGGTCCGCAGCAGTGGTCGATCCCGCAGTTCCTGGCCGTCGGCACGGTGAACTACGGGTACAAGATGTGCGCGGCCATCGCGCTCATCCCGCTGCTGTACGTGGCACGCGCCGGCATCGAGGCCTATCTCGGCGCGGACGAGGCCGCGCGCCTCCGTCGGGAAGCGGCGGCCGGTTGATCGCCCGGATGCCGACTAGAACTTGAAGTCGGCGCTCAGCAGGAACGACCGCGGAAGTCCCAGCGCGACGCGTTGCGCCGACCAGTTCGTCGACACCGCGTACAACTCGTCCGTGATGTTGTTGACGTTGAGGCGCACGCCGATCTTCTCGTTGATGTCGTACGACGCGACGAGATGCGCGACCGTGTAACCCGGCAGCCTGCCGGCATTGCCGTTCTTTATGATGCGCTCCGCGTCGTCGGGACGGCCGATCCACGAGGAGCCCACGCGCTGCACGCCGCCACCGATGGTGAGGCCGAACGGCAACCGGTAGGTGGTCCAGACGCTGCCCGTCGCCCTGGGGCTGAGGGCGAGCTCGTCACCGCTGGTGCGAAGCGCGGCGCCGTAGTCGTTCGGATTCGCGAGCCGCCGTCCTTCGTCCAGCAGCGCGCTGTGTTCGCGTTCACTGTCCATGAACGCGACCCCGCCGGTGATCGACCACGCGTCGGTGAGCTGACCACCGACGCCCAGCTCCAGGCCCTGCACGATCTGCTCGCCGTAGCCGAGCAATGCCACGGGCGGCAGCGGATCGACGCGCGGATCGCGTCCCGTGATCGCGACGTTCTGCCGCTCCGTGCGAAACAGCGCGGCGGAGGCGATGAACCGGTCTTCGTACGCCGTCCACTTGGTGCCGATCTCGTAGTTGAGCGAGCGCTGCACTTTCGCGTCCTCGCTGTTGATACCTGCGCTGAAGCCGGGGAAGGCGTTGTCGCCTTCGCAGGAGATGTCGGGGTTCGACAGGAAGGAACCGGGCGGCAGCGCCGCGACGCCCACGGACGCGTACACGCTGCCGTTCTCGCGCGGCTTGTAGACGAGCCCGAGCTTGCCGCTCAGCGTGGTTTCGCTCGTGGCGTAGTCGTTGCCACCCAGCGGATCACCCGCCACTGTCCGGCTGTCCAGCTCCACCTCGTAATGTTCGACGCGCAGGCCGCCGGTGAGCTGCCAGCGCTCGGAGAGTTCCAGCGTGTCGTAGGCGTAGGCCGCGATCGTGTCGATGTGCACTTCGCTTTGCTGCGTGGGCGAGATCGGCGCGAGTCCGGGTGCGCGCCCGGCGTCCGGGTCGAACACGCTGACAGGCGCACCCGTGCCCGGATTGTTCTGGGTGGGAAACCGGTATGCCGTCGATTCCTCGCGCGAGATCTCGAGGCCCGCGCTGAACGTGTGGCGCACCGGTCCCGTCTCGAAGGTCGACCGCAGGTTGGTGAGGTTGGAGACGTTGGTGTTCTCGCGCGCGTAGCCCTGGCGCTGTGTCGCGACGAGCTGCGTGGCGGGCGTGTAGCCGGTGGGCAGCGTGTAGCGTGCGTCGCGCTCGGTCTTCGACAACCGCGTCTGATTGCTGATCGACAACGTCTCGGAGAAGTCGTGTTCGATGCGCGCGAACGCGGAATCCGACGTCACGTCGTCGTAGTCGGAGTCCAGCCCGTAGAACTTGTCGCGCAGGTCTTCGCCGTCGAGCGCCGGATCGCGGTTCAGCATGCCCGGGATCAGCGCCGCGGGCACACCCCAGTCCGGCACGTCGTTCTGCTCGAGGTGTTGCCACGCCGCGATGAAGCGCGTCGGCGTGCCGAGGCCGAGCGCGAGTGACGGCGCGATGCCCCAACTGTCGAGTTCGGCGACTTCGCGTCCCGGCGCGCCGCCGCTCTGCCACATGCCGTTC
>JAEZCN010000008.1 GCA_023433515.1 Pseudomonadota bacterium
TCGCGGGCACGGAAGTGTCGGCGCTGCTCGGCCGCATGCCGTCGGCGGTGGGTTACCAGCCGACCCTCGCCGAGGAAATGGGCGTTCTGCAGGAGCGCATCACCTCGACGAAGACGGGCTCGATCACGTCGATCCAGGCCGTGTACGTTCCCGCGGACGACCTGACCGACCCGTCGCCCGCGACGACTTTCGCGCATCTGGACGCGACCGTCGTGCTCTCGCGCCAGGTCGCCGCGCTGGGTATCTACCCCGCGGTGGACCCGCTCGATTCCACCAGCCGCCAGCTCGATCCGCTGGTCGTCGGCGAGGAGCACTACAACACCGCGCGCGGCGTGCAGGCCGTGCTGCAGCGTTACAAGGAACTGCAGGACATCATCGCGATCCTCGGCATGGACGAGCTCAGCGAAGAAGACAAGCAGACCGTGTTCCGCGCGCGCAAGGTGCGTAACTTCCTGTCGCAGCCGTTCAACGTCGCGAAGGTGTTCACCGGCCAGGACGGCAAGATCGTCCCGCTGGCCGACACGATCCGCGGCTTCAAGGGCATCCTCTCCGGCGAATACGATCACCTGCCCGAGCAGGCGTTCTACATGGTCGGCTCGATCGAGGAAGCGGTCGAGAAGGCGAAGACGCTGAACTGAGTCAGCCTGGATTAGTTAGACAGGCAAGAGAGAACGACATGGCCACCGCAGCAGCGAACACGATTCACGTAGACATCGTCAGCGCCGAGGGAGAGATCTTCTCGGGCGCCGCGTCCATGGTGTTCGCGCCCGGCACGCAGGGCGAGCTCGGCATCGCGCCGCGCCACGCCCCGCTGCTCACGCTGCTCAAGGCCGGCGAAGTGCGCGTGCAGACGCCCGACGGCCAGGAACAGCAGTTCTTCGTGGGTGGCGGTGCGCTCGAAGTGCAGCCCAACAAGGTCAGCGTGCTCGCCGACACGGCGCTGCGCGCCAAGGACCTCGACGAAGCCGCGGCCCTCGCGGCCAAGCAACGCGCCGAAGATGCGCTGCGCAGCGCGACCGACAAGCTCGAGCAGGCCGAGGCTCTCAAGGAGCTGGTGCGCATGAACGAGCAGATCAAGATGATCCAGAAGCTGCGCAAGGTCAAAGGCTGAGCGACACGCCGTCCCGTTCGCGACGGACGTCCGGCAATCAGTTAGAGTCGTGGCGCGTGATGGACCACGCACACGGTGGGACGTGGCATGGATAAGCCTGAGTTCTTCGAGCAGGTCGACAAGCGCGCTTACTATCGTCCCGTCGGGGAAGTGACCTTCGACCAGGCCATCGCGATGGTCGCGACCGCCATGATCTACGCACGCGAGAACGGCATGACGGAACTGCTCGCGAACGTGCGGGGGCTGCGCGCACCGTATGCCACGCTGACGCTCTTCGACCGCTACTCGATGGCGGTGCGCTGGGCCGATGCCGCCGGCACGGAATTGCGCGTCGTACTGGTCACGCGTCCCGAGATGATGGATCCCGAAAAGATAGGCCTGCTCATGGCCCAGAACCGGGGCGTGACCGGCGAGGTGTTCACGGACGAATCCGAGGCACTGGCCTGGCTCGACCGGCTCGCGCCATGATGCGAGCCTGATCATCAGGCTCCGAAGGTAGATCGATGCGCGCGACACTCTATTTTTCCCGCAATCCCAATCCGCGCCTGGCCGTCGCGTCGGCGCGCCATCTGAAAGCCCCGGTAGACTTCGAGTGGGCCGCGCCACTCGCGCCCGATCAGCAGGAAGAATTCCGCAAGATCAACCCGAACCTGCGGTTGCCCATCCTGCTGGAAGATGGGGAGTCCCTCTGGGAGACCGATGCGATCGTCTGCCGACTGTCGCAACGGGTTGGCTCCGAGTTCTGGCGATCGGGCCGGGAACTGCCGGACATGATTCGCTGGATCAGTTGGGCGAAGGGTCACTTCGGGCTGGCCTGCGACATGGTGCACTTCGAGCGAGGCACGAAGTTGCGTTACAAGCCGGGAGATCTCGACGAGACGCAGATCGAGAAAGGGCTCCAGCTGTTTCACGAGAGCGCGGCGCTGCTGTCGGCGCATCTGCGCGGCCGCGAATGGCTCGTCGGGGGTTCGCCCTCGTACGCGGACTTTCGCATGGCCGTGTTCCTGCCCTACAACGACGTGGCGAAGCTGCCGCTGTCGAACTACCCGGAAATCGAAAACTGGTACGGCCGCGTCGCGCGCCTCGAGGGCTGGCTCGATCCATTCGAAGGGCTCGTGGCGCCCGAACTGCCGCCGGTTCCCGGCTGACGGCAGCGGAATTTTCCGACTCATCAGATGAACGTTTCCCCTGACAATCGCGCCAAGGGCGAACCGCGTGACGCGGGCGCGGGGCTGCCGGCCGGAGAATTCTCCGCCTGGCTGCGTGCGATGCGCGCCTCGCTCGCGGGTGGCCCGGGCATGGATGTCGCCTGTGGCGATTGCGTCGGCTGCTGTACTTCGTCCTACTACATCAAGGTGCGCGCCCACGAAACCTTGGCGCTCGAGCGCATCGGCGCCGCCCGCCTCGAGCCCGATCCCGCCGGCAAGGGACACATGCTCATGGGATACGACGAGCACGGCCATTGCCTGATGTTCAGGAAAGGCGGCTGCTCTATCTACCAGGACCGTCCCGAAACCTGCCGTACCTACGACTGCCGCGTGTTCTCGGCGTCCGCCATGAAGGCAGGCGGCGACGACAAGTCGGTCATCAATACACGCGTCGCACTCTGGAGATTCTCGTTCCCCACGGAGCAGGACCGGGCGGAGCAGCGCGCGGTGACGGCCGCCGCGAACTTCCTGCGCCAGCATCCGGTGCGTTTTCCCGGCGGGCACATCCCCTCGCGGCCCAGCGAGATCGCAGTGCTCGCCGTGAAGACCTACGAAGTATTCATGAATCCTCCGGCGACGGATGCCGAGATCGGCGCCGCGCTCGTGCAGGCGGCGCTCGACTTCGATCGCGCCGCCGGCAACCCTCGAGGTTGATCGGGCTCCCCGCGCCACTTATCGTGCGCTCAATGAATCGCATCGACATCAAGGCCGTCGTCATCGCATTCGTCGCCGAATTCTGCGTCGATATCGTCGTGATGAGCATGCTGATCGGGATCTTCGGCCGCGGGCAGCTCGATCCGGACATGGCGGAGGCGGAATTCAAGGCGGCCCTCGAAGCGATCAATGCGCAGGGCGATTTCCAGCTCGCGGTGTTCGTGAGCGGCATGGTGACCGTCGTCCTGGGCGGCTATCTCGTCGCGCGCATCGCGAAAGGCTTTCCGTACTACAACGGCCTCGCGATCGGCGTGGTGGGGGTCGCCTTCACGCTGGCCTTCGCGGCGGGCAATCCCCTGTGGTTCACGATCCTCGCCGTGTTGCTGACGATCCCGTTGTCCATCTACGGCGCGCATCTCGCGACGAAACACCGGCCGGCACAGGCCGACGGGAGCCGCTGAGCCGTGCCGCGCTTCGTCGCGCTGTTTCGCGGAATCAACGTCGGCAAGGCGAAGCGCATCGCGATGGCGGACCTGCGCGCGCTGCTCGTCAAGCTCGGCTACACCGACGTCAGGACGCTGCTCAACAGCGGCAATGCGGTGTTCGGCGCGGACGAAGACGACGCGGCCGCACATGCCACGCGCATCCGCGCCGCGGTCGCGAAGAAGCTCGGAGTGGATGCACACGTGGTGGTGAAATCCGAGCGCGACATCGCCGCGATCGTCACGGGCAATGCGATCGGCGAAGCGGCGCAGGATCCTTCGCGGTTCCTGGTCGCGATGTGGGACGGTCCCGGCGTGCAGGCCGGCCTCAAGTCCTTCGCCAGCGCCGACTGGAGCCCGGAGAAAGTCCACGTCAACAAACACGCGGCCTATCTCTGGTGCGCGAACGGCATCCTGGAAAGCAAGGCCGTCGAGGGTTACTTCAAGGCGATGAAGGGCGTGGGCACCACGCGCAACTGGGCCACCCTCAACAAGATACTCGCACTGATGCGGGGCACGGACGGGCGGTAGATAGAGCCCGACGACCGGCGGGGTCGCGCACGGGCAGCCGATGAGCGGCCGCTCGCGGGCGACCGGTGACATCCACCGGCCGCGCCCGCCGGCGTATATTTTCCGCCATGGGTACCCGCGAAAACGACATCCAGGGATCGGTTCCCGCCACACCGGGTGGCGAGGGTGTCGTGCCGAGCCTGGACCGGCCACGGCCCGCGCCGAAACCTGTCTCGAAGAACGAAGTCATGAACACCCTGCTGGGCAAACACGATCTCGTCGCGCTCGAGGAGTCGGGCCGCGATCCCTACAACGCGACGGGCCGTCATTTCCGCCGCTGAAACCGCTAGACTTGCGGGCTCATGAAGCTCGCCGTCGTCATCCTCGCTGCCGGACAAGGCAAGCGAATGAAATCCGATCTACCCAAGGTCCTGCAGCCGCTCGCCGGGCGGCCGCTGCTCGGGCACGTTGTTAGCCGCGCACGCGCGTTGAACCCCTCGTCGATCCACGTCGTATACGGGCACGGCGGCGACCAGGTACGCGCCGCGCTCGCCTCCGAGAACCTGTCGTGGGCGTTGCAGGCCGAGCAGCTCGGCACGGGTCATGCCGTCGCGCAGGCCATGCCGAACATCGGCGATGACGAGCTCGTGCTCGTGTTGTACGGCGACGTCCCGCTGATCCGGGCCGATACGCTGCGCTCGCTCATCGATGCGGCGGGCGCCAAGGGCATGAGCCTGCTCACCGTCATGCTCGACAACCCCACGGGATACGGGCGCATCGTCCGCAACGCGCGCGGCGCGATCCAGAAGATCGTCGAGCAGAAGGACGCGAACAAGGCGCAGCTCGGGATCCGCGAGGGCAACAGCGGCATCATGGCGGTGCCGGCCAAACTACTGCGCAAGTGGCTGGGCAGACTGAAGAACACCAACGCCCAGGGCGAGTACTACCTCACCGACGTCATCGCCATGGCGGTCAAGGACAAGGTGAAGGTCACGCCGCTGATCGCGCGCACCACGGCCGAAATGCTCGGCGTGAACGACAAGGTGCAGCTCGCCGAGCTCGAGGCGCTGCATCGCGCGGAGCGCGCGCGCGAGCTCATGATCGCGGGCGCGACGCTCGCGGACCCGGCACGCATCGACATCCGGGGCGACGTGAACATCGGCCGCGACGTGTTCATCGACGCCAACGTGCTGATCGAAGGCAACGTGACCCTCGGCGACCGCGTGCGGATCGGGCCGAACGTCGTGTTGCGCGACGTGATCGTCGGCGCCGACAGCGTGATCCATCCGAACTCGGTGCTCGAGCAATCCGAGCTCGGCGCGGGCTGTCTCATCGGCCCATATGCGCGTGTACGCCCGGGCTCGAAGCTCGGCCAGAAAGTCCACATCGGCAATTTCGTCGAGCTCAAGAAGACCCTGATCGCCGACGGCAGCAAGGCCAACCACCTCACCTATCTGGGCGACGCGATCGTCGGCGAGGGCGTCAACATCGGCGCGGGCACGATCACGTGCAACTACGACGGTGTGAACAAGTCGACCACGACCATCGAGGACGGCGCATTCATCGGTTCGGGCAACATGCTCGTCGCGCCGGTGCGCATCGGCCGCGACGCGACGACGGGCGCGGGCAGCACCATCACCAAGGAAGCGCCCGACGGCCAGCTCACGCTGTCGCGCGCGAAGCAGGTCACGCTCGAGGGATGGAAGCGGCCCCAGAAGAACGGCGAGAAGAAGCCCAAATGAGTCGCGCGCTCTGGGTCGAACTGTCCGGCGACACCTGACCTGCACTTGCGGCGCGCCATCATCGTCCTGACCGCGAAGCTGGCCTATCTGGCACGCCTCGTGTTCGGCGAAGGCGATTACCGGGTTTTTTACAATGACATCGCGCGCGCCGTCCGCTGGCTGGTCGAAGCTCCGCCGGCGGTGCGGCTGGTCAGGTAGCCGGCTGCGTCGACCGCAGTTTGAATTCTTCCCACTGCCGCGCCGATATCTCCTCGACGCCGCGTAGTTTGAACCGTACGTCGTCGTAGCCTGGCTCGTCGCCGAGCGGAATCTCGTATTCGATCAGCAAACCGCTTTCGGCATCCGCCCACCAGGTGCCCGTGCGATCTTCTAGTCCGGCGCCGCCGATCGAGTAACGCCTCGCGCGCTTTCCGTCGCGCTGTTCGTAACCTTCGAACTCGAGCTGGACCTCGCCGAGCTCGGCCACGCGCGGCGGATCCGCGTAGACGAAATCCGTGCGCCACGACGAGAACCGCCCCTCGGGATCGCGCAGGTGTGGCACCGTCAGGTTCAGACTCGTGAAATCGAAGTCGTAGCTGTGCCAGGGCCAGCGCGTGAGTTTCATCGGCTCGGGCATGAACGACATCGACAGTGAATCGCCGTTTGCTTCGAGCGTGGCCTTGAGCTCGGGGGCCGCGTCTCGCGCGAGCTGCCAGGACTCGAATCCGCGCACGGAGAAACGCGTCCAGTCCATCGTCGCCGCGACCAGAGCCGCCCGTTCTGCGCCGCGATCCCACTTCAGTGCCTCGATCCGGTCGACCGCGGCCACATACACGCTGATTTCGGTCGCATGGGTGCCATCGCGCGCCGATTTCACGTAGTGCAGGACTCGTCCGACCGGCACCCGGTCGGGCGAGAATTGCAGTGCGGCAAGCTGCGCGCCGGCGGGCGCGCTCAGGAACAGCAGCGCCGCGCAAAGGCAGCGGGCGAACGTCAGCGGCGTTTTCATGCGCCTTGTTACCTGCGCCGCCGGAATCCGGTTGCAGCGTTATAGTTGTCCCATGCCCCTGGCCCGATTCACGGCATTCCACAACGTGGCCGAGAGCGAGCAGGCGCGCCTCGGCGCGCTCGAGTTCGCGGTGGTCGTCGCGCACAGCCGCGACGGGGAGGTCCTGGTCTACAACCGGTACCGCCATGTCTGGGAGCTGCCGGGAGGGCTGATCGACGCCGAGGAGTCCGCGCGCGATGCCGCCTGGCGAGAATTGGCCGAAGAGGCTGGCTGCGCATCCGGCGAGCTGGAATGGCTGGGTGTCGTGGAGGTCGACGACGGCCGGCGCCACTTCGGCGCGGTGTTCGGCTGCGAGGTGACCGATGTGCCCGAGAGCATGGACACCGAGGAGATCGGCGGCATCGCGTTCTGGCGCCACGGCGACCACCCGCAGCCGCTGGGCCATACCGACAACGCCCTGCTCGAGCGGCTGGGTACGCCGGACTGATGCGGGCGGTTCACCGGATCTGCCTGGCGTCGATCGCGATCGGGGGCGTCGCGCTGGCCGACGGACGCTGGTGTCTCGGCATGGGTGGGCTGGGTCCCATCCGCGCAGGCATGACCGTCGACGAGGTACTGCCGCTGGTCGACTGGTCCAGTCTGCCGCGGCGGCCCGAGAACAGCGAGTGCTGGTACATGAGCTATCGCGGCGGTCCGTCCGATTTCTCGCTGATGATGATCGGAGACCGCATCGTGCGCATCGAGCTCAAGGGCCAGTCGACGCTGCGCACGCTGGCGGGCGCGCGCATCGGAATGACCGAAGACGAATTGAAAAAGATGTACGGCCACAGGCTGGACCTGCAGCCGCACAAGTACGACGCGCACGGGCACACCATCACGTTGAAATCCGGCGGAGGCGATTACGGCCTGCGGTTCGAGACGTCGCGCGGCAAGGTCACCGCCATCCAGGCCGGACCGTGGGAGCACCTCAACTACGTCGAAGGCTGCTCGTGATCGTTTTTTCGAGGAGGAGACCGATCGATGCAATTACGACCGAATTGCGAATGTTGCGACCTGGACTTGCCTGGCGACTCGGATGCCGCGTACATCTGTTCGTTCGAGTGCACGTTCTGCGCAAGCTGCGCGCAGGACAAGCTCGCGGGCAAGTGCCCCAACTGCGGTGGAGAGCTGGTGCGCCGTCCGCGCCGCTCGCCGGTGAAACTCTCGCAGCACCCGGCGTCGACCGAGCGTGTGTTCAAGCCCGAAGGCTGCGGGAAACGCGTTGCCTGAAACCGCGCTGATCTGCCGCATTCCCGAGATCGAGGCGCATATCGCGCGATACCGGGAACGCTACGATCCGTCCGCGCGCCGCAACGTGCCGGCGCACGTCACGGTGCTCTATCCGTTCATGCCGCCCGGCGACGTGGACGAAGGCGTCGTCGCGCGCCTGCGCGACATCATGCGCGCGGTGCCGTGTTTTTCGTACCGCCTCGCTCAGACCCGGCGTTTTCCGGTTGCGCTGTACATCGCGCCGGAGCCGGACGTGCACTTCAGCGCCCTGACCGACGGCATCGCGGCCGCGTTTCCCGACTACCCACCGTTCGCCGGCAAGTTCGCGACCGTCGTGCCGCACGTGACCGTCGCGCACGGCGACGAGGAATTGCTGTGCTCGATCGAGGTCGAGCTGCGCATCGCGCTCGCGGCCGGGGTCGCGGCACGTTGCAGCGAGGTGCTGCTGATCGAGAACTCGAGCGGCCGGTGGGAGACGATGCACACGCTGCCGCTCGGTAGTTAGGAAGCGGCCGCGCGGCGGCCAGGCGGCGGCGCGCTCAGAACTCGAAGCGAAATCCCAGGCCCGGCGCGTTCATGCCGCCGTCGTCGGTGCCCATCAGGCCCCAGCCGGTGGAGCGGTGATGCAGCCGCAGCACCACGGACCAGGGTCCCTCGGTCGGACCTGCCGTGAGCTCGAAAATCCAGAAGATCAGCCATTGGCGCGTATCACCCTCGATGGCCAGTTCGACCTCGGGGAGCTGCGTCGCGTAGGACGCGCCGAGTCCGAATGCCGCGGTGGTCCGCAGCCGTGCGCTCCACGGGAAGCGCTGCCAGCGAAGCAGGATGGGCGCGACGTTGAGCTCGAGGTGATCCTGGTCGCCGAAGTTCCAGGCGACATTGATCTCGGACTCGATGCGCAATCCGCCGCCGGATTTCTCCGTCCACGCTCGCGCGAACGAGCCGGCCACGAGATACGCATCGGCATAGTCCGCGCCGAGTGGATCGCGTATGACGTGTTGCCAGGTGCGTTCCTCGGAAATTCGCGCGGCATACACCGTTGCCGCATTCGGCCGTTCGATGTTGCCGGCGCCGCAGGGCGTGACCCACATCAGCACCGCGACCAGAAATATGCGCAAGTCCACGTTCACATCTTAATCTCGGGAGTTTCCCGACTGGCGAAGCGCGCATGGCGATGTCTAAACTTCGGGTGCCATGAACATCGAGATCATCGACCGCCAGGCGGTCCGGGTGGCCTGTCTTCGATACACGGGCCCTTTGGGCGAGCCGGTCGGAAAGTTCTGGCGCGCGACTGTCGGCCCCTGGCTCGCCGATCATGGCCTGGTCGACTGCCCGCGCTACGGCGTTACCGTCGACGATCCGCTGACCACGCCCGCGGACCGCTGCCGCTACGATGCCTGCGTAGAACTACCGCCGGGCCTCACGCTGCCCGATGCGGAAACCAGGACCATCGCGGGTGGCCGTTACGCCGTGACCCGGTTCAAGGGATCCAGCGCCGAGATCGGCCCGGCCTGGGGGGCGTTCCTCCGAGAATGCGAGGCCGTCAGGGCATTGCGCACCGACGAATCGCGGCAGTCGCTCGAACACTATCCGCGCGGCGCCGTGTTCGACACGAAGTACGGCGTGTTCGCCTGCGAGCTCTGCATCCCCGTCGGTAGTTAGGGTGACTGGCGCGGAAAGCCCGGGAAGACCTCGTCGCGCGACGCCCGCGGACAATCCTGCGCTGCGGGCCTCATCGCCGTTGCGGCGCGCAGGCTCGGAAAGTGCGCGGCCGCGCGGGCAGGCCGGCGGCACCGGCACGCAGCGCATGCGCGCCATCGAACGCCGGCGCGAATTTGCGCAAACACACAGGTTTGACCTGTTCACGGGCAGGCGCAGCGAGGGCAACATCCGGCTCCATGAGCGGCTCGGGTATCGCCGCGGCCGCGAGCAGGCGCCCTCACCCGGCGTCACGCTCGTCTTCATGGAGAAATTCCGATGAGCATTCGCATCGTCCGCCTCGGCTCCGGGCGCGTCCCCGACGAGGGCACGCGCCTGGGCACCGTGCGCCGTCCCCCGCGCGGTGTGCCGAAGGCGGATTTTTCCCGACTCGACTGGTACGACGTCTGGTTCCCGGTGCTCGCGCCCAGCGCCGCACTCATGAAGGCCGGGCAGGCCGCGAAGACCGACAGACAATGGGCGGCCTTCTTCCGGAAGTTCCGGGCGGAGATGTCCGCGCCGGCCGCCTCACAATCGCTCGACGTACTGGCGGCGCTCTCGCAGTACGCCAATTTCTCGATGGGCTGCTACTGCGAGAACGAGCAAAGGTGTCACAGGTCGCAACTCCGGGCGCTGCTGCTTGAAAGAGGGGCGCAGGTGGAGTAGTTAGCCTGTGGATGGGCAAATTCCTTCTAGGCGCCGTCGTCGGGGCGCTTGCGCTGTTCGTCTACGACCGGCAGATAGCCGGCAATGGTGCGGCGCACGCCGCTTCCTCGCCGGTAGCCGAAACCGCCCCGGATCTGTTTCCCGAAAGGGACGACCTGCCCGAGGAACTGCCTTACAGGTGCGACGGCCGCACGCATTGTTCCCAGATGACTTCCTGCGGTGAGGCGACGTTCTTCATCGAGAACTGTCCCGGCACCGAAATGGACGGCGACAATGACGGCGTCCCATGCGAACGGCAATGGTGCAAGCACCTCTTCAGCCGCTGATCCCACCGGCCGGGGTGTAAAATCGGAACATGGATCCACGCAATGTAATCCTGCAGATCGCAGGTCTCGCGATCCTCGCGCCTTTCGCCCACGCGGACGAAACCTTCCGCTGTGGGAAATGGATCGTCTCGAGCTCCCTCACGGTCGAGGAACTCGTCGAGCGATGTGGCCCGCCGGCGACGCGTGAAAGCGAATCCGAGGACATCGTGGTCCGCAACCAGTACGGACTCATGGTCAAGAACGGCGTGACCGTGACCGAAACGTGGACCTACGACCGCGGCACGCAGGCGCCGCCGATGGTCGTCACGATAGTCGACGGCAGGATCCGTTCGATCGTGCGCAAGAGGTAGTTCGATCCGATGGCCTTGCGGATCCTCGGAAGGACGTCGTCGATCAACGTACGCAAGGTGTTGTGGACCTGCGCCGAACTGGATCTGCCGTTCGAACACGTCGAGTCGGACCCGCACCTGCTGGCGCGCAATCCCAATGCTCTCGTTCCCGTGATCCGCGACGGCGACTTCGTGATGTGGGAGTCGAACGCGATCTGCCGCTACCTCGCCGGCAAACAACCGCGCGGCACGTTGCTGCCCGAGGATCCCGGGCAGCGTGGCCTGGTCGATCAATGGATGGACTGGCAGGCCACCGAACTCAACGACGCGTGGCGTTACAGCTTTCTCGCGCTCGTTCGGCGCAGCCCCGAGCACACCGACACCGCGTCGATCGAAGCCAGCGTCGCGAGCTGGAACCGCCACGTCGCGATGCTCGACGAGCACCTGCGCCACGGCGGCCAGTTCATGACCGGCGAGTTCTTCACCCTGGCGGACGTGGTGCTCGGCCTTTCGATCCACCGCTGGCTGCTGGCGCCGATCGAGCGCCCCCGGCTCGAAGCCGTGCTGGGGTACTACCAGCGCCTGTCCGTGCGCCCGTCCTTCCGTGCCCAGGTCGATCCGGCCGTCCCATAAGGTATTGATTCATAATACTTTAGGTGGCCAGCCCCGACCCTCTGTGAGCGGTGTAGCAGAAGCGTCGGATTACGCGGGTTGGACGCTGCTCACAGGGCTTTTCCTCAGGCACACTACGCGCCCCCAAATTCTGGACACTGTTGAATGTGCGGAATCGTTGGAGCCATCGCTGAGAGAAATGTCGTTCCCATCCTGATGGAGGGACTGCGCCGGCTCGAATATCGCGGATATGACTCGGCCGGCATCGCGGTGCTCAATGGCACGCAGCAGCTCAAGCGCGTGCGCACGGTAGGCAAGGTCAAGATTCTTCAGGACGCGATCAACGCCGACCACACGCACGGCAACGTCGGCATCGCGCACACGCGCTGGGCCACGCACGGCGTGCCCTCGGAGCGCAACGCGCATCCGCACGTCTCGCACGACGGCCTCGCGATCGTTCACAACGGCATCATCGAGAACCACGAAGAGCTGCGCGCCGATCTAGAGAAGCTCGGCTACACGTTCACGTCGGAGACCGACACCGAGGTGATCGCGCATCGCGTGCATCATCACCTCGCCGCGCAGAAGGACTTGTTCAAGGCCGTGCGCGCCACGGTTGCCGAGCTCGAGGGCGCCTACGCCCTCGCAGTGGTCAGTGAGTCGGAGCCCGAGCGCATCATCCTCGCGCGCGAAGGCTGCCCGGTCGTCGTGGGCCTCGGTGTCGACGAGAACTTCGTCGCGTCCGACGTCGCCGCGTTGTTGCCCGTCACGCGCCGCTTCATGTTCCTCGAAGAGGGCGACGTCGCCGACATCCGCCGCACCTCGATCAGGGTTCTCGATCACAACGGCGACTCCGTCGAGCGCCCGATTCGCGAGAGCGAGTTGTCCGCCGACGCGGCCGAGAAGGGCCAGTACCGGCACTTCATGCTGAAGGAGATCCACGAGCAGCCGCGCGCGGTCGCGGACACGCTCACGGAACGCGTCGCGAACGGCCGCCTGCTCGAAGCCGCCTTCGGGCCGGCCGCCACCGAGATCTTCAAGAAGACCGAGCACGTGCACATCATCGCGTGCGGCACCAGCTACCACTCCGGCGTGGTGGCGCGCTACTTCATCGAGCAGATCTGCAAGATCCCGTGCACGGTGGAGATCGCGAGCGAATACCGGTATCGCAACCCGGTGGTGCCGCGCAATTCATTGTTCGTCACGATTTCGCAGTCCGGCGAGACGGCCGACACGCTGGCCGCGCTGCGGCTCGCGAAGCAGGCGGGCTATCTATCCAGTCTCGCGATCTGCAACGTTCCCGAAAGCTCGCTGGTGCGCGAGTCGGAGCTCGTGATGCTCACGCGCGCGGGTCCGGAGATCGGCGTCGCCTCGACCAAGGCGTTCACCACCCAGCTCACGGCGCTCAGCATGCTCGTGATCGCGCTCGCCAAGCATCGCACCGCGGACGCCGAGCGCGAGCGCAGCCTCGTGCAGCGGCTCATCGAAATCCCCGCGATCATCGAGAAGACATTGTCACTCGATCCGGTCATCTACGACCTCGCGAAGCGTTTCGCCGACAAACATCACGCGCTGTTCCTGGGCCGCGGGGCGCTTTCCGCCATCGCGATGGAAGGCGCGCTCAAGCTCAAGGAAATCTCGTACATCCATGCCGAGGCCTACGCGGCCGGCGAGCTCAAGCACGGCCCGCTCGCGCTCGTGGATGCCGACATGCCGGTCATCACCGTGGCGCCCAACAACGATCTGCTCGAGAAGCTCAAGAGCAATCTCATGGAAGTGCGCGCGCGCGGCGGCGAGCTCATCGTGTTCGCGGATCCCGAATCCGGAATCACGCCGTCCGAAGGCGTGACCGTGATCCAGATGCCCAAACACGTGAGCTACTTCCAGGCGCCGATCATCTACACCGTGCCGCTGCAGCTGCTCGCGTACCACGTCGCCATCCTGAAAGGTACGGACGTGGATCAGCCGCGCAATCTCGCCAAGAGCGTGACCGTGGAATAATGGGGACATTCCTCATTTCCTAGCAAACGGGGACAGACCTGATGGACCGCAAGCTGGCTGAACAGATCGTCGCCCTCGTCAACGCGCACATCGACCAGCTGATCTCGTCGCTCGAGCCCGTCGAGTCGGAGATCTCGGCCGAGGAATTCGCGGGGTACAAGCGTGGGGTTGCCCGAGTTATCACCGCCTACGATGCGGAAATCATCGAGCGCGTCACGAAGCAGTTTCCCGACCTGAGGCCGAACGAAGAGGATTCCGAGCCCCCGGAGCCTCCGGCACCGCGAACCACACGGAACTGACAGACACCGGCGCTGCGCCGATATGCAGAGCGGATAACAAGACAACACCCTGGCCAGGCACGCGCCATACGCGAAGGTCCAGCAATTACGCGACTTCACGGCACACGGCGGCAGGAAGCAGTTTCCATTCGAGTTCTTCGACTTCGGCACCCGTCGCCGTGGCCCGGGCGCTCGAAACTTACGACCATTTCGGCGACCGCGTTCCCTGCGGTTTCGGCATCGGCACGTATCTCACCAATGATCTCGGGCCGGAGCCACTCAACATCGTCATGAAACTGGTCGGGTGCAACGGCCAGCCCGTGGCCAAACTATCCGACTCTCCGGGCAAGACCCTGTGCTCGGATGAAACCTTTCTCGCCTACCTGCGGCAGGTGTTCAGAAAGCCGGCCTGACAAGGCGACGCGCGCATCGCGGCTACGTATTCGCCGCAAATACGTTCACTAGTTGGCATCGTCGACCCGGGTTCTGATACAACGGGTCTGCGGAAAATCTCGCACAGACGAGCAAGAACGAAGGGGAAAATCATGAAGCGTGGAATTGGCGTCGTCGCCTCGCTGGCGGCGTCGTTGCTGCTGGCCGGCTGTTTGTTTCCGACGGCGGATGCCGGCGCGGACCAGGAAGTGACCGAAGGAACCGTGGTGACCTTGCTGGGCAATGGCACCGACGCCGACGGCACCATCGCGAGTTACCAATGGACCCAGGTTTCGGGCCCAGCGGTGAAGCTGCACGGCGCGAACACGCGCAAGATGCAGTTCCAGGCGCCCGACGTCGAGATCCAGGCGGCCCTCGAATTCGCACTGGTGGTCACCGATAACGAAGGCGCGCCCAGCGAGCCCGATACCGTCACCGTGAAGGTGAACCAAATCAAGTTCCTCGGCTCGGCGCCAGGTGGCGCGGAGGATTACGAACACCTGCTGACCTACTTCAACCAGGTCACGCCGGAAAACGCCGGAAAGTGGGGCAGTGTCGAAGCCACGCGCGACGTCATGAACTGGACCGAGCTGGATCGCGCCTACGAAACCGCTCGCGCGAACAACATGGTGTTCAAATTCCACACCTTGCTCTGGGGCCAGCAACAGCCCGACTGGATCGCCGCGCTGCCGCCCGCCGAGCAGCTCGAGGAGATCAAGGAGTGGATGCAGGCGGTCGGCACGCGGTATCCGAAACTGCGCTACATCGAGGTGCTCAACGAGCCCCTGAACGCGCCGCCGCCGTATCGCGAGGCGCTCGGCGGCGCCGGCGCCACCGGCTACGACTGGGTGATCATGGCCTTCCAGATGGCCCGCGGATACTTCCCGGGCGCGAAGCTCATCCTCAACGAATACAACGTGATCGTCGAGGACGGCCTCACCACTAACTACCTCAACGTGATCAACCTGCTCAAGGAGCGCAATCTCATCGACGGCATCGGGGAGCAGGCGCATTTCTACGAGCGCGCCAACCCCGACGTGCTCGCGGCGAACCTGCAGCGTCTCGCCGACACGGGTCTGCCCATCTACATCTCCGAGTTCGACCTGAACCTGGCGAACGATGCCGACCATGCCAACGTGATGGCCAGGGTGTTCCCGATCTTCTGGGATCACCCCTCCGTGGCCGGTGTGACGCACTGGGGTCATCTGCAGGGCAGCATCTGGCGTACCGACGCGTACCTGGTGCGCGCCGACGATACGACGCGTCCGGCCATGGACTTCATGTTGTGCTACGCGGGCGGCGGCGGCGATGCATGCCCGGTTCCGGAATACGTGCATCCGGGCTGGCACGGCAACCAGAACGGCCTGAGCCTGAACGCGGTGAACCACGACGAAGGCTTCGGCGTGGTTTCCGGCGGCGTGATCGCGTACACCGACGACGGCGACTGGATCAAATTCCAGGGCGTCGAGTTCCTCTCCAACTGGGACACGGTGTGGGTGGAATACGCCAAGGGCAACACGTCGCCAGGCAGCATCTCCGTCCATCTCGACTCTCTCGACAACGATCCGGCCGTGACGGTGGCATTGCCGCCGACCGCCGGCTGGGGTAGTTCGGCGACCGTCGAAGAGGCGCTGTCGTCGACCGCCGGTACGCACGACGTCTACATCCGGTTCAACGGCGGTCCCGGCGTGGCCAATCTCGCCAGCGTCCGCTTCGGTCGCCCGGTTCCGCAGTCGGGCGCCAACCTGCTCGCCGACGGTGGCTTCGAGTCCGGCATCGCCGGCTGGAGCAACTGGGGCAACGGCGCACTCAGCGCCAGTACGGCGCAGGCGCGTTCGGGCTCGCAGAGCCTGCAGTCGACGGGACGCGCCGGGACCGGCGGCTTCGCGGCCTACAGCCTGACCAGCCTCGTCCAGCGCAACACGACGTATGCGGTGAGCGCGTGGCTGCTGCACACGGGCGCGGCGGACACCACCGGACGGCTCGCCGCCAAGGTGGAATGCAGCGCGGCGACGACGCCGGCCGGGCACAACACCTATCCGTGGCTGCAGAACAATGGGGCGGTCGCGCCGAACAGCTGGACGCAGCTCGCGGGCAATCTCGTGATCCCGGACTGCGACCTGGTGGACGTCGCTATCTACTTCGAGGGCTCGGCCACCGGCATCGACGTGTACCTGGACGACGTGCGCGTCGTGCCGCCGGACAATAACCTCGTGAACGATGGCGGCTTCGAGAGCGGTATCGCCGGCTGGGGTTCGTGGAACGGCTCGGCGCTGAGCGCCAGCTCCCTGCAGAGTCGCAATGGCCTGCAGAGCCTGCGCGCCACCGCGCGGCCCGACAGTGCGCAGTTCGCCGTGTATGGACTGACCAGTCGCGTGTCCGCCGGCACGACCTACGCGGTGAGCGCATGGGTCTTCCACACCGGCGCCGCCAACGACACCGTGCGCCTGGCTTCGAAGGTGGGCTGCACCAGCGGAGATAATTATCCCTGGTTGCAGAACAACCCGGCCGTCGCTCCGAACACCTGGACGCAACTGCAGGGCAATCTCGAGATTCCCGCCGGCTGCACGGTGCAGGACGTCGCGATCTTCCTCGAAGGCACCGCGCCCGGTTCGGACGTGTTCGTGGACGACGTATCGGTCACGGCGATGTGAAGCGCCAGCTCGAGTCGACGAAAGAGGGGCTGCATGCAGCCCCTCTTTTTTTTTGCAGCGAGGCGCCCGAATCCGTCACCGCCGGGTAGTTGGTGACAGAAGCCATCCCGTCGAATGGCGATTAGGCGGGAGGAAAAATGGATCGGATAGGCAAAAAGATCCTGATCGTGATCGCGCTGGTGCCCCTCTTTCTCGGCTGGCAGTACTACCGGAAAAGCCAGAAGCTGGACGAAACACTGGCCGAAATGACCGAGATGTGCGGCGACGACAGCTCGTGCCGCGTGGCCGTGAGGAGACACGCGGAAGACTGTTTCGAGGCCAACTACGAGATCAAGCGTTACGGCTCGGGCATCAAGATGGACGAGTTCGTCGCCTGCGTGAACAACAAGGCCGGCAGCGAACTGTTCGTGAGCGTGCCCGCTGAGTAACGATGCCCGAGTGACGGCAACGAACGGAAGATCCGGGAGAAGCGGTCGTCAGCCGACGAGACGAGGACTTCGCCCCGGTGCGCCTGGATCAACTCGCGCGGGCGATTTTCGCCTGGAGGTCGTGATCGCCCGACCCCGTGATCTCGACGTCCGCGAACTCGCCGGCGGGTAGTTTGCCGCCGCGCGCGATGCGCACGATCCCGTCGATTTCCGGCGCATCGCCCGCGGTGCGCGCGATGGCCGTGTTGCCGTCGATCGCATCGACCAGCACGCGCATCTTCGTGCCGACCTTGGCGGCGAGTTTCGCGGCCGAGATGCGCGCCGACTTGTCCATGAAACGCGCGAGCCGCTCTTCCTGCACGTCGGGCGGAACGTGCGGCGCGACGTCGTTCGCGGGGGCGCCTTCGACCGGCGAATACTTGAACGCACCCACGCGGTCGAGCTGGGCCTCGTCGAGCCAGGCGAGCAGCTCTGCGAATTCGGCCTCGGTTTCTCCCGGAAACCCGACGATGAACGTGGAGCGGATCGTCAGGTCCGGGCACACCTCGCGCCAGGCCTTGATGCGCGCCAGGGTCTTCTCGACCTGGCCGGGACGACGCATGCGCTTGAGCACCGTCGGACTGCCGTGCTGGAACGGAATGTCGAGGTAGGGCAGTACCTTGCGTTCCGCCATCAGCGGGATCACGTCGTCGACGTGCGGATACGGATATACGTAGTGCATGCGCACCCAGATACCCAAACTACCCAGGCCGCGCGCGAGATCGAGGAAACGCGTCTCGTAGCTCGTGCCCCGCCACTCGCCGGCGCGGTACCTGATGTCGACGCCGTAGGCCGAGGTGTCCTGCGAGATCACCAGCAGTTCCTTCACGCCGGCACGCGCGAGTTTCTCGCCCTCGCGCAGCACCTCGTCGATCGGCCGGCTGACCAGCAGCCCGCGCATCGAGGGAATGATGCAGAAGCTGCACTTGTTGTTGCAGCCCTCGGAAATCTTGAGGTAAGCGTAGTGTCGCGGCGTGAGTCGGATGCCCTGCGGCGGCACGAGATCGACGAACGGATCGTGCTTCGGCGGCAGGTGCTCGTGCACGGCTCCAACTACTTCCTCGTACGCGTGCGGCCCCGTGACCTTGAGAACCTTCGGATGCCGCTCGAGGATGCGTTCCGGCCGCGCGCCGAGACAACCCGTGACGATGACCTTGCCGTTCTGCTCGAGCGCTTCGCCGATCGCTTCAAGCGATTCGTCCACCGCGGAGTCGATGAATCCGCAGGTGTTCACGACCACCACGTCGGCCGCCTCGTAGCTGGGCGCGACCTGGTAACCCTCCGCGCGCAACTGCGTGATGATGCGTTCGGAGTCCACCAATGCCTTAGGGCACCCGAGGCTGACGAATCCGACTTTTGGCTGGCGACGGCTCATGAGGGGGCGCTATGGTACTGACGAGCGCGAGTTTCGCCACTGGAATATCTAGTTCATGGCCAAGTCGTGGATCCGGGGTGCCGGGCTGGTTCTTGCCGTGTATTCGGCCTGGTTCGCATTGCTCGCGATGCACGTCTTCACGACCTGGATCTCGCCGGTGACGACGCTGATGATGCTGGTTACGTTGAATGCGCCGGGCCTCGCGGCCCTGTTGGCCGCGCTGCGCGCGCCGCGCCATCGCTTCCTGCTCGGACTCACGATGGCGCCGGTGGCGGCCGCGTGCGCCGTCACGATGAATCTCGCCCTGGCCGCATCCGGCCTGCGCGTCGATCTTTCCGGGTTCTACGACAACGTCGGACTCTTCTTCGCGTCGGCCGGTTACGGCCTGTTCGTCGCGGTGCTGGGCAGCGCCGCCGGAGCGTGGGTTGGGGCACGCCATGCCGCGGAGATCCGTGCGGCACCCGTCACGTCTCCAGCCGAGGTCAGGCCGCGTTAACCCCGCTCCCCGAGAGGGCCGCGTTCACCTCTGCAAAGCCCGCGCGGGCGAATGCGGAGGTCGTCATGGGTACGCGAGTCGCGTTGAGGAATCACTGGGGCGCATTGGGTCGAATGGGCATCGTGGCCGGAATGCACGTGGCGGTGGCCTTCGTCATCGCGGGCGCGCTGGTGATCAAGAATGAAATTTCACTCCCACCGGAAATTCAGACCAGGATCATCGATGACCCGATAAGGCCCACGGATCCGCCGCCAGACATTCCGGATCCGAAAATCCAGCCGGTGGAACTGACAGTGCCGCCTCCCGACGTTCCGCCGATCGAGCAGGACGTGGTTGCTCCCGACGTCATCTCGGCGCAGGTGGAGCCGATCGAACGCATGATCGATCCGGTCGGCTCCGCCGTTCCGGTGCCCGTGATCCAGGCCGTGCGGCAGGATCCACGCCGCCCATTGACCCAGCCGTACTATCCACCGTCCGAAATCCGCGCGGGTAACGAGGGCAACGCGGACCTCGAGGTCTACGTGTTGCCGAACGGCCGCGTCGGCGACGTGCGCATCGTCCGCAGCACTGGCCATCCGCGACTCGACCAGTCGGCGATCGAGGAAGCGAAGAGGAGTTGGCGACTTATTCCGGCCACGCGCGACGGTGTCGCGATCGCGCAATGGCATCGCCTGCGCGTCGTGTTCCAGCTCAAGAAGGACTGAGTCTTACCGCAGCGCCGGCTCGGGGACCGGCGCCGCCGCTTCTGGGTCGGTCGCGGCAGGAGCGGGCGCGCCCTGCGCAGAGGGATTGGCGGCGGGAACGGAATTCACGGCCGGGGGCAGCCGCTGCTGGCACTCGCGCAACACGAAGAACAGCGCGAACGCGGCAATGGGCACCAGTATCCAGGGCCACGGGGACCCCTTCTTCTCCGTCTCGCTCATCATGCTCCCCACATCGAATAGACTGGCGAGCCTACGTTCACGGCCGCCCGCCCGCAACATGAAATACGCCTCCGCCTGAAAGCCATGGACATCTCTTACCGGATCATGGGACTCGCGGCCCGGCTGTTGCTGGCGCTCGGCGTCGTCTGCCTGTTGTTAGGCGCCTATCTTCTTTCGCAGTCGATGAGTTTCGAGGACACGCTGCGGACCACCGGCAGCGTCACCGGGTACCGCGAGGTGCGCGACGGCGACGAGGTGCGGTACCGGCCGCGTGTGCGTTTCACCACGCCCGACGGCGACATCGTCAGCTTCGAAGGCCAGCTCGCGACGAGCAGCCAGCGCTTCGCGGTGGGCGAGCAGGTGCCCGTGATGTACCCGCGCGCCGATCCGCAGAAAGGCCGCGTCGCGCTGTTCGCGGACAACTGGTTAGGCCCCATCGCCGCCGGCGGTGTCGGGCTTTTCGCCCTCATCGCCGGTATCTTCGTCCGGCGCAACGTGACGAACGCGCTGAAGCGGAGTGCATGAGCGGCACTCGTTTCGACGCCGACTACTACCGGCGCTTCTACTACGACGGAAGGACCGCGGTCACCTCCCGGGCCGAGATGCGCGCGCGCGCGAAGCTCATCGGCGCCTACGCGGACCACATCGGATTGCCGGTGCGCCGCATGCTCGACGCCGGCTGCGGCATCGGCCTGCTGCGCGCTCCGCTGATGCGCGCGTTCCCGCGCGCGCGTTACACCGGCCTCGAATACAGCCAGTACCTGTGCGAGCGTTACGGCTGGACACAGGGGTCGCTCGCGACCTTTCGCGACGATCCGTTCGACCTGGTGGTCTGCTATGACGTGCTGCAATACCTCGATGACCGGACGGCCGCTTGCGCCATCGCGAACCTCGGGCGCCTGACGCGCGGGGTCCTGTATCTATCCGCGCTCACGACACGCGACTGGCGGCGCAACTGCGACCGCTCGCGCACGGATCGCGACGTCTTCCTGCGGGACGTGGAGTGGTATGGCGCGCGCCTGCGGCGGCATTTCCGGCCGAGCGGCGTGGGGTTCTGGATCCGGCGCGGCGCACCGCTGGTCACCTGGGAAATGGAAACCGCCGCGATTTGAGCGCCGCCACGCGGTATGCTGCGCCGATGCCCGAAACCACGCTGCCAGTCGACGCCGCCAAGGGCGATGAACGTCACCGCGACGTGCGCGAGGAAGTCTTCGCCGTGGTCCCGCAGCGCCGCGCGCCGCTGGCCAAACTCCTGTTCTGGCGCCTCGTGTTGTTCATCGCAGGTCTGCCGGGCGGACTGAAGCTCCTCAAGAAGCTCCGGGGTAGATAGTCAATGCGCGGCCTGTCGTATTTCCTCGGGCTCGCGGCCGGGTTCGGCCTCACGGTGCAGGTCGCGATGAATTCGCAGCTGCGCAAGTTCCTGCAGAGCGCCAACAGTGCCGCCCTCGTGAGTTTCATGGTGGGCGGGTTCGCGCTGGCCGTGCTGGTCGTCGCCATGCGCACGCCGCTGCCTTCGCGCGACGCGCTCGCGTCGGTACCGGTGTGGGCCTGGTTCGGCGGCATCCTCGGCGCGTTCTACGTCGCCTCGTCCACGATCATCGCTGCCGAGCTCGGAGCGTCGTCGCTGCTGGCGCTCGCGCTGTTCGGCCAGCTCTCGACGGCGCTGGTCATCGATCATTTCGGATGGCTGGGCATGCCGGTGAATCCGATCACGCTGACGCGGGTCGCGGGCGTCGGGTTGCTCGCGATCGGAGTCTGGCTGATCGCGCGCTGACGGATCGGACCGGCCTTGCGCGTCTATCCATCCCCGGCAACACCCAACTACGAAGAGCAAACGACATGGAATACCTGCCCGCGGCCACCCGTTACGACGCGATGCGATACAACCGCTTGGGCGCGAGCGGCGTGCGGCTGCCCGCGGTCTCGCTCGGCCTGTGGCACAACTTCGGCGACGTCGATGTGTTCGCGAACGGCCGCAAGATCGCGCGGCGCGCGTTCGACCTCGGCATCACGCATTTCGATCTCGCCAACAACTACGGTCCGTCGCCGGGCTCCGCGGAGGAGAACTTCGGCGCGCTCATGCGCAAGGATTTCCATCCCTACCGCGACGAGATGATCATCTCGTCAAAGGCGGGATATCTGATGTGGCCCGGTCCGTACGGCGAATGGGGGTCCCGCAAGTACCTGGTCGCGAGCTGCGACCAGTCGCTCAAGCGGATGGGCCTGCCGTACGTCGACATCTTCTACAGCCACCGCTTCGATCCGGACACGCCGCTCGAGGAGACGATGGGCGCGCTCGACTTCATCGTGCGGTCGGGCCGCGCGTTGTACGCGGGCATCTCGAGCTACAGCGCGGAGCACACCGCGAAGGCCGCGGCGATCCTCGAGGATCTCGGCACGTCGTGCCTGATCCACCAGCCCAGCTACAACATGTTCAACCGCTGGATCGAAGACGGGCTCACCGCCGAGCTCGAGAAGCAGAAGATGGGCTGCATCGTGTTCTCGCCGCTCGCGCAGGGTCTGCTCAGCAACAAGTACCTGAAGGGCATTCCGGAGGATTCGCGCGCCGCGCGCCACACCTCGCTGAGCCCGGACGCGATCACGAAGGACAAGGTCGCGAAGGTGCAGAAGCTCAACGACATCGCGCGGGCGCGCGGCCAGTCGCTGGCGCAGATGGCGGTCGCGTGGACGCTGCGCAATCCCGTGGTGACTTCATCGCTGATCGGTGCGAGCAAGGTAGCGCACGTGGAAGAAGCTGTCGGTGCGTTGAACAACCTCGAGTTCTCGGCGGAAGATCTGGCGGCGATCGATGCCGCGCTGAGGTAGGACGCGGGCTTCACGCCGATCTCGCGACGACGCGCCCGCCATGGGCGTGAAGGTCGCGAGACCGGCGCCGCATCGGCGCAGTTCATCCTCAGAACAGGATGGCCTCGAGCACCAGCACGCCGATGATGCCGACCACGCCGACGATGCCTTCCATCATCGTCCAGCTCAGGATCGTCTCCTTGATGGAGAGGTTGAAGTATTCCTTCGCCATCCAGAAGCCCGAATCGTTGACGTGCGAGAACATCAAACTTCCCGCGCCGATGGCGAGCACCATCAGGTTGGGATCCGCGCCGGTGCTCATCACCACCGGGGCCATGAGGCCCGCGGCGGTCATGCCCGCGACCGTGGCGGAGCCCAGCGACACGCGGATGATGCCGGCGATCAGCCAGCCGAGCACCAGCGGGTCGATCGAGATGCCCGTCAGCAGTTCGGAGATGTTCTTGTCCACGCCGGTGGCGACGAACACTTCCTTGAGGGTTCCCGCGCCCGCGATGATCAGGAGGATCACGGCGATGTCCTTCACGGAGTTGCCGTAGTCGTCCATGAGCTGCTGCATCTTCATGCCGCGCGACAGGCCCAGGGTCCAGGTCGCTATGGCCAGCGACACCAGCATGACGACCAGCGGATTCGTGAAGAACCGGAACGTGGGCAGCGCCGACTCCGGGATCACGTGGAACAGCGTGTCGAGCAGCGACAGCGCGATCAGCGCCACGGGCAGCAGCGCCGTGACGAAGCAGTTGAACGCGCTCGGCAGCTCGTGCTCCGGGCGCATCGGCGCCACGAACAGAGTGAGCGGGTTGGATTTCACGTTGCGGAACAGGCGAGCGTAGATCGGGCCGGCGAAGATCATCGCGGGCAGCGCGACGATGAGGCCATAGAACAGCGTGGTCGCCATGTCCGCGCCGAACAGCGGCAGCATGGCGGTGGGTGCGGGGTGCGGCGGCAGGAAGCCGTGCGTCACCGACAGCGACGCGAACATCGGGATGCCGAGGTAGATAGGCGGCACCTTGGTCTGCTGCACCACCGAGAACACCAGCGGCACCAGCAGCACGAAGCCCACGTTGTAGAACAGCGGGATGCCGACCAGGAAGCCGGTGAACATCAGCGCCCAGGTCGCGTTCTTCTCCCCGAACGCGCGCATCAGGACCAGGGCTATCTTCTGCGCGGCGCCGCTGTTCGCGACCAGCTTGCCGAACATCGCGCCGATACACACGATGGCCAGCAGCCCCGCGAGCAGGTTGCCGATTCCCCGCTCGAGCACGCCCGGCACTTGGTCGACGGGCAGTCCGAGCAGGATCGCCGCGACCGCCGACGCCACGAGGAAGGCCAGGAACGGCTGCACCTTGCCCCAGCTGATCAGCAGGACCAGCAGCAGAATCGAGCCGAATACGTACCAGAGTTCCATGAACGCGCCCCCTTACCGGGTAGCGGTGCCAGGCACCGTCACCCGGTAAAACTCAAACGACTTCAGAATCCCGCGCCTTTCACGTTCAGGCGGATGCGCGCCAGGATGTCGTGCGAGGTGAGGTAGAGCGTGCGGCCGTCGTCGCCGAACTTGCAGTTCGCGGTGGCCTTGCCATTGCTGATGCGACCGAGGCGTTTGCCGTCCTTCGACAGCACGATGACGCCGCCGGGGCCGGTCGTGAAGATCGTGCCGTCCGCGGCCACGGTCAGGCCGTCGGGCAGTCCGGGCGCTTCCTTCGACATGAGATCGGTCAGGTCCGCGAACAGCGTCTTGCCGGTCACGTTGCCGTTCGCATCGAGCGAATACGCGTTGATGATGGCCTTGCCCGGCTCTGACTGCGCGACGTACAGCACGCTGTCGTCGGGGGAGAGCGCGACGCCGTTCGGACGATGCAGCTCCTGCTCGACCACCGAAACCGCGCCGTCGGCGCCCATGCGATACACGCCGTTGAACGCGATCTCCTTCTCGGGCGCGTCGTCGAACTTCTTGAAGCCATACGGCGGATCGGTGAAGAACAACACGCCCGACTTCGTGCGCGTCACGTCGTTGGGGCTCGAGAACTTCTTGCCGTCGAACTGCGTCGCGACCGGCGTCTTGGTCCTGGTCGCGAGATCGAGCTTCTGGATCGCGCGGTTGCCGGTGTCCGCGAGCAGGATCGTCTCGTCGTCGAGGATCGCGAGCCCGTTCGCGCCGGCCTCGCGCCACACCTCGGGATCCGGGTCAGTCGCGCCGGACGGATCGAGGAATTTTTCGAGGCCGCCTTTCTCCGACCACTTCCACATCTTGTTGCCGGGCACGTCGGTGAACAGCAGGTAGCCGCCGGAGCGCACCCAGATCGGGCCTTCGGCCCAGCCGAAACCTTCGGCGAGCTTCTCGATCTTCCAGTCCTTCGGAACGATGGCATCCATCGCGGGATCCCAGCGTTCGATCTTCGCGTTCTCGATCTTCACGGGAGCCGAGGCTGAACCCGCGCAGGCGCCGGTTGCAAGCGCCGCCAGCAAGATCGTCACGCCAGTCAAATTCCGCATGGATTACCCCTTCAGCTTAGTTGTTTGAGACCGTGACGCGTGTCGGCAACGCCGTGGCCGGCGCGGTGACGGGATGCGTCTTCGTGATTTCGAACGATCCGCTGGCGCGCAGGTCCGCGGACGACGGGCCGATCCAGAAGTCGATGCGGCCCGCCTCGACTATCCACTGGTCGCGCGGGCCCCAGAACGCGAGCTGCTCGGGCGTGAGACTGAACGTCACGCGTTTCGCGACGCCCGCGCCGAGGTCCACGCGCTTGAAGCCGCGCAACTCGAGCGTGGGCCGCGCGATGCTCGCCACCGGGTCGCGCACGTAGAGCTGCACGACCTCATCGGAGGCAACACCCCCGACGTTTTCGATCGTGATCGAGATGTCGATGCGCCCGCCGGGGCCGACCTCGCGGGCGCTCTGCGCGAGACCCTCGTAGCGGAACTCGCTGTACGTCAGGCCGTGTCCGAATGGATAGAGCGGCGTGATCGGCAGGTCGTGATAACGCACGGTGTCCTTGGACAGGTCCGGATCGGCGGGGCGGCCGGTGGCGTTCGCCGAGTAGTTGAACGGTACGGAGCCGGTGGTGCGCGGGAACGCCGCGGGCAGACGGCCCGCCGGCGAATATTTGCCGAACACCACGTCGGCGACGGCATGGCCCGCCTCGACGCCGAGCATCCAGGTCTCGAGGATGGCCGGCGCCTTCTCCGCGAGCTCCGGGATCGCGAGCGGCCGGCCGTTGGACAGCAGCACGACCACCGGCTTGCCGGTCGCGAGAACCTGCTTCGCGAGCTCGAGCTGGCTCGCGGGTAGTTTGATCGACGAACGGCTGCGCGCCTCGCCGGACATGTCGAAGTCCTCGCCGATCACGAGCAGCGTGACGTCGGCGCTCTTCGCGAGCTTCACGGCCGCGGGAATCCCGCTCAGGTCGTCGTTGCGCGGATCCGCGCCCGGCGCCGACAGCACCTTGAGGTTCTTCGGCGCGGCGGCCGTGATGCCCTTGAGGATCGTGACCACGTCCTCGGCCTTGCCCTGCGCGCGCCATGAGCCGAGCTGCGAGAGTCCGTCGTCCGCGAGCTGGCCGATCACGGCGATCGACTTCAGCTTCGCGGGCTCCAGCGGCAGTAGTTTGCCCTCGTTCTTGAGAAGCACCATCGACTGGCGTGCCACCGCGCGCGCCGCCTCGCGATGCCGGGGCGCGAGCAGCTCGCGCGCCTCGCGCTCGACGTCGTGGTACTTCATCGGGTCTTCGAACAGGCCGAGCTGCTCCTTCACACGCAGGATGCGCAGCACCGCCTCGTCGAGCAGCTTGAGGCGCGCGGGATCCTTCGCGATGGCTTCCTTCAGATCGTCGGCGAATACACCACCGACCATGTCCATGTCGACGGACGCGTCGAGCGCGAGCACGCCGGCCGCCGCGCGATCCGCCGCCACGCCGTGATTGAGCAGCTCGCCGATCGACCCCCAGTCGGAAACCATGAGTCCCTGCCAGCCCCACTTCTCGCGGAGCAGGCCGCGCAGCAGCTCGCGATTCGCGGTGGTGGGCACGCCCGCGATGTCGTTGAACGCGACCATGAACGAGCCGGAGCCCGCGCGCGCCGACGCGAAGAACGGCGGTAGATAGACTTCCTGCAGCGTGCGGACGGAGATGTCCGCCGTGTTGTAGTCGCGGCCGCCGATCGCGGCGCCGTACGCGCCGAAGTGCTTGGCGGTCGCCATGAGCGAGCCCGGCCGCAGCGCGTTGCCGCCCTGGTAGCCCGCGATCTGCGCCACCGCCATGCGTGCGCCCAGGTACGGATCCTCGCCCGCGCCTTCGACGACGCGGCCCCAGCGCGGATCGCGCGCGATGTCGACCATCGGCGCGAAGGTCCAGTGAAGCCCGGCGGAGGTCGCCTCGTCGGCGGCCACGCGCGCGGCGCGTTCGTGCGCCTCGGGCGCCCAGCTCGCGGCGATGGCCAGCGGCACCGGGAAAATCGTGCGATAGCCGTGCACCACGTCCATCGCGAACAACAAGGGAATCCCGAGGCGCGACTCCTCGACCGCGACCTTCTGCAGCCTCGCGAGCGGCTCGGCGCCGGCGACGTGCAGATAGGAGCCGACGCCGCCGGCTCGCACTCGCGCGAGCTCGGTATCGTCCAGGCGCGAATTGAGCGACTTGCTGCGTCCGCCGGCGCGCTGGACGAGCTGGCCGATCTTCTCGTCCAGCGTCATCGTCTTGAGCAGGGTTTCGGAACGCGACAACGCCTGCGCGTGCAGATGACCTGCGCAGGACAAAATGGCGACAGCAAGACAGGCCACCCAAGCGTGGCGCGCTGAACTCGGCAAGAGTGAATCCCCCCCGTTGCGGTGTTGCGAATCTAACCGAAACAAACATGAAGAATGAAGGTTTGCCCCCGACTTCATGCCACGTTCCTTTGACTCCCTGTTCGCGGGCTTCCGTGGGC
>JAEZCN010000016.1 GCA_023433515.1 Pseudomonadota bacterium
CCGCCTAAAACGACCCGGCGCCCGTTGTTGCCGCGGGGCGCCTTCGTTTCTCGCTTATCGGGTCGCTTCAGCCCAGGCGTCAGCTCAGTCGAATGGGCACGAACACCTGGTTGCCATCGCGCTCGAGCAGGATCGCGACGGTCTTCGAACCGTTCGCGGTCTCCTTCTTGAGCTCGTCCAGCGACTTCACCGTCTTGCCGTTGACGCCGAGGATGACGTCGCCGGGACGCACGCCGGCCTGCGCCGCCGGTCCCGTCACGTCCTCGACCAGTAGATAGCCCTGCGTGTCGGCGTTCTTGCGCTCCTCGGCGCGGAGCGGCCGCACGGACAGGCCGAGCTTGTCGGCCTTGGCCGGCTCCTCGACGTCGCGATTCGCGACGCGCACGGGCTCTTCCTCGAACTCCTCGACCTTCACCTTGACGTTCTTGCTCTGCTTGTCGCGCCACACCTCGATGTTGGCGGTCTGACCCGGCTTGATCGCCGAGATGACGCCCGGCAGCTGCGCGGAACGCTCCACGGGCTTGCCGTCGACGGACAGGATCACGTCGCCGGTCTGGATGCCGGCCTTCGCGGCGGGACCCTCGGAGATGACCTGCGTGACGAGCGCACCGCGCGGACGATCGAGCGTGAACGCATCGGCGAACTGCGCGTTCACTTCCTGGATCTGTACGCCGATGCGGCCGCGGGTCACCTTGCCGGTCGAGACGAGCTGCTCGCGCACGTTGTTGGCGACGTCGATCGGGATCGCGAACGACAGGCCCATGTAGCCGCCACTGCGGCTGTAGATCTGCGAGTTGATGCCGACCACTTCGCCGTCGAGGTTGAACAGCGGCCCGCCCGAGTTGCCGGGATTCACGGCGACGTCGGTCTGGATGAACGGCACGAGACCGTCCTCGCCCGGCATCGCACGACCCGTCGCGCTGACGATGCCCGCGGTCACGCTGTTCTCGAACGAGAACGGCGAGCCGATCGCGAGCACCCACTCACCCGGACGCAGCTTCGTCGGGTCGCCGAGCTTCACGACGGGCAGATCCTTGGCCTCGATCTTGATGACGGCGACGTCGGTGCGACGATCGACGCCGATCAGCTTCGCCGGATATTCGCGGCGATCCGTCATGCGCACCGTGATCTCGTCGGCGTCACCCACGACGTGGGCATTGGTGAGGATGTAGCCATCGGCGCTCACGACGAAACCGGAGCCTTCACCCTGGCGCTGCGGAACCTGGCCGCCACCGCGCTGATCGGGAGCCGGAATGCCGAAGCGGCGGAAGAATTCCTGCATCGGATCGTCTTCGTCGAGCCCGCGATTGCGAGTGCGCGTCTGCGCCTTCTCGACCACGGACACGTTCACGACGGCGGGCCCGACGGTTTCGACGAGCGTCGAGAAGTCGGGAAGAGCGCGGCCGTTGAGCGTGCCGACCGACTGCGGCGGTGCAGCGGTCTCGGCGGCGGCGGGCGCGAGTGCCGTCGCGTCGTTCTTCGAGGCGGCGACGGAAGATTGAGGTGAACAGGCGCCAACCGCGAAAGCCACGATCGCGACGCCGGCGAGACGTCTCGCAATGGATAGCGACATATCAGCAGGTCCTCGAATATCAGGGTACGGGAGTGCGGGTGTAGACCCGGCCGATTTATTGAAGTTCAGAAGTCGGAGTTTCAAGCGCGATTTCATGAAGCCTCCTTAATCTGTCACCCGGACGCCCGATCCGGCACCGCTCCGATGCGACCCGAAAGACGGGCGTATCCCGCGGCGGCAAGCCCCAGAATGAGTGACAAAACAACCACCGGCCAGTTTCCCACACGGGCATACGGCGTGAGTCCCGTACGCGGCTGCAACTCGGCGCGTAATACCGTCGGCTCGTACTCCGGAGCCCGGGCGATGACCCGGCCGTGATGATCGATCACGGCGGACACACCGTCGTTTGCCGCGCGCACCATCGGGCGCCCGGCCTCCTGCGTCCGCATGCGGCTGATCTGCAGGTGCTGATAACGCGCGCTGGAACGTCCGAACCACGCGTCGTTGGTCACGTTCACGAGCATCGTCGCCTCGCGCAGCGCCGGCAGTTGCGTCGAACCGTAGGCATCCTCGTAACACACCGTTGCGGCGATGCGATGACCCGCCGCGCGCAGCGGCTGCTGGCGCGACGCGCCGCGCGTGAAGTCGGCGTTCGGCAGGTTCATGAGGCGCAGCCAGTCGCGCACGGCTTGCGGCACGGGCACGAACTCGGTGAACGGCACGAGGTGATGTTTGTCGTGCCAGCCGATGCCCTCGGTGCCCGGGTCCATCGCCAGCACGGAGTTGAAGTAGTCGGCCTCGCCGGTCTTCTCGTCGGGCGCCGCGCGCAACGTGCCCATGATGAGCGCCGCGCCGTGTTCGGCGGCCGATAGATAGACGTCGCGGTAGAAAGGCACGACCTCGTTGGCATAGGCCGGCACCGCCGACTCGGGCCACACGATGAGCTGCGCGCCGCGCGCCTCCGCCGTGAGCCTGCGATACAGCTCCTGCGTGGTCTCCACGTCGGTGGTCCACTTCTCGTCCTGCGGCACCGCGCCCTGCGCCACCGCGACCTCGAGCGGCTGCGGCGTCGGCTGAGTCCACTCGATGCCGCGCAGCGCGAAGGCCGCGATCCAGACCAGCGCGAACACCGCGCCCGCGGCGAAGCGTTCGCGCGAGTCGCCGAGCACCGCGGTCACGATCGCGCCGGCCAGCACCATCACGGCGAGTCCGATGCCGTACTGGCCCACGACGGGCGCGAGGCTCGCGAGCCAGGTATCCGTCTGCGAGTAGCCGAGCGCGAGCCAGCCGAAGCCGGTCAGGAACCAGCTGCGGAACCACTCGATGAGCAGCCACGCCGCCGGAATGCCGGCCAGCCAGCGCCATGCGCCGCGCGACGGCAGGAATCGCGCCACCGACCAGCCTAACAAGGCGTGATAGGCGCCCATGATCGCGACGAGCCCGATCATGAGGAACGCCGTCAGATAGAGCGGCGCGCCGCCGATCCGCGCGATCGCGATGTACAACCAGTAGGTGCCGGCCGCGAACGTGCCGGCGTTGAACCAGAACCCGAGCACGGCCGCACGGCGCGGCGTTGCGTCGTCCCAGAGCAGGATGAGCGCCGCGGGCATGAGGATCGCGAGAGGCCAGAGACCCGCCGGCGCGAACGCGAGCGACAACAGCGCACCGGCAACGCACGCGACGGCACTGCCGACGTAACGCTGCGCGAGTAGATTGCGCAGGTTCACTCTTCCTGGAGAGGCCGGTCTTCGGGCGCCACGACGTCGCGCGGCGAGATGAGCCGCATCGTGTCGATGCGGCGGCGGTCGAAACGCAACACCTTGAGCTCGCAGTCGGCGAGCTGCAGCGTCTCGCCGCGTCGCGGCAGGCGCCCGAGCTGATTCATGACGAGCCCGGCGACCGTGTCGAACTCGTCGTCGGACAGATCCGTCTGGAAGTATTCGTTGAACTCCTCGATCGGCGTCTGACCGCGCACGATGTACTGGTGGTCGCCCTCCTTGCGGATGTTCTGTTCCTCGTCGATGTCGTGTTCGTCGTCGATGTCGCCGACGATCTGCTCGATGACGTCCTCGATGGTGACGAGGCCCCCGATGCCACCGTACTCGTCGGCGACGATCGCCATGTGCACGCGCGAGCGGCGCATTTCGCGCAGCAGCACGTTGAGACGCTTCGACTCCGGCACGAACACCGGCGGGCGCATGAATTCCTTGATGTCGAATTCGGCGCTGCCGTTGCCCTTCTCCATGGCGATGCGCAGCAGATCCTTCGCCAGCAGGATGCCGACCACCTTCTCGCGATCCTCGTCCATGACGGGGAAGCGCGAGTGTCCGCTTTCGATCACGGTCCTGAGCAGCTCGCCCGGTTCGTCGTCGCGATTGATGACGGTCATCTGCGAGCGCGGCACCATGATGTCGCGCACCTGGATGTCGGCGACGCCGAGGACGCCCTCGAGCATCGCAAGCGCATCGCCTTCGATGACGCCCTGCAACGCGGCTTCCCGCAGGTATTCCACGACCTCGCCGCGATCCTGTGCTTCACCCGCCATCTTGCGCGACAGCCTGCGCAGCCACCGGCCGCTCGCGCCCGAGTCCCGTTCTTTTTCCTTTGCGCTCATGTGTACGGATTCCCGAAACCAAAACCTCTGAGGACGGCGATCTCGCGCCGTTCCATTTTCATCCGGTCGCGCTCGCCACTTTCGTGGTCGTAGCCGACGAGATGCAGTGCGCCGTGCACGACCATGTGCGCCCAGTGCGCCTCCAGCTTCTTGCCATCGCGGTCGGCCTCGCGCCGCACGACCTCGGCGCAGATCACGAGGTCTCCGAGCGGCAGGCGAAAATCATGGGGCTTGCCGCGCCTGTCCTGATCCGGCGCCGGGAACGACAGCACGTTCGTGGGTTTGTCCTTGCCGCGCCACATGCGGTTGAGCTCGCGACTCTCGCCGGCTTTCACGACACGCACCGCGATTTCACGGCCCTCGCCGCGCCGCCCGAGAGCGGCCGCGGCCCAGCGTTCCATGCGCACGGACGACGGCGTCCAGGCTCGCGTGCCGCAAGCGAGTTCGAGCTTGAGGCCGCGCGGTCCATTCATGCCCGTTCGTCAGGCGAATGCGCTTCGTACGCCTGCACGATGCGTTGGACCAGCGGATGCCGCACCACGTCGGCGGCCGCGAAATGCGTGAAGGCGACGCCATCGGTCTGGCGCAGGATGCTGATCACGTGTTTGAGTCCGGACATCTTGCCGGCGGGCAGATCCGTCTGCGTCACGTCGCCCGTGACCACCGCGCGAGAACCGAAGCCGATGCGCGTGAGGAACATCTTCATCTGCTCGGGCGTCGTGTTCTGCGCCTCGTCGAGGATGATGAACGAATCGTTCAGCGAGCGGCCGCGCATGAACGCGAGCGGCGCGACTTCGATGACGTTGCGCTCGATGTAGCGCACCACGCGGTCGAAGCCGAGCATTTCATAGAGCGCATCGTAGATAGGCCGAAGGTACGGATCCACCTTCTGCGTGAGATCGCCCGGCAGGAAGCCGAGCCGCTCGCCCGCTTCGACCGCCGGTCGCGTGAGCACGATGCGGCGTATCCTGTCTGCCTGCAACGCCTCGACGGCGCACGCGACGGCGAGGAAGGTCTTGCCCGTGCCGGCCGGACCGATGCCGAAGGTCAGGTCCTTCGAGCGGATGTTAGAGAGGTACTCGCGCTGGTTGCGGCCGCGCGCGCGAATCGTGCCACGCATCACGCGCACGGTGCTCTCGTCGCGCGGCTCGTCGGCGCCGATCGCGCCCGGCAGGTCGCGCGAATCGCGCAACGCCAGGTGCACGCGGTCGAGCGAAACGTCTTCCTTCGCGGTGGCCGCGAACAGGTCGCGCACGACGTCCTCCGCGGCATGCGCACGCGCGCCCGCGATGCGGAAGTTCGCGCCGCGCCGCTTCACAGAGACGCCCATGCGGTCCTCGATGAGACGCAGGTTCTCGTCGAGCGGCCCGCACAGGTTCGCGAGCCGCGTGTTGTCGGGCGGCGCGAGCTCGAATTCGCGGGAGGGCTCTATGGGTGCGGGTGTGGACATCACGAATTCGCGGCGAGTCGCGGTTGCGCGCCTTCGGATCCGGCAGAATCGGCCAGCCGGCCGCGCAGCGATTGCGGCAGCGCCTTGACGATGTCGACGTCGACGAAGCGGCCGATCAGCGAGGCGGGTCCCGCGAAGTTGACCCAGCGACCGTTTTCCGTGCGGCCCGCGAGCTCGTTCGCGTCTTTCTTCGAGGGACGTGCGACGAGCACGCGTTGCGTCGTGCCCACCATCGTTTCGCTGATGGCGCGCGCCTGCTCGTTCAACTGCGCCTGCAGGCGCGCGAGCCGCTGCTGTTTCACCTCTTGCGGCACGTCGTCGGGGAGCGCCGCCGCCGGAGTGCCCGGACGCTGGCTGTAGATGAACGAGAACGACTGGTCGAAGTTCGCTTCCCGCACGAGTTTCAGTGTGGCCTCGAAATCGCGCTCTGTCTCCCCGGGGAAACCGACAATGATGTCGGTGGAAACCGATATCCTCGGGCGCACCGCGCGCAGGGCACGCAGTTTCGCCTTGAACTCGAGCGCCGTGTAGCCGCGCTTCATCGCCGCCAGGATTCGGTCGGAGCCCGACTGCACGGCGAGGTGCAACTGGTTCGCGAGCTTGGGTACGTTGGCGTAGGCCTCGATCAGCGAATCGCTGAACTCGACCGGGTGCGACGTCGTGAAGCGGATGCGTTCGATGCCGTCCACCGCCGCGACGTAATGAATCAGCGTCGCGAGGTCGACGAGGGTGCCGCCGGCCATCTCGCCCGCGTATGCGTTGACGTTCTGGCCTAACAAGGTGATCTCGCCGACGCCCTGCGCCGCGAGCGAGCGCACTTCGTCCATCACGGACTCGAAGCCGCGGCTCACTTCGTCGCCGCGCGTGTAGGGTACGACGCAGAACGTGCAGTACTTGCTGCAGCCTTCCATCACCGACACGAACGCGCTCGTCCCTGCCGCGCGCGGCTCGGGCAGGTTGTCGAACTTCTCGATCTCGGGGAACGAGACGTCGATGACCGAGCGGCCGGTCTTCTTGAGCTCGCCGATCATGTCGGGGAGCCGGTGCAGGGTCTGCGGGCCGAACACGAGGTCCACGAAGGGAGCTCGCCGCGTGATGCCCTCGCCCTCCTGGCTCGCGACGCAGCCCCCCACGCCGATGAGGACGTGCGGCTTGAGTTTCTTGAGCGCGCGCCATTCGCCCAGCAACGAATACACCTTGTCCTCGGCTTTCTCGCGGACCGAGCAGGTGTTCATGATGAGGACGTCGGCCTGGGACGGGTCGTCGGTGGGCTCGAGGCCGGCGCCAGCGCCGAGCACGTCGCCCATACGGGCCGAGTCGTACTCATTCATCTGGCAGCCGAAAGTCTTGATGTAGTAGCGGCCGGGCATTGCAGGGCGAGGAGAACAGCGGGCGATAGGGTAGCGCACTTCGCCAGCCCGCAATATTTACCTGTTAAAACAGTAACTTATAGATGAAAAGGCCCCGCGTCGCGGGGCCCTTCCGGCATCGAGCGATGCTTAGAACGGGATGTCGTCGTCGAAGTCGCCGCCGCCCTTGTCGCCACCGGCGGGCGCGCCCTGGTCGAAGTCGTCCGGTGGCGGGCTGCTCTGCTGGCGTCCGCGGCCACCGCCGCCACTGCCACCGCCACCGCCATGGTCGCCGCCGCCCATGCCGCCGCCGCCGCGCGAGTCGAGCATCTGCATCTCGTTCGCGATGATCTCGGTGGTGTAGCGGTCGTTGCCCTGTTTGTCCTGCCACTTGCGCGTGCGCAGGCTGCCCTCGATGTAGACCTTGCTGCCCTTCTTCAGGTACTCGCCGGCGATCTCACCGAGCCGGCCGAACATCGCGACGTTGTGCCACTCGGTGCGTTCCTTCTGCTCACCGGATTGCTTGTCCTTCCAGTTCTCGCTGGTCGCGACGCGGATGTTCGCGACCGTCATGCCGGAAGGCATGGCGCGGGTTTCCGGGTCTGCGCCCAGATTGCCGATCAGGATGACTTTGTTGATTCCCCGCGCCATGTCGTGCCCTTCATCGAAAGAAATTCTGGGGCGGGATTGTACGGGCTGCGGCCGCGAAATGTAGACGTGAATCTGGCCGTTCGCAGCGGGTTTCGTTGTACAAATCTTCGCCAGTTCGATGGGCCGCGCGAAGCCGCGACGGAGATTCCGTGCGTAACCTCTGGAATACTCTCCGGCACGTATGCACCGGATTCTGGTTCTGGGCGGATATGGATTCTTCGGCAGCAGGATCTGCGCGTCCCTGGCCCGCAATCCGCGCATCCATTTGCTGATCGCCGGCCGCAACGCCGACAAGGCCACCGCTCTCGCCTACCAGGTGGGACTGCGTTCCGAGAATGCGAAGGCACTGGACGCGGCGGATCCACAGCTCGCCGACAAGCTGCGCAAGCTCGAGATCGCGACGCTGATCCACACGGCGGGACCGTTCCAGAAACAGCACTACTCGGTGGCCCAGGCCGCGATTCGCGCGGGCTGCAACTACCTCGATCTGGCTGATGGACGGGCATTCGTCACCGGCATTGGGGAGCTCGACGCTGCCGCGCGCGCCGCGGGTGTCAGCGTCGTGAGCGGCGTGAGCTCGCTGCCGGCGCTGTCCTCCGCGGTCGTCGATCGATATCACGAGCATTTCTCGCGGCTCGATTCGATCCATTTCGGCATCAGCTCGGGCGCGGTCGTGCCCGGCATCGCGACGCTGCTCGCCGTGCTCGGATATTGCGGCCAGTCGTTCAGTGCGCTCGAGAACGGCGCCTGGACCCCGGTGCGCGGCTGGCTCGATACGCAACTGCACGAGTTTCCAGAACGCGTGGGCCCGAGGCTGCTCGGGCGCTGCGACGTGCCGGATCTCGACCTGCTGCCCGCGCGTTTCGCCGGCGTGAAGACGGTCGCCTTCCATGCGGGTTTCGCGAGCGAGGCCGGGCACCGCCTCGTCGAACTACTCGCGCGGTGGGTGCGCGACGGGAAGCTGAAGAGCGCGCTGCCCTTTGCGCGCCCGCTCGCGACGATCGCCAAATGGACGGAATCGTTCTTCAGCGACCGCGGCGCGATGTTCGTGACGATGAAGGGCGTCGATACGGATGGAGCGCCGCTCGAGCTCACCTGGAATCTCGTCGCGCGCGAAAATCATGGGCCCAACATTCCGTGCGGTCCCGCGATCGCGCTGGCGAACAAGATCGCCGCGGGTTTCGTGCCGCCGCGCGGCGCAATGCCCTGCATGGGGTTGCTCGACGTCGAAGAGATACTGGAGCCATTGAAGGGGCTCAGCATTCGCGAAATGCCGCCGGTGGAGTCTCAGAACTCCCACTGAAAACCGAGAGAGGGCAGTCGCGGCAACCAGTAGCCGGATTCGACCTCGAGCGTCGGGGCGCCCATCGACCGCGGTCGCAGTCGGAACTCTTCCACGCAGCATTCGTTCCTGCGATCGAGCAGGTTCGTGATTTCGAGATACAGCGATAGTTTGCTGCTCGCGAGGCGCACTTCCCGGTTCACGCGCAGATCGATGCGCGCGTAGGTATCCAGCCGGTCACCGTTGCGCGGCCCGGCTTCGCCCACGACGAAATACTCGCCGTCGGGCAGCTGCGTGACGTCGATTCCAAGCGTCGTGATCGGCGTGCCGCTGTGTATCAGACCCGCGAGGCTCACGTTCCACGACGTGCCTGTCCAACTACCACCGAATGACAGCGTCTCGCGCTGCTCCCACAGGCGCGGCACCCATTCGCCGTCCTCGAAATCCTCGGCGCGCGCCAGCGCGAGACTGAGCCAGCCGCCGATGCCGCGCTCGGCTTCGCGCCGTACCGTGAGCTCGACGCCGCGCGCCCGCGCCTCGGGCGCGTCGATACGGATGCGATCGATGGCGCCCTCCGGAATCAGCTGCGTGTTGTCGAGCGCGTTTTCGAAGCGCGGCCGCAGGTCCTCGTAGGCCTTGTCGTAGACATCGAGGCGTGCGCTCAGACCGTGGGCGAAGCGATGCGTGTACCCCAGCACGATGTGCCGAGAGCGCTCGGGTTCGAAGATCCGCGTGACGTTGTCCTCGACCTGCAGCTCGTTCACGCGCTGGGGTTGATAGACGAGCCCCCAGGCGGCGCGCAGTTCGCCGGCATCACCCACCGCATACACGGCATTCACTCGCGGACTGACCGTGCCGAAGTCCTGGCCCGAGTCGTATCGATACGCGTCGATGCGCCCGCCCACCTCCGCCGTGAATCGCGACCCGATGCGTTGACGCCATGCGGCGTAGGCGCCGTACTTGCGCATCCTTACCGACATTTGCGTGCCGTATTCCGTTTCGATCGGCACGGGAGTCACCAGCGGGTCCATGATCCTCGAATACAACGAGTAGTCGTAGTCGCCTTCCTGCTGCCCGACATCGAAGCCGAAGCGCGCGAGCCGCGTTTCGCCGAAGCCCCAGCTCCAGTCCTGCCGCAGGTCGAGGAAGCGGAACTCGTTGTTGCTGTGGACAGTTCCCTGGCGCTCATCCTCTTCCTCGCCACTGGCGTCGCGCGTCTGCCGCACGGTCGCGGCCGACAGCACGGTGCGGCTGCGCACGGCATCGGTGAACGCGTGATCGAGCGTGAACCAGAGATGTTTGGAATGACCCTTGCCGGCCGAATTGATGTCGTCCGTGTCGTCCTCGGAGAGGAATCTGAGATCGTCGTCGCTCAGCAGGAAACGCGCATCGAGGGTCGTGTTTTCGCCCAGGTCGTATCCGGTCGCGGCGAACACGTCCGTGTATCGCGGCGTCAATTGCTCGTCGTCGGGGACGACCCGCTCCGTGAGCACGTCGAGAAAGCCGCGGCGCACGGACAGCAGCCATGAACCCCGGTCGTCCGCGAAGTTGCCGGAAGTGCGGCCATAGGCACTCACGAAGCTGATACCGGCGCCATGGCGAAATTCGTCCGCGGGTGACGGTCTGCTCGTCTCGAGGGCCACGGCGCCACTCATGTAGTCGCCGATGTCGGCCGTCATGCCGCCCGTGACGAAATCGATGCCGTGCACCAGGTTCGTATCGAGCACGCTGAGCGCGCCGTTGATGTCGCGAAAGTGGAAGGCGTTGTGAATCTCGGCGCCGTCGATCGTGAGCAGTGCCTCGTCGACGCGTCCCCCGCGGATGTTGAGCGCTGCGCTGAAATCGCCGCCGGATACGCCGGGCAGCACCTTGAGCATGCGCAGCGCGTCGTCGGCCAGGTGCGGCAGGCGTTCGACGTCCTTGCGATCGAGGAATGTATCGCTCGCGCCCGCGACGGCGAGGCGCATGCGCGTGGCGGTGACGTCGACGACGGCGAGATCCTCCAACTTCCCTTCGGGCGCGGTTTGCGTCATCGGCGCGGCGGGCATCGTGTCCTTCGCGATGAGCCAGTCGCCGTTCGAGGCGCGCACCGCTCGCAGCTTCCAGGGGGCGAGGATCTCGCGCAGCAGCTCCTCGATGTTCGTCGCCGCCGGCGCCGTGAGCAATTTCATGTCCGGGCGCACGAGCGCGCTGCTGTACACGATGGTGTAGCCGCGGTCGTTGAGCGCGGACAAGACGGCCTCGAGCGATTCGCCGGCGCGCATCGCACTGCTCTCGATCGCCGGTCTGCCGGCTTCGGCGGGTGTGGCCGGCGCGGCCACGCACGGCGTGACCAGCCACATCGTGAGCCAGGCGCGCGACACCCATTCCGGCGTCATTGCACCGGCTCCCGGTTCTCGCCCACGAACAACACGCCGTCTCGCGCCTCGAACACGAGGCCGGTCACCAGCGTCATGCGCTCCAGCATCGCCGCGGTGTCGAGGCCATCGACGGCACCGTGCAGGCGGATCTCGTGTGTCCGCTGCTGGAGTGCATCACTCGAATAACGCAGCCGCCAGCCGTGCTCGCGCGCGAGCCACGCGAGGAATTCCGCCAGCGGGCGGCCTTCGATGTCGAGCGTCGGCGCCACGGTGGTGAATTCTTCCCAGGGTGCTCCGAACGACGGCAGCCCGCGTCGCCAGGTCTGCGCGCCGTCGCGCACCTCGAACTCCTCGCCCGCGGCGATGGCCGCGTTCGCGAGCGAGACGCGGCCTTCCCGCACGCGCACTCGCGTCGCGCCGTCGCTGACCGAAACCAGGAATTGCGTGCCGACGTGAGCCACGCCGCCGGCGGGCGTCTCGATGATGAGTCCTGATCCCGTGTTGATGCCGCCCGAATCGACGTACACCGTGCCCGCGATCAGGGTCACGCGATCGGCACCGTCGAAGCGGACGCGCGACTCGCGATCGAGGCGCAGCGAAACGCCGTCCATGAGCGCGATCCCGACGCGGCCATTTGCGGTCGTCAGCGTCGCGCCCGAAAGCACGATGGAGCCCTCTGCCGCGGGCGCAGCGTGGTCGGCGTGCTCGATGACGGTCGCGCCTTGCATGGCAACGACATGCGCGACCGTCACCGGTTGAAATGTCGGCCCTCGCGCGATTCCAGGCCACAGCGCGAACGCGGTGATTCCCGCCGCGGCGGCGAGTGCGAGCGGGATGCGCCAGTTGAAACCGCGTGACTTCGACGTCTGCTCGAGGCCCCGGCGCCAGGATCTTTCGGCCGCCGCGCGCGCGCGTTCCATGCCTTCGGCGGACGGCATCTCCCGTTCGCCACCGAGACGAATCAAGTCCTCGATGGAACGATCGTGCCGCGAGCTCATGGCAAGACCGCCTCGCCGGCCACACCGCCGGACAACAGCGTGAAGGTTTCGCGAAAAGCGGCGCGGGCGCGCGTGAGTAATGATTCGACGGCCTTCGGCGAACGGCCGAGCCGGTGCGCGATCTCCTCCATGCTGAGGTCGCGCAGGTATTTCCATTCGAGGATGTCGCCGTACGGAGCGGGTAGATAGTCGAGCGCGGTCCGGATCGATTCGCGCACCTGCTCTCGGTCGGCGGCGTTCACGGGGTCCGCCTGCTCGCCCAGCAACGATTCGAGCGCCGCGCGCACGGCCGGGTCGTCCTCGGCCAGGGGCGGCGCGCAGCTCCACTGGCGGGATTCCTGCCAGCGCGCGCTCATTTCCCTCCGGCACAACGTGCAGAGCCAGGTGAACAACGCCGCTTCACCGCGGTAGCCGTGCAGGCTCTCGAGCGCGCGGCACAAGGTGGCCTGCGCCACGTCCTCCGCGGCCGCCGCGTCGCCCGGCATGCGGCGCTTCACGAAGCGGAAAAGCTTGGGGTAGTACTCGTTGAAGAACGAGTCGAATGCCGCGCGGTCGCCCTGCAGCAGTCGTTTCACGAGTTCGCGGTCCGCGAGGTTCATCGGGAAGTGAGTGTGCCTCGCGCGCCGGAATCCTTCGCAGGATTCCTGCCGCGAGGGATTCAGGCCGCGGACGCCCACTCACCTTCGTCCATCTACAGGACAGTGGGGTTGCGATGCGTCATAAGGTCCTCGTTCTGTTCCTGCTGCTCACCGCCTGCCGCTTCGGCGACGACAGCAGCGATTCGCCGCGCGACGTGAACCCGGGACTGCCCCCGCTGGTTACGACCACACCCGAGGACACCGGTGATGGCTGGACCGTCTCGACCGCGGCCGCCGAGGACATCGATGCGACCGCCCTGGCTGCCGCCCTCGACCGTATCCGCGATGGCGACTATCCGCGCGTGGATTCCATGATCGTGGCGCGCCACGGACGCCTGGTCGCGGAGGGCTATTTCAACGGCTTCGGCCGCGATTCGCTGCACGACCTGCGTTCGACGGGCAAGAGCTTCACGTCGGCGCTGGTCGGGATCGCCATCGATCAGGACCTGCTGGGCGTGGACGACCTGGCGGCCCAGCACATCCCGAACTTCGACGGGCACGCGAACATGAGCGACCGCAAACGCGCGATCACGATCCGCCACCTGCTCAACATGAGCTCCGGGCTCGCGTGTGATGACTGGGTTCCGAATTCGCCGGGGCAGGAAGAGCGGATGTACGACTCGAGCGACTGGATCCGCTTCGTGCTCGACCTGCCCGCGCTCTTCCAGCCCGGCTCCGTGCCGCAGTACTGCACCGGCGGGGTCGTCCTTCTCGGGCACGTCGTTTCGCTGCGGTCCGGCATGGAGCTCGACGCCTACGCCCAGGCCTATCTATTCGATCCGCTCGGTATCCGTGAATCGAACTGGCGCCGCTCTCCCGACGGCCGCGCCACCGGCGGCGGTGGCCTGCGGCTCAAGCCCCGCGATGCCGCGAAGCTCGGGCAACTCTATCTGGCCGATGGCGCGTGGAATGGATCGCAGGTGGTCCCGGCCGCGTGGGTGGCCGAATCCACGTTGCGCGTGAACAGGCTGGGCCCCGATGGTTATGGATTCCTGTGGTGGAAGCGTTCGTTCCCGCATCACACCGGGGCTATGGTCGAGAGTTTCTTCACGTCCGGCAACGGCGGCAACCACATCTTCGTGCTTCCAGCCCTGGATCTCGTCGTGACGTTCACCGCGTCGAACTACAACTCGCGGGAGTCCGACCTGCCGTTCGATATCCTGACTCGACACGTACTGCCGGCGATGCGGTAGTCCGGCGTCAGATCTCCGACCACATCCTGAGAAGGTTGTGATAGTGCCCGGCGAGCGCGACGGTTTCGTCGGTCTCGCCGATCCTGCCGCGCAGCTTCTGGATGGTCTGGTCGAGCCGATACAGGTGCTCGCGATAGCGCTCGTCCGGAATCATGCTCTGCGTCCAGAAGAACGAGCAGATGCGCGCGCCGCGGGTCACGGGATTCACGCGATGCAGGCTGCCGGAGTTGTACAGGATCAGGTCACCGGCGGGTAGTTTGACGGAGTGCTCGCCGTAGGTGTCCTGCACGATGAGCTCTCCGCCCTCGTATTCGCCGGGGTCCGTCAGGAACAACGTCGAGGACAGGTCCGTGCGGATGAAGTGCGAGCTGCCCGGCACCGCGCGCACGGCGCCGTCGATGTGCATGCCGTAGTGCTCGCCGCCCTCGTAGCGGTTGAACAGCGGCGGCACGGTCTTGAGCGGCAGCGCGGCGGAGAAGAACGACGAATTGCGCGCGAGCGCCGTGAGAATGAGTTCACCGAGCTGCCGGGCGATCGGTGAGAGCTCGGGTAGCTGACGGTTGCGCTTCACGAGCGCGCCCTGCTCGCCGACGGTCGACTTGCCATCGCTCCAGTCGGCCGCGTCGAGCAGGCGGCGGCACTCCGCCACCTGCTCGGCGCTCAGGACTCTTGGCACATGGATCAGCACGCGCCGGATGCTCGCACAGTCGGACTCAGAAGCTGAAATTGACCGTGAGCAGCGCCGACCGCGGCGCGCCGGGCGAGTAACGGGCGCCGCTGTTGTTGAGCGTCGCCACGTACAACTCGTCCGTGAGGTTGTAGCCGTTCAACTGCAGCGTCACGTTGTCGTTGATGGCATAGGAAGCCATCATGTCCACGACCCAGTAGTCGGGCGCGGTGCGCATGTTGGTCTGGTTGGGCGGCGGCGGCACGTTGTTCGCGCTCACCGGGCGGATCACGCTGTCGACGTAGCGGACTCCACCGCCGATCGAAAGCCCGAACGGCAGGTGGTAGGTAGTCCAGCTCGTGAACGTGAACTCGGGCGACCAGGTGATCGGCAGGCCGGCCTGGTTCGCGAGTCCGCGCTCGACCTCGGTGTCCATCTTCGAGACGCCGGCGCTGAGCTCCCAGGCATCGGTGAGCTTGCCGACGATGCCGAGCTCGATGCCCTGCACGTTGCGCTCGCCGATCTGCACGAACTGCGTCGGATCCACCGGATCCTGCGCGATCTCGTCCTTGTTCGTGCTGTCGTAGATGGCGCCGGTCACCGCCAGAGCGCCGTCGCGGAATTCCCACTTGGCGCCGAGCTCGAGGTTCGTGCCCTCGGTGGGATCCAGCGCCGGATTGTTCTGGTTGTTCGCGTTCGCCGAGAACGTGAAGTTCGCGCCGCCCGGCGGCTGCTGCGACGTCGCGTGCGACAGGTAGATGCTGCCGTTCGGCACGGGCTTGTACAGCAGCCCCACCTTGTACGAGAACAACGTGTCGTCGATCTGGAAGCTCTGCGGCACGAGCGTGTTCACGGGCAGGGTCGGGTGCGAGGTCGCCGTCGAGAACACCACGCCGTCCACGTTGGTATCGAAGTCATCCACGCGGAAGCCGGCCGTGACCTGCCATTTCTCGCCGAAGCTCAGTGTGTCGAAAAGATAGACGCCGAAGGTCTGCGTCTCGCCGCGCGTGTAGCGGCCGTCGCGCGTCGGGGCGTAGCCCGGCAGCACGCCGTTGCGATCTGGGTTGTAGACGTTTGCCGGCGGAATGGGACTGCCCAGGCTCGCGGCGAGGTACAGGGGCGTGTACTGCTCTTCATCGATGAACTCGACGCCGCCCGTGATCGCGTGGCCGACGCTGCCGGTCCGCAGGTTGGCGGTCACATTCGTCTGGTTGGTGAGCAGCGTGTTGTCCTGGAACCTGGACTGCCGCGTGCGCGCCACGGTCCAGTCGTCCGGATCGGCGTCCGTCACGTTGAGCGCGTTCACGCCGGTGAGCACGTAGAACTGGTTCAGCTTGCCGTAGCGCGAGGTATTGCGCAGCGTGACGTTCTCGCTGAAATCGTGCTCGAAGCGGGCCGTGAACATCGTCGCCTCGATGTCCTCGAAGTCGCTCGTGAAGCCGTAATAGTTGTTCCGATCCACGCGATCCGGGACCAGGCCCGCGTGCGCGCCACCGGTATCGAACGCCGCGTTGTAGAAGCCCTCGAGGCCGATCGTGGGCACTCCGCCGTCCGGAATGTTGTCCTGCTTCGTGTGCAGTAGATAGAAGTACGCGCGCGTGTCGCCTTCCAGGCCGAACGCCAGCGACGGCGCCACGGCCCAGCCCTTGCGCTCGATGAAATCGCGCCCGTCGACGCCGCCGTCCTGCGCCATCACGTTGAGGCGGAACGCGGTACCGGTTCCTTCGAAGCGATGATTCACGTCGCCGGTGATGCGCGCATTCTCGGCGGTGCCGTAGCTGACGGCGCCCGAGTTGAAACTGTCCGCGGTCGGAACCTTGCTCGCGAGATTGATGTATCCGGACGCCGCGCTGCGGCCGTAGTCCGGACCCGCCGGGCCCTTCGCGATCTCCACCTGCTCGGTGTTGAAGACGTCGCGCGACACGGCGCCGAGGTCGCGGATGCCGTCGATGAAGATGGAGCCTTGCGTGTCGAACCCGCGCATGAAGACGGAATCGCCGGTCGCGGTGTTGCCGTTCTCGCCTAACAGGAACGTCACGCCGGGCGTGTTGCGCAGCGCCTGCGAGAGCGTGGTCGCGCCCTGCTGCGTCAGGACTTCCTTGCTGACGACCGTGATGGTCTGCGGGATGTCGATGAGATCCTGCGTGAACTTGGGCGACGACACCCGATCGACCTTCGGCGTTTCCTCGGCCTCGGTGGCCTCGACGGAGATCTTCGAGAGGGTCTTGGCCTCTCCGGTCGATGTGTCGGTGGCGGTCTGCGCATGCGCCGCGCCCGCGGCGAGCGCGAGGCTGATGGCTACGGCAATGCGGCGGCGGGCAAACGGCAAGTCCTGGTCGGAATCGGAAATCGGCACGTCAAAGGCTCCCTGTGTCTCGTGAGACCCCGATGAATCCGGCTATCTGGACCGAATTGCTGGATACCGGGGCGATGCGGCGGAAATCCTATTGCGAATCATTCGCGTTTGCAACTGAGAATGATTGTTAATTGGACCCCCCTGGTGGTCGCCCCCCACACCTTCTAGCTGCCCTGTTTGTTCGGGTCTCTCCAGGCGCGCTCGAACGGCAGTCGCCAGGCATGCGGTGCGATGAGCTGGTGGATCGCGTTGGGGCCCCAGGAGCCCGGGGCATAACCTTTCACGGGCGACGGCGATTCGAGCAACGGGGCTGAAATCTCCCACAAGCGCTCGATACCTTCGGCCGTGGTGAACAGCGTGTGATCGCCGCGCATCGCATCGAGAATGAGCCGCTCGTATGCCTCGAGCACCTCGCCGACCTGGCCCGTGTCGTTCATCGCGAACTGCAGGCTGTGCTTGTCGAGTTTCATGCCGGGCCCCGGACGCTTTCCTTAGAACTACAGCGAGGTGCGCGCGGCGTCGGCGAGATCGAAGGTCAGGTGGTCGGGCCCATGAGCGCCGATCCCCGAATCCGCGGGGAACATGGTCTTGGGCGGCTCGCGAAAAGCGATCGAGATGATGCGCTGACCCTCGGCCAGACGCTTTCCCGTGCGTAGATAGAACGGCACGCCCGCCCAGCGCCAGTTGTCGATCGAGCACCTGAGCGCGATGAAAGTCTCGGTGTCCGACTCGGGCGAAACGCCCTCTTCGCTGCGATACCCCGTGTACTGGCCGCGCGCGACGTCCGTCGGCTGGATCGGCAGCATGCTGCGGAACACCTTGTTCTTTTCCTCTCAGATCGGCTTGGGCGCCAGATGCGTCGGCGGCTCCATCGCCATGAAACCGAGGATCTGGAACAGGTGCGTGACCACCATGTCGCGATATGCGCCGGTGGATTCGTAGAACGCGGAGCGTTTGCCGAGACCGAGCGTCTCCGGCAAGTCGATCTGCACGTGGTCGATGAAGTTGCGGTTCCAGATCGGCTCGAACAGGCCGTTCGCGAACCGGAACGCGAGGATGTGGGGGCAGCCCCCGTTTCCCAGCAAATGGGGTCAAGCACCACCCAACTCACCCTGTCGGGTTGTCGGACTTCAATGCTAGGAAATGGGGGCTGCCCCCACCGAAATTTCAGCGCCGTTGTACTCCACGGTGGCATCCGCGGCCGCGTCCAGGTCGGCCGGAGCCTTCGCGCCGGGACGGATCCAGCGCACGCGGAACGTGCGCTTCGCGGGCATGCCCTTGTAACTGCCGGAGCGCGCGCCGATGACGAGCGAATTCCGCTCGGCATCGAAACGCAGCGGAATACGCGAGAACTCGCCGCGCTCGTAGCCGTACGTGAGGCCGTCGTCCTCGTAGTAGTCGAAGGACCCGTCCGCGCCCGTGAACACGAGCAGCGTGATGGGAGCGTCCGGCTTTTCCGCGGTGTGTTGTATTTCGGGACCCACGGGCACGATCGAGCCGGCGCGTACGTACAGCGGCATGCGCGCGAGCGGCGCCGCCGCCTCGATGCTCTGACCGCCCGATTGCAACGCGCCAGTGTGGAAGTCGTACCATTCGGCGCCGGCGGGTAGATAGACTTGGCGCGAACGCGCCCGGTGCTCGTACACCGGCGCGACGAGGAACGCCTTGCCGAACAGGTACTCGTCTCGCACGTTGCGCGCGGCCACGTCGTCGGTGAAGTCCATCGCGAGGCCGCGCATGATCGTGCCGTCGCGATGATGCGTGTCCGCGGCCAGCGTGTAGATGTACGGCATCAGGCGATAACGCAGCTTGTCATGCCACACGAGGCTCTCGTAGACCTCGCTACCCTGCGGCGCGAGATTGTAGATCTCGCGGAACGGGAACTCGCCGTGCGAGCGGAAGATGGGAGCGAACGCGCCGAGCTGGAACCAGCGCAGGTTGAGCTCGCGCCATTCGGCCAGGTCCTCCGGCTTCGGATTCTGCGTGCTGAAACGCTGCTCGAGCGCGAACCCGCCGATGTCGAACGTCCAGTTGGGCAGGCCCGAATAGCCGGTGCTCACGCCGGCCGAGATCTGGTTGTAGAGATCGTCCCAGCGCGACACGATGTCGCCGCTCCACAGCGCCGACGCGTTGCGCTGGATGCCCGCGGTGCCCGAGCGGGTCAGGATGAACACGCGCGTATCCGGCCGCGCCGCGCGCGCGCCTTCGTAGACTCCGCCCGAGTGCACGAGCGCGTAGGTATTGAAGAACTGCTCCGCTGGGCCGAGCGCCGTCGGGCCATTGCGCGCGATCAGCGAATCTATGTCGAGGTTCGAGTGCGGATCCGGCTCCGTCGCATCCATCCACCACGCGTCGATGCCGAGCACGCCCAGCTTTTCGTTGACCTGGCGCCAGTACATCTCGCGCGCGGCCTTCGAATACGGATCGTAGAACGCGTTCCTGTAGCCCGGGCCCACCCAGTCGAGGTAGCCGTCCTCGACGTTCTTGCGGTAGATGAACCCGGCCCCGTCGAGTTCCTTGTAGTTAGCCGTGGGCGGATAGAACTTCGGCCACACCGAGATCATGAGCCGCGCATCGTGCGCGTGCACGGCATCGACCATGCCTTTCGGATCCGGGAAACGCGCCTCGTCGAACTCATGCGAGCCCCAGGAATCCTCTTTCCAGTAGAACCAGTCGAGCACGATGTTGTCGAGCGGGATCCTGCGCTTGCGGTACTCGGCGACCACGTCGACCAGTTCCTTCTGGTTCGTGTAACGCTGGCGGCTCTGCCAGAAGCCGTAAGCCCATTTCGGCAGCATCACCGACTTGCCCGTGAGCGTGCGATAACCCGCGATCACCTCGTCCTGGTTCGAACCCTGCACGAAGTAATAGTCCACCGCGCGGCCGACGTCGGACGTGAACGCGAGCGAGTGGCGCTCGGCCTCGGGCAGCGGATCGTTGTGCAGCAGCGCGATGTAACCGCCATCCGGAATCCACTCGATGCGGATCCGTGTCGGCTTCTTCGGGTCCATCGAGACGTCGAACGGGTGGTAAAGCGGGTTCCAGTTCTGGCGCCAGCGATCGAGCACCAGCGCGTCGTCGACGTACAGCTTGAAGTAGCTGCTGCCGTAGAGCTGGAACTTGTGCACGCCCGGCTTCCGCGTCTCGAGCGTGCCCTCCCACACCACCGACTGGTTAGGCAGGATGTTGGGCGGGGCGCCCGGCACCGGCGCCTTCGCCTCGAGTAATTCCCTGGGCCAGTCGAAGCGGTCGCGGATGTACTGGTAATTGATGTCCTTTTCGACGCGCTCGAGCTTCTGCACGCCGCCGAGCGAATACCGGGCCGTGAAACCGCCCGGGTTGCCGTTGGCATCGCGGATGACTAGGTCGCGCGACGCGAGGCCATAAGGCTTCGGATCGCCGATACGGGAAATTCCGTTGTTGTCCCAGAGCACGCCGTAGTTGCGGGTCGAGACGACGAACGGCACGGCGATGTCCGAGTTGTGCTGCGAAAGCTCCACGTCTTCGCCGTTGAGATTCACCATGCCGTACTGGTGCTGGCCGCCGCCGAAGAAACCCTCGTCGGTGCCGGAATTGAAGCGTTGCGATACACCCTTCGAAGGCGCACTGGTCGCGTCCTCGGCGAGCAGTGGTTTGCCGGACTTGTCCGCGAACCTCACCCTGCCGTCCGCCAGCGACACCGTCGCGACGACCTGGGATGTGGACAGGACGGCTTCGCCGTCGCGCTGCTCGACATCGAATTTCGGCGCGGGCGCGGACGACTCGACCACCATGAGACTCTTCGGCAGATCGAGATTGCCGTCCGCGACGGACGTGACGCGCACGATGCGATCGCCGATGACCTCGAGGCGCACGCGCCGCGACTCGTCGCTGGCCGGCGTGACGACGACGCCGCGGTCGCCCTGGACGAACGAACCGTCCGACTTGTTAGCCCCGCAGGCCGCGAGTAGTGCGACGCAGACGAGTCCAGCTACTGATCTCATTCATCCCCCGGCAATGAAAAGCGCCGGAAGACGGGACACGACGTCGCGAGACGGCGAGGCTCGTCTTCCGGCGATTGGGCGGGGGAAATTGAGGTGCTGCAACACTCGAGTCCCCCCATCAACCCGATCTAATTTTTATAATGAAAGTACAATGCTCTAATGAAAAACCAAGATCAAGTGGTTTTGCCCGCGCCGGCGGCGACGCAGATTGACACGGCGGTCAACGAGACAAGGATGAGTCACATGGACACGAAAGCCAGTCCGCGCACCACTTCGTCGAACGACACCGATTCGAAGACCGCGCGTTATCGGGCGCCGGCCCTCGAGAAAGGTCTCGACGTCATCGAGCTGCTCGCGGCGGAGAAGTCGCCGTTGAATCTCTCGGCGATCTCACAGCGCCTCGGCAGATCGGCCGGCGAGTTGTTCCGCATGCTGCAGGTACTCGAGTTCAAGGGATTCATCACGCTCGCCGACGACAGCAAGGGCTACGTGCTCACGAACAAGCTGTTCGCGCTCGCCATGACGCAGGCCCCGGTGCGCACGCTGGTCGAAACCGCGTTGCCGATCATGCGCCAGCTCGCGCAGGATGTCGGGCAGTCGTGCCACCTGACGGTCGCGTCCGAGGACCAGATCGTCGTCATCGCGCGCATCGAGAGGCCGGGCGACCTGGGCTTCTCCGTCCGTGTCGGCTACCGGCGTGAAATCTCGCGCGCCACGTCGGGCCTCGTGCTCTTCGCATACCAGGACGATGAAGTGCGCAAGCAATGGCTCAAGCGCTGCCGGATCAAGGGTGAAGCCGCGGAATCCTTCGTCGAACGGGCCAACGTCCTGCGCGCGCGTGGTTACCACGAAGCCCCCTCCGATTTCGTGCGCGGCATCACCGATCTGGCCGCGCCGATCCTGCGCGGCGAGACCGCGGTCGCCACGGTCGTCGTGCCGTTCGTGCACTCGAATCCATTGCTGATGGAGATGCCGGACGTGCTCGAACACGTGCGCGCGGCGGCGCGCAGGATTTCCACCGAGATCGTGAATGGAGAGTTGCCATGAGTTCGCCTTCCCTCGATGCCACGGCAACCGGCCGCGCGTTGATCACACCCGGCTACCTGTTCGCTACGATCCTGATCGTCGGGCTGTTCTTCATGTGGGGCGTCGCGAACAGCCTCAACGACGTGCTGATCCCGCAATTCCGCAAGGCCTTCCAGCTCGACGACTTCGCCTCCAGCCTGGTTCAGTCCGCGTTCTATTTCGGCTATTTCTGTTTCGCGATTCCCGCGTCGTTGTTCATGCGGCGCTTCGGTTATCGCGCCGCGGTGTTGCTGGGGCTGGGCCTCTACGGCGCCGGCGCGTTGTTGTTCCTGCCGGCCGCCAACGCGAATCACTACTACGCGTTCCTCGGCGCGCTGTACGTCATCGCGAGCGGACTCGCGTTTCTAGAGACGTCGGCGAATCCGCTGATCGCCGTGATGGGGCCGTCGAACAGCGCCGACCAGCGCCTGAACTTCGCGCAGACCTTCAACCCGGTCGGCACGATGATGGGCTCGTCCATCGGCGGCCTGCTGATCTTCTCCGACGTGCACCACACGCCCGAGGAGATCGCCGCGATGACGCCGGCCGCGCTCGACGCGTTCCGCACCGCGGAGCTCGCGGCGGTCAAACTACCCTACATGCTGATCGCCGCGCTGGTCATCGGCTGGGCGGTGCTCGTGGCCTGCGTGAAGTTTCCGCCGGTGGACGAGCCGCGCGACGGCGGCGCGCGGGCCGGCGGCTTCCGCGGCCTGCTCGCCTTCCCTCACTACTGGTTCGGCGTCCTGGCGCAATTCGCGTACGTCGGCGCGCAGGTCGGCGTGTGGAGTTTCCTGATCCGTTACACGCAGGTGAACTTCCCGGGAACGATCGAGAAGGACGCCCTGCACTGGCTGCCGATCTCGTTCGGAATCTTCTTCGCGGGCCGGATCATGGGCACCTTGCTGATGTCGCGCGTGAACGCGGAAAAACTGCTGGCCGCCTTCGCGGCCATCAACGTCGTGTTGTGCCTCGTGGCCGTCACGACCGGCGGCACGACCGGACTCTACGCGCTGGTCGCGGCCAGCTTCTTCATGTCCATCATGTTCCCGACGATCTTCACGATCAGCCTGCGCGGCCTCGGGGCGTACACGAAGTCAGGGTCGTCGTTCCTGGTCATGGCGATCATCGGCGGCGCGGTGTTCACGGCGATCATGGGCTGGGTGTCGAGCAAGTCGTCGATCAACCTGGCGTACGTCGTACCGGCCGTCTGCTTCGCGGTCGTGTTCGCGTTCGCCCGGGCCTCGCGCCGCCCGGCGGCCTCCGCATGAATCCTCTGGCGCGCCGCACGATCGGCCGCACGGACCTCGAGGTCAGCGCGCTCGGATTCGGCAGCGCTCCGCTCGGCAACCTGTACCGCGAGCTCGACGACGACCAGGCCCGCGAAGCGGTGCAGGAATCCCTCGTCGCCGGAGTGCGGTATTTCGACACTGCGCCTTTCTATGGCTTCGGCCTGAGCGAGCTGCGCCTCGGCGCGGCGTTGCGTGGCGAACAGCCGCCGCCCGTGATCTCCACCAAGGTCGGAAGAAAACTCGTGCCCACCGGCCCGCAAGACGCGAGCGTCGGGCGCGAAGGCTATTTCTCCGGGCGCCCCTTCGCGCCGGTGTTCGACTACGGCCACGAATCGGTCATGCGCTCGCACGCCGAAAGCCTCGAACGGCTCGGCATGAGCCGCGTGGACATCTTGCTGTGCCACGACATCGGCCGGCTCACGCACGGAGAGCAACACGCGGCGCGCATGCGCGAATTCCTCGACGGCGGCTACCGCGCGATGCGCGAGCTGCGGGATTCCGGGCAGGTGCGTGCCATCGGCATCGGCGTCAACGAGTGCGAGGTTTGCGTCGAGCTGCTTGGATCCTGCGAGTTCGACTGCATCCTGCTCGCGGGACGTTACACGCTGCTCGAGCAGCCGGCGCTCGCGGAGCTGCTGCCGTTGTGCGCCGAACGTGGCGTGTCGATCGTCTGCGGCGGTCCGTTCAACTCGGGAATCCTCGCGGCGGGATCGCGCGCGGTCGCGCAGTCTCACTACAACTACTCCACGGTGCCCGCGGCGGTGCTCGAACGCGTGCGCCTGCTCGAAAGGGCGTGCGAGGAATTCGACGTGCCGCTCGCCGCGGCGGCCCTGCAATTCCCTCTCGGACATCCGTCGGTCGCGAGCGTGATCGCCGGCTGCGCGAGCGGCGCGGAGTCGCGCCATTGCGCGGCGATGTTCGCGCAGCCGATCCCGACGGAATTCTGGCGCAGCCTGCGCGAGCGTGGACTCGTGGACCCGCGCGCACCGCTACCGGCATGACCCGCGTCGACAGTCACCAGCACTTCTGGCGTCTCGATCGCGGCGACTACGGCTGGCTGTCGCCCGCGCTCGAGTCTATCTACCGCGACTTCCTGCCCGAACATCTCGCGCCGGCGATCGCACGCGCCGGGATCGGGCAGACGGTGCTCGTGCAGGCGGCGCCAACTGTCGCCGAAACGCACTATCTGCTGTCCCTCGCGCGCGAGAACCCGTTCATCGCGGGCGTCGTCGGCTGGGTGAACTTCGAGGCCGCCAACGCCACCGAGGTCATCGAGAATCTCGCGCTCGACGCGAAGCTGCTGGGCCTGCGCCCGATGATCCAGGACATCGCCGATACCGAGTGGATGCTGCGCGAGGACCTCGCGCCGGCGTTCGAAGCGATGATCGACCAGGGCCTCACGTTCGACGCACTGGTGTTGCCGCGGCACCTGCCCGCGTTGCGCGAACTCATCGCGCGCTACCCCGACCTCGTGATGGTGCTCGATCACGGCGCCAAGCCACCCATCGCGTTCGGCGACATCACGGACTGGAAGAAGGAGATCGCGGCACTGGCCCGCGAGACGCCGATCGTCTGCAAGCTGTCGGGACTGGTCACCGAGGCACTCAGCGCCGATGCGGCCGCATTGCGTGACAGCGTCGAGCACCTGCTCGCGGAGTTCGGGCCGCGGCGCCTCATGTGGGGCAGCGACTGGCCCGTGTGCGAGCTGGTCTGTTCGTACGACGACTGGCGCGGGACGACGGAAACGTTGCTCGCCACGCTCACCGACGACGAGCGTGAATCCATCTACTCCGGCGTGGCACGATCGACCTATGGGATCTGAACGACTGAAGGGCAAGACCGCGGTGGTCACCGCGGCGGGATCCGGCATCGGCCGCGCGAGCGCCGAGGCCTTCGCGCGCGCGGGCGCCCGCGTGTTCGCGGTGGACATCAACGGCGATACGCTGAAGACGCTCGAAGGATGCGAACGTCACGTGCTCGACGTGCGCGATCCGGCGGGCATCGCCGCGTTCGCGAAATCCGTGGGCAAGGTCGACGTGTTGTTCAATTGCGCGGGCATCGTGCCGAAGGGCACGGTGCTCACGGTCGCTCCGGCGGACTGGAACGCGGCGTTCGAGCTCAACGTGACCGCGATGTTCCACATGATCCGCGCTTTGCTGCCCACGATGGTCGCCGCGCGCGCCGGCTCGATCATCAACATGTCTTCGGTCGCGAGCTCGATCACGGGTGTGCCGGATCGCTGCGCCTACGGCGCGACCAAGGCTGCGGTCATCGGGCTGACCAAATCCGTCGCCGCGGATTTCGTCGAACAGGGCATACGCTGCAACGCGATCTGCCCCGGCACGGTCGACACGCCGTCGCTGCAGGCGCGACTGCATTCGTACGGCGACTACGCGAAGACCCGCGCGGAGTTCGAGGCGCGCCAGCCGATGGGGCGGTTCGGCAAGCCCGAGGAAATCGCCGCGCTCGCGCTGTATCTCGCGAGCGACGAGTCCGGGTTCACGACCGGACAGATCCACGTCGTCGACGGTGGGTGGATGATCTGAAGCGCGGCGAGCGCGTCAGCTCGCGGCCCGGCTTCAGATCGCGGATCGGCTCTTCAGGCATTCGTCGAGCGCCGCCAGCAACTCGCGCTTCGCGTTCACGAATTCCGCGACGACCGGCATGTCCGCGGGATGCGTGTACTTCGCGGCGCCCGACCAGAATTTGACATCGGTGCGCAGTCCCGCTTTCAACGCGGCGACGATCTCGCCCGCCGAGGTCGCCGCATCGAATGCCGTCATCTGCTCGGCCTGCAGTTCCTTCTGATCGTTCGAAAGTTCGTCGAGCTGCTCGCGTTTTGCGCGCGACAACTTCGTAGGCCCTTCGCCGCGCGCGGCCTTGCTCGCGTTGATCCTTGTTTCGAACCCGGCTTCGACGCAGGCAAGCGCCTCGGCCTTGCCCAACGCATTCTCGAGCGCACGACGCTCGTCCGGTGCCTCGGCCTTGTCCATCGCGACGCGTAATGCTGGAACGAACATGTCCCTGGAATCCTCTCCTGGACGGCTCTCGTCGAACTTCATCACGGGCGATCCGGGGCCGTCAAACTTCCCCGCTTGTCGATCGCGTGGTCGCGAGACGGATTGCGGCTAATATCGCGGCATGAAACTTTCAGCGCTTCTGTTCTCGCTCGCGTTGTCGGGCATGTGGGTCGCGACGCCGGCCGCGGCCGATGCGCGCAAGGACGTCCTCGCGCTCGCGTCCCGAGTCGCCGACTGGCAGCTCGCGCACATGGAGAAGATGCCCGCGGGCGTCACCTCGTTCGGCGAAGAGACGCAGCATCCGCGCAGCTGGCAGAAAGGCGCGTTCTGGGTCGGCATGACGCGGCTCGCCGACGTCTCGAAGGAAAGACGTTTCCGCGACGCCATCCTCGCGCAGGGTCGCGCGAACGCGTGGCAACCCGGCCCGCGCATCTATCACGCGGACGATCACGTGATCACGCAGAGTTACCTGTGGTCCGCGCGCAATGGGGCCGGCAGTGAGGCCATCGTGCCGACCAAGGAGCGCTTCGATGCGATCCTGCGCGCGCCGCCGGTCGCGCACCTGAGCTTCGCCATCGCGCAGGACTACGAGTCGACCGAGTGCCTCAGGCGCTGGTGCTGGTGCGATGCGGTATTCATGTCGCCACCCGCCTGGCTCGAGCTTGCCCGGCACACGGGCGACACGCGTTACCGCGACTTCGCGTTGTCCGAGTTCTGGGCGACCACGGACTTCCTGTACGACCCGGTCGAGAAGCTCTACTTTCGCGACAGCCGCTTCTTCGAGCGTCGAGATGCGCAGGGGCGCAAGTTGTTCTGGAGCCGGGGCAACGGCTGGGTCTTCGCCGGCATCGCGCTCATGCTCGAGGCCATGTCCACCGACGACCCCGAGCGAGCGGGCCTGGAGCGGCTGTTCCGGGAGATGGCCGTGAAACTGCGGGCGGTCCAGAAGCCCGACGGCTACTGGCCGCCGTCGTTGTTAGGCCCGGAAGGGTCGCCGCCGGAGACCAGCGGTACCGGTTTCTACGTATACGGCCTCGCGTGGGGCGTGAACCATGGCCTGCTCGATGCCGATGACTACGCCATCTCGATCGAAAGCGGCTGGGACGCGCTGAAACGCGCGGTCGCGAAGGACGGCCGGCTGGGCTGGGTGCAGCAGGTCAGCGATCGGCCGGAAAACGTGCTGGAAACCGACACACAGTACTACGGTGTCGGCGCCTTCCTGCTCGCGGCCAGCGCGGTCGCGCAGATGGAAGACGACTGACGGCGGAGCGATAATCCCGGGCGCCGGATGTTTGGCGCCACTCGCAGGCGCGGATCAATACCCTCCAGAGGTACCGCCATGAAGAGTCTGTTTGCCGCCGTTGCGCTCGCCGTTCTCGCCACTTCGCTGCACGCCTCCGAAGGCTGGCTGCTCGTCAACAAGTCCGGACGCTACGAACTCGTGTACGCGACGGCGCAGGGAATGCAGACGGTCGCCGAACTCGGCGACCTGACTATCTACGCCAATCCACCTGAGCGGATAGGGATCATCACGCGCGACAAGAAGGCCGGGACGGGCCAACTACTCGTCGTCGACAAGGCGACTCGCGCCGTCACCAGTACGTGGACGCTGGATCTGTATCCGGGCAGCCAGATCCTGGGGCCGTCCGAGGAAATGGCGCTGGTCGGTAACGCGGCGTATTTCGCGAGCGTGCGTTACGCCTCCAACGGCGTGGATTTCGAGCCGAATGCCGACGGCGGCTACTTCGACTTCAACCGCATGTCTCTCGCGGACGGCGCGATCGATTCATTCGCGCTGCCGCGCGAGTTCACGAATCCGCGCATCGTCGTGATCGGCACGACGGTCTATCTCTTCCCCAACAACAGCTCACCGGCATGGAGGCTCGACGAGGCGAGCGGGCGCGTGGTGAAGGCGCAGGAAGACATCGTGAATCCGCACATCCTCAAGGACGCGGGCGCGGGACCGCTGCAGGTTGCGGTCGGCGCCGCGCCCGGCACGTTGTCCCGCCTGCCCGACCGATCGATCGTCTACGTCGACGCGCAATCCGGTGCAATCGAGTCGAAATCGCCGAGTGGCCACGTTCGCGAGCTGTGGAACCCCGAGAAGCAGGTACCCGGAATTTCGCGCACGGGCACCCGCGTCATCGAGGTTGTCGCGCAGCATGACGCCGAGCCCGAGGACGGCGGGGAATGAGGGTGGGGATAGCGGTGCCGGTGTAAAAGTGGGGATTAGCGCCAGCGCGCCGGGTACGCGAAGACGCCTCTACTAATCCCCACTTTTACACCGGCACCGCTATCCCCACCCCCCAACTTACAGATCGCCGCGCTTCAACTTCTCTACGGCGTAGTTCGCCGCCCGGGCGGTCAGCGCCATGTAGGTCAGCGATGGATTCTGGGTGGGCGAGGAGACCATGAAGCTGCCGTCGGTCACGAAGACGTTCGGAACGGCATGCAACTGGTTGTGGCCGTTCAGCACCGAGGTCTTCGGATCGCGGCCCATGCGAGCCGTGCCCATTTCGTGGATCACGCTGCCCGGCGTCACGGGATGATTGAAGCCCTTGACGTTCTCGAGGCCTGCGGCGGTCATCATCTCGACCGCGTCGTCCATCATCTGTTGCGCCATCGCGCGCTCGTTGTCGCGGTACTCCATCGACATGTTGATGCGCGGCATGCCGAACGAATCGAGCTTGTCGTGCGACAGCCAGATGCGGTTGTCGTGGTACGGCAGCGTCTCGCCGTACCCTTCCATGAACAGGCTCCACTCGCCCGGCCGCGTGATCTCGTTCTTGAAATCCGCGCCGAATGCAGCCGTGCCGATGCCTCGGGTCCAGGTGCCGCGATTGGTGTACACCTCGTATCCGTAACCTCGCGTGAACTTCTCCTCGCGCTTCGAGACGTTACGGAAGCGCGGGATGTACATGCTGGTCGAGCGCCGGCCGCGGTAGTAGCGGTCCAGAAGCCCCGAGTAGGTAGCCGTGGCCCCGCCCCCGTTGTGATGATCCATCAGGTTGTGGCCGAGCTCGCCCGAGTCGTTCCCCAGCCCGTCCGGAAAACGCGCCGTGCGCGTGTTCAGCAGGATCGCCGTCGAGTTCAGCGCCGACGCGCACAGGAACACGACCTTCGCGAAATACTCGGTCGTCTTCTTCGTGTTCGCATCGATCACGCGCACGCCCGTCACGCGGTTCTTCGCCTCGTCGTAGATCAGCGAGTGCACGATCGAATCGGGCTGCAGCGTGAGATTGCCAGTCGCCGCCGCGGCCGGCAGCGTCACGCCATTCGACGAAAAGTACGCGCTGAACGGGCAGCCGCGCGCGCACTGGTTGCGGCCCTGGCACGGCCCGCGGCCGTTGTGCTCGCGCGAGAGCACGGCGGTCGCGCTGCAGATCAGCTTGCGTTCGCCCTTGAACGCATCGTCCATGCCCGCCCGGATCTTCTTCTCCAGCGCGTTCATCTCGAACGGCGGCTGCAGCACCTGCGCGGGTAGTTGGGGCAGCCCCGAGTTCTCGCCGCTCGCCCCGATGAACTTCTCCACGTGCTCGTACCAGGGGGCTATGTCCGCGTAACGGATCGGCCAGTCGATGCCCACGCCCTCGCGCAGGTTTGCCTCGAAGTCGAGATCGCTGAAGCGGAACACGTGCCGCGCCCACATGAGCGAGCGACCGCCCACTTGATAGCCGCGATACCAGTTGAACGGCTTCGCCTGTCCGTACGGATTCTCGTTGTCGTCGACGAAGTGATGCTTCGTGGACTGATCGTATAGATAGAGCGTCGACTGGATGGGCTGCGCCGCCCGGTCCGCGCCGGTCGCGCGATTGTTGTGCGGCAACTGCCACGGATCCTTGAGCGCCGTCGGGTAATCCACGACGTGGCGGATGTCGCGCCCACGCTCGAGCACGAGCGTCTCGAGGCCGCGCTCCGTCAATTCCTTCGCGGCCCAGCCGCCCGACATGCCGGATCCGACGACGATGGCGTCGAAGTTGTTCGAGGCAGCCATCAGATCGCCCACGCCTTCTGGTCGGGGGCGAGCGGAATGTCGCCCTGGAAGCCGCCGGGAATCTTGAGATACGCCAGCGCCTGCGTCGCGCCGGTCTCCGAGAGGAAGTAACCGGTCATCGTGTAGTCCTTCAGGATCTTGAAGAACGACTGGTCATAGGCGAGCGCGATGTCTTTCGCCGCGCGGTCCGCGAGCCGCTCGACTTGCGCGGCCGGCGACAGCTCTTCGTAACCGGCAAACTCGGCCAGCCCCTTGCGCAACGTGTCGCGCGCGGCCGGCGTGGCGCACGCGGGGATCGCGAGATCGATGAAGTAATGAGTGTTCGCGGCCGATGCGGCCGGCGAATCGGTCTCCGGCAGAATCACGTCGACGAGCGCGCGCAGCGTGCGTATCTCGGACTCGTTGAAGAAAGTGGCCTTGTGAGACGGCGCGGCGGCGAAAGCCTCCACCACTCCACCCAGCGCGGCATGCGCCATCAGCACGGACGACCCGCGCAGGAAAGAACGTCGACTCGCCATGGTTCCCCCTCCGAATTATCGCCGGGGGGATCTTATTCGTTCTTGATGGCGCCGCGCACGTTCATCACGAAAAGGCCTATCTGCAGACCTATCAAGGCCCATGCACGCGTATGCCACGCCCACGCGACCCACAGGATGTTGCTCGCGATGAAGACCCAGAACCCCGCTTCGCGACGCTGCTTCGATCTCGATGCGACCAGCCAGGCGGCGACCAGGGTCACCGCCATCGCCGGCCATTGAAGCGCATCCAGCCAGTCCATGTCATCCCGCGTAGGCGCGGCGCAGCTCGGCAACGTCGAGTTTGCCCATCTTGAGCAACGCCGCCATCACGCGCTCGGACTTCTCGTTCGGATCGCCAAACCACTCGACCATCTCGCGCGGCACCACCTGCCACGAAAGCCCGTAGCGGTCCTTGAGCCAACCGCACACCTGCGCCTTCGGATCGCCGCCATCCGTCAGCCGGTCCCAGTAATGGTCGAACTCCTTCTGGTCCTCGACGTAGATCTGCATCGACACGGCCTCGTTGAACTTGAACAGCGGGCCGCCGTTGAGCGCGGTGAATTCCTGGCCTGCGAGCTCGAATTGCACGGTGAGTACCGTGCCCTCCTTCTGGCCGTGGATCTCGACCCCGACCTTGCCGTAGCGCGCGATCTTGCCGATGCGCGAGTTCGGAAAGATGCCCGTGTAGAAACGCGCGGCCTCCTCGGCCTGGCTCGCGAACCACAGACAGGGGGCAATTTTCGAGCTGAAATTCATGTGTTCTCCTCGGTTCAGACTGACTGAACCTTGGTCGAACGGGAACCGGCGGAATCGACAGCGGTGTTATCGGAAGGCGCCGACCTCGCTAACTCGGCGTTTTCACACCCGGCATCGACGGCCGCACCAGCGAGGCTTCGAGTTCTTCGAGGCTGCGGCCGCGGGTCTCCGGCACGATGCGCCAGATGACGATGAAACCGGTCAGCGCGAACGCGCCGTAGATCATCCACGTGCGCGAGTTCCCGAAATTCGCCACTTCCCACGGGAACAGCAGCTGCACGAGGAAGCTCACGCCCGAATTCACGAGGCCCACGAACGAGATCGCCACGCCGCGCACACGATTCGGAAAGATCTCCGACAACAATACCCACATGATCGGGCCGAGCGAGATCGCGAAACTGGCCACGAACGCCAGCACGCCGACCAGGACGAGCGAAGGGACGAACGCGATCACGCCCATGCTGAGCGCCATGCCGGCAGTACCCCACATGAGCAGCGGCCGGCGGCCGATCCTGTCGATCAGCAACATCGCGAGCACGGTGAACACGAGATTCACGATGCCCACGTACGCCGCCTGCATGAATGCGGCGTCGGCATTGGCGCCGGCATTCTGGAAGATGACCGGAGCATAGGAGAGCACCGCGTTCATGCCGGTGATCTGCTGCAGCACGGCGACCGTCAATCCGATGCTCATCACGCCGCGCAGGGCCGGCGACCACAACTCGCGCCATGGCGCTTTCGGGGTATTCGCCTCGCGCGCGAGTGACGTCCTCACCTCGGCGAGTTCGGCCTCGGCGAGTTCGGCCTCGGCGAGCTCCGCGCCGTGCGCGCGCGACAAGACCCGGCGCGCGGCATCGAGCCTGCCGTGTAACGCGAGCCAGCGCGGGCTTTCCGGCACCGTCCACAACAGCGCGAAGTAGATAGTGGACGGCAACGCGCCGATGCCGAGCATCCAGCGCCAGTTCCACTGCGCCTCGGCGATTCCGAGGATGAGCCAGTTGCTGAGGAAAGCCGCCGAGATGCCGAGCACGATGAACAGCTGGTTGACGCTCACCATGCGTCCGCGCACCGACGCGGGAGACAGCTCCGCGATGTACATGGACGCCACGACGAGCGCCGCGCCCACGCCGAGCCCCGACAACAACCGCCCGGCGATGAGCATGGAAAAAGTGGTCGCCACGGCGGACAGCAGGGCCGACGCGGTGAAGATCAGCGCGGCGGCGCGCAGGATCGCGCGGCGCCCGAAACGATCCGCGAGCGGTCCCGCGCACAGGATGGAGAATGTCGCGCTCAGCGTGAGCGACGCGGCCGCCCAACCCACCTCGATCTTGTCGAGCGCGAACTCCGCCTCGACGAAACTCACGACGCCGGAAATCACCGACACGTCGAAGCCCATGAGGAATCCGCCCAGCGCCACGATCGTCACCGTGCGCAGCACGTAGCGACCGGGCGGCGCGCTCATGAAGGTTTGCCGACCGAGTCCCGCTCCACGAGCCTCGGCTCGAACACCTGCTGAACGTCGTGCTGCTGGTCGTACACGTGTTTCAACACCCAGCGCGCGGCCATGCGCGACATGTCCGCGATGGGATAGTGGACGGTCGTGAGCCTGGGATAGACGTAGCGCGAGATCGGCGCATCGTCGAAGCCGACGACGGACAACTCGTCCGGCAGCGCCATGCCGCGCTCGTGCGCGGCGGCCATCGCGCCGGCCGCCATGTCGTCGTTCGCGCAAACCACCGCGGTGAACGCGATCTTCTTCGCGAGCAGTGCGTCGAGCGCGTCCTGTCCGCCCGTCTCGTGGTAGTCGCCTTCGTGAAACAGGCGCGGATCGAACTTGACGCCGGCCTCATCGAGCGCGCGCTTGTGGCCGGCGAGTCGCTGCTTCGCATCCCCGAAATCGAGCGGCCCCGAGATGTAGGCGATGCGCCGGTGCTTCTTCCGCAACAGCGAGCGCGTCGCGAGATAACCGCCGAGCTCGTTGTTCAGGCTGAAGCAGTGATCGCCGAGCCCGCGCACCTTGCGGTTCACGACCGCGAGCGGCGTCGTGTTGTGATCGTGGTCGACGAGAAACTTGTCGGACAGCCGCTCGACGTGAACGATGAGCGCGTCGCAATTGCGACTCACGAGGAAACGGATCGCATCGCGTTCCTGCTCCTCGTTGCTGTGCCCCGCCGCGACCAGCATGAACTTGCCGGCGGCCTTGAGCGTCTTCTCGATGGCCGAGAGCATTGCGCCGAAAAACGGACCATCCAGTTCGGAAACCAGCACGCCGACGCAGTTGGAGCTGCGGGTGGCCAGGGACTGGGCGATGGAGTTCGGCTGGTAGCCGAGCTGCCGCATCGCGGCGAGCACTTTCTCCCGGGTCTTTTCACTGACATTGGCGCCGGCGCCCGGATTGATGACCCGGGAAACGGTCGCGAGCGAGACTCCCGCAAGCTCCGCGACTTCGTAGATGTTCGCCATGGAATCCAACTACCGCGCCGCTCCCATCGGCGGCGGCGCAGTATTGCCCGACCCGCGACCGGCGCGCGGGCGACTGGGCCACAGTTTTCCCGACGGGTGACCTTATTCCGTCAAGAAGGCCCTATAACTACTCGGCAACTGGCCGCTCAGCGGGCGGCCGGGTCGAGCTTGCTGGCCCGGTCGACCAGGTCCCGGATCTTCGACAGCGACGCGACGATCATGAACAGCGGCTCGAGATAGCCCTGTTCGTGCAGTTTGCCGAGCGCGGCGCCGTCCAGCTTCCTGAGCCGCTCTTCGTGGATGGTAAGAAAGCCGCCGAACTTGGCTTTGTTTCCGTCGTGGTACTGGATGTCGAGGGTGAAAGCCTCGAGCAGCCGGTGCTCGATGAGCGCGTTGATGAACTTCGGCGTCGCCGCGAATCCGTCGTTGATCGCGGCGAGCGCGTTCGAGACACGGTTCAGGTAATCGGTGTTGCCGCCGTCATCGTTGAACACCCGCACGCCCTCGGTCTTGCTCACGCGCGGACTGTCGAGATCCACGTGGATGACCTGTCCCTTGTCCGAATCGCCGATCAGGAACGGCTGGCGTTCGATCATGAGCGGAATGTAACGCGCGTCCCATCCGTCCTTCGTGAGGAACAGGTTCTGTCCCTCGCGCAGGCCGAACAGCGCGACCGGCGCGAGCACCTTGTCGCGCGATTCGAGGAACAGGATCGGGTAGTGACTCTGGATATTGCGGAACTCCGCCGGGAACGTCAGCGCGCACATCACGTTGTCGCCGAGGTCGGCGCTGCTGCGCGTGATGATCCGCAGGTCGCGGTGCTGGGCGTTGTTCAACAGGGCATGGTTGGGCATGGATGCGCGGTCCGGTTCGGGGGGCGGATCGTAACGCGAACCTGCCCCGTGGCGCCAAACCGGACCGGATCCCGGCGTTCAATCGGCGAACTCGAGGTGCCGGGCGAAGAACGGCAATACGTCCTCGTACATGCGCCCTCCTTCGGGCGCCCAGTACTTGTCCCAGGGTAATCCGCGGAATTCCTCCGCCTCGTGTTCGATGCCCAGCTCGTCGAGGTCGCGCGTGAGTTCGCGGTTGGAATGCACGTGAGCGTACGTCGGATCGTAACGGCCCCAGTCGAACTTGATCGCACGCAAACGCGCAAGATTCTCGCGCTCCTGCCGCGCGATGTTCTCGAGGAAGAAACGTTGCTCCACGAGTTGCACGTTCGCGGCATTGACCTTCTGCTCCGCGCCGCGTACGTCGACCGCGAAATCGCAGAAGAATGGCGGTCGCTCCGGGTTCGGCAGGAAGGCCTGCATCATCGCCATGAACACCGGCGCGAACCGATCCGCGTGCAATTCCTCCGCCGTTCGCGCGCGATGCATCAGCGCCCAGTCGGGCCGTCCGTACAGCGGCTCGACGCCCGACCCGGCGCCCACCGGGTGCATGCCGTACACGACGCCGAATGCGTCTGGATGCCTGAAGGCATAACGCAGCGCGCCGTATGCGCCCATGAAGTCGCCGGTGATGCCGCGGCTCTCGGCGCGCGCGAGCGTACGGTAGTTGGCGTCGATGAACGGAATGATTTCCTGGAGCGTGTGATCCTCGAAACGGCCGGAAGTCGTCGAGTTCTCGAAGAAGCTTCCGGGCCCCGGCGTCGTGTAGTCGGGCGCCACGAGAATGAACGGAGATATCACGCCGCGCGCGATCGCGCGATCGAACGTGGGCTGCGCGAGGGTCCCGGGCGCGAACATGCGCTCGTTGTCCCAGTTGATCGAATGCAGCAGGTAGATGACGGGGTATCGCCCCCTGCCCTCGGCGTAACCGGGGGGCAGGTAGACCTTCAGTCGCCGCTGCGGATTCAGACCGACCAGGTTGTCGCGCAGGATGACGGAGTCGTAGCTGCGGGTTTCGATGGCGCTGGGCGAAGCCGCCGCCAGGAATGGCGGCGCAAGCATCAACGCGAGTCCAAGCATCAGTCGTGGAATCATCGGGCCTCCTCGGTGTCGGGAGACCCGAGAATCCCGCTCAGTCGGTGACCTGGCGTCCTTCCTGATCGGCGAGGACTTCAAGGTCCGGACTTTTCCCGGGGAATTTCCGGTATTCGCTCGGTGTCGTCCCCGTGACACGGCGGAATGCCGCGTTGAACGCCGACTTGGAGTTGAATCCCACCGCCATCGCGATCTCGAGGACACCCTCCTCCGGCGCTTCGCGCAGCCGCCGCATGGCGGCCTCGATGCGTCGCTGGTTCAGGAGATCGTAGAACGTGGCCTCCAGGTCCTGGCTGATGACCTGCGAGACGTAGTGGGGACTTTCGTTGAGAGACTCGCAAAGCGCGCGCAAGGTCAGGTCGCTACGCGAATAGATGGCTTCGTCCTGGAGGGCGGATGCGAGCTTGCGCCGGATCCTGGCGCGGGCGCCCGCGCCCAGCGGGCTCTTTGCGTAGGTCCCGGCCCGTTCCTTCGTCAGCGCGCCGAACTGCCGCAGCAGCAGGTACAAGGCGCCGATCGTCACGCCGACGCTGATCACGGCCACCACGACCGTAAACATGGCCGGCCACTTGATGAAGGCGCAGTCGATCGTGCGAACGATCGCGAGCGTCCACGAAGTGAGGACGATCGCGAGCGGCAGCTGGGCCCAGTGATCGCGCTGCCCGCCGAGCCGCTCCAGCAGGATTCCCCGACAACGCCGGAGATACCACGGTACCTGCACGACGAATATGCCGATGCACAGCAGCATCGTCGTGTGGGTGATTTTCGATTCGAGCCAGCTCGAGGGATCGGCCGGATTCATCCAGCTCGTGCCCGCGTGGGCAGATAGAGCGAGCGGCACCGTGAACAACAGACCCGCGAGGATTGCGAGCCCGTGCGGACGCGGCAATGCCCGCAGCTCCGGACGCTCACCGGCGATGCTTTCCCTGAACGTCAGCCACAGACAGGGCGCGAGCAGCAGTGAGGACGACATCAACAGCGCGAGCCACAGCGCCTTGAACGGCGTGGCCGGGTGAGCGATGAGCAGCTCGCACAGGAACACGACCGACTGGATCACCAGGAAGAAGGTGAAGAACCGGTACGGCTGGCCGCGTGCCGCCCGCGTCGTGAGTCCGGTGGAGAACAGGCACAGGGCGACCGCGACGAGATACAACGAGGTGCTGAAGGCGCTCATGGCGCCACGTTACCAGACTCTCGATCGGACCATCAGCCGCGCCACCGCAGTGCGCGCGTGCGCTCGCGGATCTCGTTCAGTGCCCGGCGATATTGCGGGCCCCAGTCATCGGAGGGTTGTGCGGTGAGGTCGTACCAGAAGAAGCGCAGGTCGTTCCCGCCATCGTCCGCGCAGTAGTGAGTCCAGAATTCGGGCAGCAGCGGTGAAAAGGTGCAGAGCTGCAGTGACCAGACATGCCCGTTGTGTCTGGAATGCCAGATGCCGAGGTCACGCGCGATCGCGGTATCGACGATGCCGGACTCTTCCTCCAGCTCGCGCAGCGCGGCCGTCGGTGCGTTTTCGCCGGGCTCGATACCGCCTTTCACCAGTTGCAGGCCCTCGCGCGGATGTTCGAAGGCCAGTATGAATCGCATCGCCGGGTCCCGGAACATCACGGGGCAGGCCTTGTCGGCAAACATCACGCATCGCTCTCCTTGATCGTGCGCCATTTCGACAACTTCGTTGCAAACGTCATGCCGGCGTGAGCCGGGCTCGTCGATGGCAGGCACTCGTAACGAATGCCGGAAAACTCTTCACCCAGTTCCGGCAATACGAGCCGCCGGTACAGCGTCTCGGCCTTGCGGCCGTTGAAGTACACGCGTCGGATGTCCGGATGTCGGCGAAAGAACCGGCGAAAGTCGTTCGCGCTCGCGGACGCATGCACGATCGACGAGTCGAGACTGCCGGGCCGTTCGGCCGCGGCGAGAACATCCCATAACGCGATCTTGTGTGCCGTCAGGATTCCCGCCCGGCGTGTGTAGGGCAGCGGCGAATCGGTCTCGAAGATGTCCTCGACGATTCTCCAGAACGCGTTTTGCGGATGCGCGTAGTACTGCTGCATCTCGAGCGACCTGCGTCCGGGCAGGGAGCCTAGTATGAGTGTCGTCGCGTCGCGCCGTGCGATCGGCGAAAAGCAGTTCGAGGCTTTGCGGGTGTCCATAGGCTTTTTTCCGTACGTGCGACTACGAAGCGGAATTCCGTTCCGGACGCGCCATAGTCCCTCCGTGATTTCGGTGAACTCCACGAATCGTCTCAGGGTATACCCTGTCTGGGACGCGGGCGTTCGCGCGTTCCACTGGATCAACGTGTTGTGCATGCTCGGGCTCATCGCCTCGGGCGTCGTGATCCTCAACGACAAGGCACTGGGCATCACCAACGACGGCAAGATCCTGCTCAAGTCGACACACGTCTGGATCGGCTATGTGTTCGCACTGAATCTCGCCTTCCGGCTCGTCTGGTCATTCATCGGAAGTCCGCACGCGCGCTGGCGCGAAATCCTTCCAGCCGGCCGTGGCTACGCCGGCGCGCTCAGGCGCTACGTCGCGGCCTTTCGTTCGGGCGATGCCCGCCCCTACCTTGGTCACAATCCGCTCGGCCGTATCGCGGTCACGTTGATGCTCGCATTGCTGCTCGCGCAGGCGCTGACGGGACTCGTGCTCGCGGGCACCGACCTGTTCTATCCGCCGTTCGGTGCGTTCATGGCCGAATGGGTCGCCGCGCCCGGTGTCGATCCGAACCTGGTCGTCCCATACGCGCCGGCCCTCTATGACGCCGACGCGTACGCGGCGATGCGCGAATTCCGCGGTCCCGTGGTGAAGATCCACTACTACGTTTTCTATGCGCTGCTGTTCTTCGCGTCGCTGCACATCGTTGCGGTGGTCGTCACCGAGTTGCGTGGGGGCGGAAATCTCGTGTCGGCCATGTTCACCGGCAGGAAGATCCTCGTGCCGCCGCTGGCCGACGCGACACCGGCGGGTGCGCCGACGGAATCGCAGCCTTCGGAGAAGCCGCAACGCGCGGAAATCCACTGACGGGCGGGGCCTGCGCACTTCCGCCCCACATTCGTACAGTACGGTCATACAGTACTCAGCGCGTCCAGGTACTGGTTATACCCGGACCACCCTCCCCGCTTAAACTCTCCTGTTTCGCAACGATCGCGCGAGATATCGCGCTCGACACATGCAGCAGATCAAGATACGCGGCGCCCGCACACACAATCTCAAGAACGTCGACCTCACGCTGCAGCGTGACAGGCTGATCGTCATCACGGGTCTTTCGGGATCCGGAAAATCCTCGCTCGCGTTCGACACGTTGTACGCCGAAGGCCAGCGACGCTACGTCGAGTCGCTGTCCGCGTACGCGCGCCAGTTCCTGTCGATGATGGACAAGCCGGACGTCGACAGCATCGAGGGGCTTTCGCCCGCGATCGCGATCGAGCAGAAGGCGACCTCGCACAATCCACGCTCGACCGTCGGCACCGTCACGGAGATCTACGACTACCTGCGACTGCTGTTCGCCCGCGCCGGCATCGCGCGCTGCCCGGACCACGGTGTGCCGCTCGAGGCGCAGACCGTGAGCCAGATGGTCGATCAGCTTCTCAAACTACCCGACGGGCTCGCGGTACTGCTGCTCGCGCCGCTGGTGGTGGACCGCAAGGGAGAACACGCGGAGATCTTCGAGACGCTGCGCGGCCAGGGATTCGTACGTGCCCGCATCGACGGCCGCGTGCACGAGCTCGACGCGCTGCCGAGAATCGATCCGAAGAAGAAACACACGATCGAGGCGGTGGTGGATAGATTGCGCGTCCGCCCCGACGCGCAGCAGCGCCTGGCCGAATCGTTCGAGACCGCGCTCAAGCTCTCCGGCGGCACCGCGCGCATGGTTCCCTACGAGAGTGACAAACCCGGCGCGGCGGAGGGAACGCTGTTCTCCTCTAGACAGGCCTGCCCCGAATGCGGCTACAGCGTCGCGGCACTGGAACCCAAGATGTTCTCGTTCAACAGCCCCGCGGGCGCGTGCCCGAGCTGCGACGGCATAGGGCTCAAGGATTTCTTCGATCCGCAGCGCGTGGTCGCCTATCCACACCTGTCGCTCGCGGGCGGCGCGATCAGGAGCTGGGACCGCAAGAACGCGTATTACTACGCGCTGATCACCGCGATGGCGAAGCACTACAAGTTCGACCCCGAGACGCCGTGGGAAGACCTGTCGAAGAAGGCGCAGCAGGTGATGCTCTTCGGCAGCGGCAACGAGGAAGTCGAGTTCCGCTACGTTCACGGCAACGGCCGCACGACGAAGAAGAAACATCGCTTCGAGGGCATCATTCCGAACCTCGAGCGGCGCTACAAGGAAACCGACTCGCTGCCGGTGCGCGAGGAGCTCGCGAAATATCTCGGCACGCAGCCCTGCCCCGACTGCAACGGCACGCGCCTCAATCGCACCGCGCGCAACGTATTCGTGGGCACGCACTCGCTGCCCGGGATCGCGCACCTCACCGTCGGCGACGCGAAGGCGCTGTTCGGCTCGCTCGACGTCACCGGCTGGCGCGCGGAAGTGGCCGACAAGATCGTGAAGGAAGTCGGCGACCGGCTGCGCTTCCTGGTCGACGTCGGGCTCGACTACCTGACGCTCGATCGCAGCGCCGAGTCGCTGTCGGGCGGCGAAGCGCAGCGCATCCGGCTCGCGAGCCAGGTGGGTTCCGGCCTCACCGGCGTGATGTACATCCTCGATGAGCCGTCGATCGGCCTGCACCAGCGTGACAACCAGCGATTGCTGGGCACGCTCAAGCACCTGCGCGATCTCGGCAATACGGTGCTGGTGGTCGAACACGATGAAGAAGCCATCCGCGCCGCGGACGAAGTCGTCGACATCGGTCCGGGCGCCGGCGTACACGGCGGCGAGATCGTCGCGCACGGCACCCCCGCGGACATCGAGAAAACCCCGGCCTCGCTGACCGGGCAGTATCTCTCGGGCCGCAAGCAGATCGCGCTGCCCGGATTGCGCACGCCGTTCGATCCGAAACGCGTGATCGAGGTCGTCGGTGCGCGCGGCAACAATCTCAAGAACGTCACGGCGAAGTTTCCGATCGGATTGTTCACGTGCGTCACGGGCGTGTCGGGGTCGGGCAAATCGACGCTCGTGAACGACACGCTGTACGCGCACGCCAATCACCGTCTCAATGGCACGGCCATGGACATGGCGCCCTGCGACGACATCAAGGGGCTCGGCGAGATCGACCGCATCATCGACATCGACCAGAGCCCGATCGGGCGCACGCCGCGTTCGAACCCGGCTACCTACACCGGGTTGTTTGGTCCGCTGCGCGAGCTGTTCGCCGAAGTGCCCGAGGCACGCACGCGTGGCTACGACGCGGGCCGCTTCAGCTTCAACGTGAAGGGCGGACGCTGCGAGGCCTGCCAGGGCGACGGACTGATCAAGGTCGAGATGCACTTCCTGCCGGACGTCTACGTGCCCTGCGACGTGTGCAAGGGCCAGCGCTACAACCGCGAGACGCTCGAGATCCGCTGGCGCGGCAAGAACATCCACGAAGTGCTGCAGA
>JAEZCN010000062.1 GCA_023433515.1 Pseudomonadota bacterium
CCGCGATGCTGGTCGCGAGGCAGAAGATCGCCATCACCTCGGAGGCGACGACGATGTCGAAGCCGTCCTGCCGCGGGAATCCATTCGCCGTGCCGCCGAGCGCGATCGTGATGTCCCGCAGCGCGCGATCGTTGACGTCGAGCACGCGGCGCCAGGTCACGCGGCGCACGTCGAAGCCCGCCTGGTTGCCCTGGTGGATGTGGTTGTCGATGAGCGCCGCCAGCAGGTTGTTAGCCAGCGCGATCGCGGAGAAGTCTCCCGTGAAGTGCAGGTTGATGTCTTCCATCGGCACGACCTGCGCGTAGCCGCCGCCGGCCGCGCCGCCCTTCATGCCGAACACCGGACCCAGCGCCGGCTCGCGCAGGCAGATCAGCGCCTTCTTGCCGATCATGTTGAGCGCGTCTCCGAGACCTACAGTAGTAGTCGTTTTGCCTTCGCCGGCCGGAGTCGGCGAGATGGCGGTCACGAGCACGAGTTTGCCGTCGGGCTTGCCGTTGACCTTCGAGAGATAGTCGAGCGAGACCTTGGCCTTGTACTTGCCATAAGCCTCGAGCGCGTCCTCGGGGATACCCAGACGTTCCTTCGCTACTTCGTTTATGCGCCGCATCTTCGCGGCCTGGGCGATTTCTATGTTGCTGAGTTTGCTGGTCATGGAGGTGCATCTTATCGGCCGCGGCGGGGTTCGAGCGCTCCGCAGCGCAATGGGCATTGAATGAGAGTGCAGGCCGGCAATAGGCACCGGTGATGACTGCTATTGCCTTCGACGGGCATTCGACGGAACGCGGCACGCGCGATCCGGTCTCAACCGGCTCGGGAGGTATACAAACATGCGTATGCTGGGTCTGGGATTGCTGGTGGCGCTGCCGTTCGCGGGCGACTGTCTGGCGAAAAGCAAGACGGAACGGATCGAAGTGAGCCGCGACGAGGTCGCGGTGGCCACGATCGTCGGCGATCCCGCGGAACGCATCACCATCTGGAGCGGCCCCGGCACCAAAATGACGCTCGCGGACGGCACCGGGCACATGACCGTCACGGAGCAGGATTTCGCGGACTGGAAGGCCGGCGCGGTCGAGGCGCCGCGTGAACGGCCCGTCTATTCGGTCAGCTTCTTCTGCAAGGCCTGCGAACCCGCGCGCCGCGATACCTGGCGCTGCTACGGCGTGCGTTACGTCCCGGGCCGCGACGGCGAACGCGGCTACATCCTGATCCCGAAGCCGGGCGACGACGAGTACGAGGTCAACGTCCGGACTATCTACCGCGGCGTCGAGGGCCAGTGGTTCCGCGCCACGGAGAGCTGGGACGCGCTGATGCGCGCGCATCTCGCACCGGAACCCGCCGCGCCGCGCGCGGCCGCGGTGCCGGCGAAATGAAGGCGATCGACGACGTCGAGGAAATCCTGCGGCTGTTCCAGGATACCGGGCGCAAGTTCGCCGCCGGCGACTTCGCCGCAGCGCTGGATTTCTACGCGAAGGACGCCGTGCTCATGCTGCCGGGCGCGCCCGCGATCCACGGTCACGAAGCGATCCGCGCCGAGCTCGAGCGCGCCTTCGCCGCGGCCAACGTCCGGGTAACGCTCTCGATCGCGGATATCCGGATCTCGAAAGGACGCGACATGGCGTACGCGTACGGCACCGCGATCAGCTCTCCCGGAGATCTCAGGACGAAATGGCTCGCCGTGCTCGCGCCGCAGTCCGGTCAATGGCGCGTTGTGGCGGACATGTTCAATTCCTCCCCGTGACTGCCGTACCATTCGGAAACTGAATTGATTTATTGAGCGCCCACACATCTTATAAGGGCGCCGGATCGCGTCGGACCAGAGGGGGGATGATGGGCGGTTCCAGGAATCTCGGCGTCATCGTGACCGCGAGTCTCGCCGGACTGTTGTTCGGCTTCGACACGGTCGTGATCTCGGGCGTCACCGGATCGGTGCGCAACGTCTTCCAGCTCGAGGCCGGCAGTTTCTGGGACGGGTTCGCGGTCGCGAGCGCGTTGTTGGGCACGTTCATCGGCGCGCTGTTCGCCGGCTCGCCGGGCGATCGTTACGGCTCGCGCGATTCGCTCAAGGCCGTGGGTTTCATGTACGTCGTGTCCGCGCTCGGTTGCGCGTTCGCGTGGAATCTCGAGTCTTTCTACGTGTTCCGCTTCATCGGCGGTCTCGCGATCGGCGCGTCGTCGGTGCTCGCGCCCGTGTACATCTCGGAGATCGCGCCCGCGGACCGGCGCGGCGCGCTGACGGGCCTGTTCCAGTTCAACATCGTGTTCGGCATCCTGCTCGCGTACGTGAGCAATGCCGTCGTGCAATCGCTGTCGGGCGATGCGGATCTGTGGCGGCTCAAGCTCGGCATCGCGGCGGCGCCCGCGATCCTGTTCGCGATATTGATGTACACGATCCCGCAGAGTCCGCGCTGGCTGGCGCTGCGCGGCCGCACGGATGAAGCCCGGTCGAGCCTCGAGCGGGTGGGTGTGAACAACACGGACGCGATGCTGCACGAATTCGCGCGCGCGGCGGAAACGGCGCGCGTCAACAAGGCCGAGAAGCTGTTCACGGCCGCGTACAACAAGCCGATCCTGCTCGCGGTGTTGCTCGCGACGTTCAACCAGCTCTCGGGCATCAACGCGATCCTCTACTACCTCAACGACATCTTCGGTTACGCCGGCTTCACCGACCTGTCGCGCGAATTGCAGGCAGTGGCGATCGGCGCGGCCAACCTGGTCGCGACGATGATCGCGCTGCGCGTGATCGATCGCGTCGGGCGCAGGAAGCTGCTGCTGATCGGCGCCGTGGGCACGGCCGCCGCGTTGTCCGGCGTCGCGGTCATTTTTGCGACGGGGCAGGGCATGGGCCTGCTGCTCGCGATGCTGATCGCGTTCATCGCCTTCTTCGCGTTTTCGCAGGGCGCCGTGATCTGGGTATACCTCGCGGAGATCTTCCCGACCGCGGTACGCTCGCGTGGCCAGGCGCTCGGCAGCGCGACGCACTGGGGCATGAACGCGCTGATCGCGCAGGTCTTCCCGATGGTCGCCGTGTACACGCAATCGCTGCCGTTCGCCTTCTTCGCGGCCTGCATGGTGGTGCAGTTCTTCGTGGTGCTGGCAATATTTCCCGAGACTCGCGGAGTCGAGCTCGAATCGATGGACAAGGCCCTCGCCGGAAAGGATCTTCCGGCCAAGGCGGGAGCAACGACGTGAAGAACATGAATCGCCGCTCGCTGATCGCGGGCATGACGGTGGCGGTGGGAGCGGGCGGCGCGGCGCGTGCGCTCGCGCAGGTTCCGGAAGGCTGCGGAAAGCAGCCGAACACCGCGCCCGCGCTGCAGCCGCCGCTGCTGCTGACCGATTGGGCCTGGCTCGGACGTTATCGCGAGGACAACGAAAAGCTCATCGCGGGCGGCGAGAAGGTCGACGTCGTGTTCCTCGGGGATTCGATCACCGAGGGCTGGGCGAACACGGACAAGGAATTCTTCTCGAAGGGCAACGTCGGCCGCGGCATCAGCGCCCAAACTACTCCGCAGTTGCTGGTGCGCATGTATCCCGACGTGATCGCGCTCAGGCCGCGCGTCGTGCACATCATGGCCGGCACGAACGACATCGCGCACAACACCGGGCCGATGACGGCGCGGGATTCGCACAACAACATCATGGCGATGTGCCAGATTGCGCAGGCGAACAAATTGCGCATCGTGATCGGCGCGGCTCCACCGGCCTCGAAATACTGGTGGCGCCCGGAAGCGAAGCCGAAGGAAGAGGTGCTGGCGCTCAACGAATGGATGCGCGATTACGCGAAGTCGATCGGCGCGGCGTTCGCCGATTACGCGGCCGTGCTCAGCGACGCGCAGGGCAACGTGAAACCCGAGCTCGCGAAGGACGAGGTGCATCCGTCGCCAGAGGGATACGCCGCGATGCGGCCCGTCGCCGAGGCCGCGATCCGGGCGGCGTAGCGGACCGACCCCGGGTAAGACCTCTTTACCCGGGGTTGCATTCGGCGCCGGGCGCGTCATAAATCGGCTCTCACGGACTGGAGGACGATTCATGGCGACCGGTTGGGCCAAAGAAGGCGCGGTGCAGGAGCAGATCGACGCGACGGTCAAGGACGCGATCAAGCGCGCGAAGAGCCAATTGCCCGTCGGGCCGTCGCTCGAGTCCTGCGCGGAGTGCGGCGCGCGGTTTACCGAGGCGCGCCGCGAGGCGATTCCGGGCGTACGGCTGTGCGTCGCCTGCCAGGAAGCGCACGACAAGGACGCCGTGGCGTTCAGCGGTTACAACCGGCGCGGCAGCAAGGACAGCCAGCTGCGGTAGTTAGCAATCCGGCGGCGCCGGGAACATTTCACCATCGAACCAGCAGACCCGTGCCGGCATGACCGGTCACGATCTGCCATCATCGCGGCATTCCATTGTCATGGTCGGTCGCGAAGATGAGTCGCATGAAGCGGGTCTGTATCGTCCTGGGCGTCGCTGGCATGTTGTTTGCCGCGGGTGCGCATTCGTCTGGCGCGGAATCGTCCGCTCGGACATGGTCGCCCCGCAGTCCGAGCTGGCCCGCGCTGGAAGTCGATCTCGAACCGGAGCTCTGCGCGAACGCGTTGAGGCGGGCGGAGGAATGGTTCGCGTCCGAAGCGGCGAATAGCTGGAGCCTGGAAGATCAGCTTCCCGATGTGGAAGTGGTGGATTTCGGCGAGGAGATTCCCTTTGAACGGGGCGGCGTGCACTTCAAGGAATTGGATCTCGACGGAAATGAAACCACCGAACGCATATTGATTTTTCGATCCTTCTTTCGCGATCGAGACCACTTCGACGGATTGATCGTCCAGGGCTCGGTCGATGTTGCGCTGCCGCTGGATACGGCCGGTATTGAAAGGATCTTGAGCGTCCCGCCGGGTGTCTCGCAATTTCCGGGTGACGAAGCCAGGTCGAGGCCGGGTTGGATCGTCGAACCCACTCCGCTTTATCGCTGGAAAGGCAGGTTCTACTTTTCGGGAACGCTTCGTAGCCCCGCGGAGTCCGGGTTCTCGCTGTATCGGCTCGAGGCGGACGGCAGCACGCCATTGGTTTGTCTCGTGAAGAGCGCGGAGGCCGTGCAGGTTGCCGGCTCGATGCTGCAGCTCCCCGAGGTCAGGACACTGGTGAAAGCCCTCGCGGCGATCGGGACGTCGGGTCGTGCGTACTGCGGCACGCTATACGCCGGCGACCGCCACGATGGCTGGGCGTGGGGCTCCGTTCATCGCGCGGCCACTCGCCCCTGGGCAGATCCGGTCAGCGATCCCGACAACGTGTCGAAGACCCGCTACTTCGAATACTCGGCGCGGATGTGGCGCTTCCTGGAAACCTGGGCGGCGAACGACGTATGGAACGAGCGCGAGTACCTGACGCTGCGGCAGGCCCTCGAGCCCGCGCGGAGAGCCTACGCCAACTATCTATCCCGTGAGTTCGGGCTGAACGACAACGACGCGCGTGCGAAGGGGGACACGGCGCTCGAACGCATGATCGCGTCGTGGTTCCTGATCCCAATTTCCTTCGACACGGAGGGCTGGCCGGGTCCCGCATCGGGCCTGTCGCGCACACGCGTTTCGCTCGATCCCGCTGCGCAGAACTCGTTCGGAAAGACGAATCTCATGATGGCCGCGCACATGAACCGCCTGGATCTCGTGCGGGAGTTGTTGAAGCGTGGGGCCGATCCGAAAGCCGCCACGCGACCCACCGATTCGTACTGCGAATACAACGTCCAGCGCGGTGGACGCACGGCACTCACATATGCGGCTGAGAATGCCAGTCCGCTCGTGATGAAGGTGCTGCTCGACGCGGGCGCGGAACCGGATGTGACGGATACCGAGGGGAACCGATTCGATTTCTACCTGAAGCGAAATCCACGGCTTACCGAAGAGCAGCGCAAACTGTCGATCGTGGAGCTTGCGGCGACGGCGGCGACTCTCGCCGATGCGCCGGGTTTCGATTGTTCGCGGGCCCGGCGGCGGGCGGAGCGGGCAATTTGCGCGGAAGAAGCGTTGCGGCTGCTGGATTCGGAAATGACCGCGGCCTACGCGCGCGCGATCGGGAAGGTAAGTCCAGCGCTGAAGGTGGAGCAGGGCCGCTGGATCGCGGCGCGAGAAAACGACTGCGCGAAAGCGAACGGCGACGACTACAAGGAATGCCTGGCCGACGCGACGGCGGCGCGTGTGCGCTTCCTGCACTACCTGGCGGAACCCGTGGACGAACCGTTGCCGTAAGTCAGGCTCCGCGTGTCCAGGCCATCCATCGGGCAAAAAAAGAGGGCGCTCCTTTCGAAGCGCCCTCTGATCCGATCAGGTCTGTCCCCGTTTCCCAGGAAACGAGGAATGTCCCCATTAATTGCAGCTAACTACCTTGTCGGCCACGGTGCCGAGCTTCGCCTGCGACAGCGCGACGTCGAGCTTGCCGGAGGAGGAGATCTCGAACACCTCGTTCACCTTGCTCACGTCGACGTTCGCCTTCTGGAAGCACTTGAGCGGGATGCCGACCGTCTGGAACTTGCCCTTGTGCAGCGACTGCAACGTGTCCGCGAACGGCAGGGTGCCGCCGCAGCCCGCGCCGCAGGTCATGCCGATGGTCACGTCCTTCGGCGCATCCGCGCCACGGCGCAGGCGCACCAGCAACATCACGTCGCCGTTCGCTTCGCGCGACAGGTCGACGGTGCCCTCGC
>JAEZCN010000148.1 GCA_023433515.1 Pseudomonadota bacterium
GCAGAATTACACGTGTACCAGCGCGGCCGTCACGGGTTTGGAAGCGGCGTCGGTAGTTCGGAATTCGGCGACTGGATGTCGCGGTTCCAGGGTTTCCTGCGCGTGAGCGGCTTCCTGCCCTCCTCCAGCGCGGGAGGCCCAACCCCGACGCCGGCGGTGAAGGCGCCGATCTCCACCGTCAACGATGGCCACGGCGATTACGTTCTCGTTCCCGCCGGCCCCTTCACGATGGGCGACGCTTCGAACGAAGGCCTGGCGCGCGAGCGCCCCGCGCATGACGTCGAGCTCGACGCGTTCTACATCTCGAAGCACGAGATCACGAACCGCGAATGGAAGAAGTTTCGCGACGACCCGGGTTACGACGACCCGAAGTACTGGCCCAATGGCCACGTCGTGCCGCGCGACCAGATTCCTTACTGGACCATGGCCAACAATCACGGCGGCGGCACGCCCGACAGCGACGACTATCCGGTGATCGGCGTGAGCTGGGATGCCGCGACGGCCTACTGCGCGTGGCTCAGCGCGAGGACCGGCAAGAAGTATCGCCTTCCGACCGAGGCGGAATGGGAGAAGGCCGCGCGCGGGACCGATGGGCGCCGCTACCCCTTCGGAGCGACGATCGACCGCCGGCAGGCTAACTACGTGGGTTCCCAGTCTTACGACACCGTGCAGCTCGTCGGGTCATACCCCGCGGGCGCCTCGCCTTACGGTGCGCTCGACATGGCGGGCAACGTGCTCGAGTGGGTCCAGGACTGGTACGACCGCGACTACTACGCCGTTTCGCCGCGCAAGAACCCGAAAGGACCCGCCACCGGCGCGTACCGCGTCCTGCGTGGCGGGAGCTTTTTCGTGGAGCCGTTCGATCTGCGAACGACGGCGCGCTTCGCGGCTTGGCCGTCGTTCAAGGCGTATCGGATGATCGGGTTCAGGCCTGTGCGGGAGCCGTGAGCGCGCCAGGCGCTTCACGGGCCATTCCTCGTGGGAAGTCACGTCCATGCGGTCCTTGGCACGCAGCAGGCGGCGAAGCAGATCGGGGTCCTGGCGCGGGCGGTCGGTCATACCGCTACTCTACGGACGCTGAAGTGACGTTCCAGCTGGAACGTCCGATCAGTTATCCACGGCGTCGGGCGTCGGCGGATCGACCGGCTGCGTCCCCTCTCGGATCCGCGCGAGATACTTGTCCGTGAAGTCGATCTTGAGCTCGACGAACAGCGGTAGATGGTCCGACATCTGCCACGTGCGCCACTCCTTCTCGAAGTACGTCTTGCGCTTGGCCGGGGTATCCGGCCACTTGCCGTTGCGCTTCCCGAGCGGAAAGTACGTCTCGGCCTCGCCTTCCGCGTACACGGCCTTGTAGTAGTTCAACACGCCCGCGTTGTTCTCGCTCGTACCGAGCTCGAGCTCGCCCTTGCGCACCAGGAAGGCGATCTGGTCGTAGTGCTTGTCGCCTCCCATGTTGCTCACCCATCGCAAGTCGTTGTTGTCGAGGGTCAGGTCGGCGGGCATGACGAACTTGTGTTTCCTCAGGGCCTTCATCGTTTCGTCCTGCGGACTGACCACGTTCATGTCGCCCAACAGGATGTAGTTCTGACCGTCCTTGTCGGCGCGCTTTTTCAGGAACTTGGCGATTGCCCCGAGCTCCGCGACGCGGCGCTCGTATTCTTCTCCCGTGGCCTTGCCGAAAAAGGCATGCACGGTGCACAGGTAGAACTTGAACCAGCCGGACTGGAAGCGGACGAGAAACGGACTGCGCGCGAACTGATGCTCGCCGTTCACGAGCGCCGACTTCGGCAGGACGATTTCGCCCGCGATGTGCTTGAACTGCACCTTGCTCGAGTCGAACAGGAACACCATGCGCTCGCCGTTGCCCGACGGCCCCTCGGTGATGTCCGTTGCGATGTACCGCCAGGACGGACCGAGGAGTTCCATGATCTTCTCGAACGGCGACATGTCCTCGTTCACTTCCTGGACGGCGACCAGGTCGAACGCGGATATCACCTCCGCGATGTAGTGAAACGTCTCGGCGAGCCTGGGCCCGTGCTTGAACTTGTTGGAGTCGAAGTCGCGAATGTTCCAGGTGGCGAGCAGCAAGGTGTCGGATGCGGTGCGGCGCGGCACATTCTTCGCGATGTACTTGCGCAGGGCCGCGATGTGATCGATCGCCCGCTTGCGGTCGTCCGTTTTCCAATACTTGAGGCGCCAGTACATTGGCATGGCGAGCTCCGTCCTTGTTTGTTGTCGTGGGGCGGTCGCTCGATAACCTAACCGCGTTGCGGCCAGGCGTCCAGATGTTCGGGCGCGGCGGCGCCGCGACTTGCTAACTAGCTCGCAAGCCGTTGATCCGGCAAGCCATGCCTCACCGCCCTGGAGACGAAGAACGCGGTTGGCCATCCCACCAGCAGCGTGTGGAAGAAGAACGTCATGTGCAGCCCGTCCACCGGATAGATAGGCCGGCCGATCGCCGACAGCGGGAGGATGACGTAGTTCATCACCAGCGCGAACGCGACGCCGTAGATGACGCCGAGCACGATCCACTGCCGCGGCACGAACTTCAGGCGGCTCACGATCAGGTAGAGCAGCGCGGCGGCGGCGAAGCAGATGAAGAAGTGCAGCGCGATGCCGAGCACGACGATGCCCATGCCGCCCTGGTGAGCGTCGGGCCCCAACAATCCGCTGGCGACGCCCTTCCACGGGCGCGTCCAGGGATTGCCGGCTCTCACCGCGTTGATGGACGGGTAGATGAAATCGGCGAGCCCCGCGAAGAAGCCGCCGAACAGGATGCCCTGGAGTGCGCGATTCTTCTCGATCATGACGCAGGCCTCATCCGGTAGATGCCGCCGTTGTGGCGGCTGAGGACCACGTAAGGATAACCGTCCGGCCCGACGACCACATCGCGAATTCGCCCGTGTCCCTTGAAGAGCAATCGATCGTTCAGCACGCGATTGTCCCGAAGCTGGACCAGGCGCAGTTCCTGGAAGCCGAGACTAGCTACCAGCAGTTGCCCGTTCCACGCGGGAAAGCGCTCGCCGGAATAGAACTCGATCTGCGACACGGCGATCGAGGGTGTCCAGTGATGAACGGGAGGCTCGACGCCTTCGAGGTAAGGACTCGGGCCGACCGGCGTACCGTCGTAGTGTGTCCCGAAACTCACCCGCGCCCAGCCGTAGTCCGCGCCACGGCGCACGAGGTTGAGCTCGTCGCCACCCATCGGACCGTGCTCGGCAGACCAGATTTCGCCCGTGCGCGGATGGTGGGTCATACCCTGCGGATTGCGGTGGCCCGAGGTCCAGATGGAAGGCAACGCGCCCGCACGGTCGACGAAGGGATTGTCCTTGGGGATCCGGCCGTCGTCGTGCAGGCGGTGGATCTTGCCGTACGGGAACGCGAGGTCCGGCGCCTTGTCGGGATTCTGGCGCTCGCCGACGCTGAGGAAGATGTAGCCGTCGCGGAACGCGAAGCGCGCGCCGAAGTGCGCGTAGTTAGAGGTGTAGAACTTCTCCTCCGCGCGGTAGATGTCCTGCTGGTCCACCCAACGCGAGCCATCGAGCCGGCCGCGCACTATCCGGGTCATCGCGGTGGTGCTGTCCGGACCCGGATCCGAGAACGACAGGTAGATCCAGCCGTTCTTCGCGTATTGCGGATGCTGCTTCACGGCCAGCAATCCACCCTGCCCACCACCCCAGACCCGCGGTATGCCTTCGATGTGCTCACCACGCCCGCCCTTCCTGAAGCGCAGCAACTGCCCGCCTTTCAGCGTCGCGAGGATCGTGCCGTCCGGCAGGAATGCCATGCCCCAGATGTCAGAGCCCGCCTCCGCGACTTTCTCCAGCTCGAAGCGGTACCCCGCGGCCTCGAATACGGGTTTCGGCGGATCGTCGAACGTAAAGGTCGGGGCGTCGTATTCGCCCGCCTCGGCGCCCAGTGTGAGGCTGTCGAGATCGAAGATGCCGCCGCCTTCTACTCCGTACAGGCACAGCAGTCTGGGGCCAGCGAGTTCGCGGTTCAGGCCGATGCGTTCGCGCGTGTAAGTGTTCCAGTCCGCCGTGCGCACCGCTGGCTTCTCGCCAAGATTGATACGCGGCTCGATGACGCCGTCGCCCACCACGACCGCGTAGCGCCCCACGTCCGGATTGCCCTTGGCGTAGTTGAGCTCGATGCTGCGCACACCTGTGAGGTCGACGTCCTCGTAACAAAGAAAGCTGCGTTCACTGAAGTAACCGACCGTCGTCGGCATCAGGACGTAGTTGGCCGAGTGCGTGCGGCTCAGCGATTCCGCTTCGATCGTTTCACCGACCTTGCGGTTGCCGGTTGCGGATGTGCTCCGCACCCATGCGGCCAGCGCCTGGATGCGGGCGTCCGAGAGCTGCGCGCCAAACGCCGGCATGCCACGGACGGGCGCGCCGTTTCGGATGACGTCGCTGAGTTCGGCCGGTGAGCGTTTCGAGACACCGCCGCCCGGCAAGCGAAAGCTCGCGCCGTGACAGCCCGCGCACAGCGTCGAGTAATCTCGCTGCGCGGTCTGCGCCGCCGCGATGGTTCCCAGAATGCCGAGCGCGATCGCCGCGCAACGAGAAATGGATCGAGTTCGCATGAATACCCCTGCCATCGCGGGGTATCAAGACTAGAAACGCGGCGACGCGCCGTATTGTAAATTTCCGGCAGGCGCGGACCGCCTGCTCAGCCGCCGGCGAAGTTTCCCTTGCTGTCGGAGAACACCATTTCCACGCGGCGATTGCGTTGACGTCCTTCCGGCGAGTCGTTGCTGGCGATGGGTAACGACGGGCCCTTGCCCTCGGTCTGGATGCGGTCCCTGGGCACACCGCGCGCTGTCAGCGCGTCTGCGACGGCCACCGCGCGGCGTTGCGATAGTTCGTAGTTGAGCCGATCGGAACCCTGGCTATCCGTGTGCCCTTCGATGCGCAGCCGCGTCTGGGGATAGCGCCCCATGAATTCGCTCACGCGGTTCAGCGTCGAGTCCGCGCCGGGCTTGAGTATGGCCTTGCCGGTGTCGAACAGCACATCGCCGAGGGTGAGCACCGTGCCGCGCGGCGTCTCCTGCGCCGCGAGCGCCCTGCGCGCCTCGAGTTCGGCCTCGCGCGCTTCGAGCAGCACGCGGTTGCGTTCGGCTTCACCCTGCGAAACCGCGGTGCGCGCGTCGCGCTCGCGGATGCGCTCGCTGCCCGTCTCGGCCTGCCGCTTAGCCAGATAGGCGTGGTGATCGAGCGCGACCTGGTTCTTTTCCTTGGCCGCCGTTTCGGCCAGCGAGAGCTGGTTGCGCGCGGCGGATAGTTCGCGGCTCGCGACCTCGGGAGAAGCAGGATTCTCCGACAACTGGCTGACCAGCGTTTGCGCCTCGAGCAGCGCGTTCGTGTTCAATGGCGGCGCGGACCCGCACGCGATAAACAAGGTCGAGCCCAAACCGGCGGTTGCCGCAATCGCGAATTCGCGCGCGATTTTCATGGCTGACTCCTCGGCAGCGCGCGCTGCGTTTCCTGCCGTAACGTCTCCACGCTCCTGCGCATCTCGTCGGCCGCGCGTTGCGCGTCGCTGCTGCGGGCACGCGCGGCAGCCAGCTCGGCGTCCGCCGCCGCTTCGTCGGCACGCATGCGCGCCACGTCATGTTCCTTGTTGGAGAGTGCCGCTTCCGCTTCGGCCAGCTTGCTGCGCGCGCGATCGATGTCGGCCGCCGCGTAGCGCTGCGCGCCGCTGCTCTCGGCCTGCGAAATCAGGGTTCGTGCGCGCGCCATTTCCGCGTCGGGAGGAGGCACTCCGGCGCAGCCCAGCGCCAGCAGCGATGCGAGAACGGCCAGGTACAGAAATCGGTTGCGCGATGGCATCGGACGCCCATCCCAGCGGCTGTTTCGAACGAGCGTAGCCGCGTGGTCAGGTGTTACCAGTGGACCATGGTCTGTCAGCCACCCTTGCAGGTGACGTCTGACGATGCACGAGTCAACCTCGATTGAGGAATGCCTTATCAGCCTTCTTGGCTTTCTTCGCCGCCCGCTTCTCGTCGAAGGTCTTCAGTGCCTTCTTTTTCGAGTTCTTCTTCTGATCCATTGCCTTGCTCATGACGATGCTCCTGTCTGCAGCCTGCTCAGCAGCGCATTCAACGCCGCGGGCTCCACCGGCTTCGCGAGCCAGCCCATGAATCCCGCCGCGCGCGTCAGCTCGGCGGTGCCGTATACGGGTAGTTCGGCGATCGCGAGAAGCGGAACCTGCCGGATGGAACTCGACAGGTGCGACCGCAACCGTCGCGCCAGTTGATAGCCGGTCATGTCGGGCAGCTCGAGATCGAGCAACGCGACCGCCGGAGAGAAGTCCACCGCGACCTCGAGCGCGCGACGCGCCGAGTACGCGGTGAACGTGACGAAGTATCCGAG
>JAEZCN010000171.1 GCA_023433515.1 Pseudomonadota bacterium
AGCTCTCGGCGAGGCGCTGCACTTCTTCCGCGACGACCGCGAAGCCGCGGCCCGCGTCGCCGGCGGCGGCGGCCTGCATGGACGCGTTCAACGCCAGCACGTGCGTGCGTTCGGCGATCGTGTTGATCAGGTTCACGATGCCGGTGATTTCCTGCGAACGTTCGCCCAGGCGCTTGATGCGCTTTTCGGCTTCGGCGATCGACTCGCGGATGCCTTCCATGCCGCGCACGGTTTCGTTCACCGCGCCGAGCGCGGTGACGGTGGAGGTGGTGGCCTGCTCCGCGGCGCGGTTCGACGCGGCGGCGAGCTCGGCCACCTGCGTCATGACCTTGTTCGCGTTCGCGAGGTTTTCGCTCGCGCGCTCGACGTCCGAACGTTCGGCCGCGGCGGTGGCATTCACCGAGTCCGCCTGGCGCTTCACGCGCTCGGTGGCGAGCTTCACCTGCGCCGCGATGCTGGTCACCTCCGAGAGCACCCGGCCGGTCTCGTGCGCGAGCAGGTTGATGGAGTCGGACACGGTGCCGATGACGTTCGCCGACACGGGCGCCTTGGCCGTCAGGTCCTTGTTCGAGAGCTGCGCGACCGCCTGCAGCAGCTGCACGACCGAGTTGTTGAGGTCTTCGTTTTCGCGCTCGGCTTCGGCGAGACGCGCGACGCGGTCATCGAGCAGGTTGTCGAAGGCACGCGAGAGCTGGCCGAATTCGTCGTCGCCGCCGAGCTGCGAACGCGCTGCGAAGTCGCCCTCGGCGATCGCGTTCACGGTGTTCTGCATCTTCGTGATCGGCTTCGTGACCGAGCGCAGCAGCGAGAACGCGATCAGCAGGCCGAGGCCGAGCAGGGCGACCGCGATGCCGGTCGACCACACGACCACCTTCTCGCGCACCGTCGTCACCGGCGCGAACGCCTCGTCTTCCTTGATCTCGGCGATGATGGCCCACTTCAGTCCGAGCACGGACAGCGGCGCGTAGGCGCCCAGCACGGACTGTTTCGCGTAGTTCGGATATACGCCGTACCCGGCGATGGCCTTCTCGAACACGTCGGTGGTCGCCTGGGTCTTGATCGGCACGAGACCGATGCCCGTGCCCTTGGCCTGCACGGCGTTCGCGACGCCCTGCGCGAAGCCCGCGTCCTTCACGCTCTTCGCGTACGCATCGATGTTCTCGACGGCGAGGCGCGCGACCGAGCGCGGCGTGCCGTCGGCGGCGGAAACCAGGTAGGTCTCGCCGGTGTCGCCGAGACCGCGCTCCTTCCACTTGCCTTCGTGCGTCATCACCGAGTTGATCTTGTCGATCGGCACCTGCACGACGAGTACGCCGACCTTGCGATTGCCGTCGTAGACGGGCGCGCCGAGGAACGCGGCCTGGTCGTTGTACGAGGGCAGGTATTCGCCGAACTCGGACAGGGCCACCTGTCCGGCGCGCTCGAGATTCCACGACTGCCGGAAGGCGTCGCCGAGTTTGCTCTTGGCGTACGGCCCGTTCACGAGCGAAGTCGCGAAGTCGACCTGCTTGAGGACGGTATAGACGATCGTGCCGTTCTTCGGCTCGATGAGGTAGATGTCGTACAGGCCGAACTGGCGCAGCGCCGTGCGCAGGTACGAATGGATCCCGCCATGCAGCTCGGAGTAGCGCGAGCCGTCGTTCGCGCGGTCGAGGTTGTACTTCGCGCCCAGCGGATTCGGGTTCGCGGCGATGTACTGGTACTGCAGGTTCATCGCGAGATCCGGCAGCGTCGTCACCTGGTGCGTCATGTCGACCGGCTTGCCGGTGTTGCGCTTCTGGAATTCCTGGATGAAGTCGCCGGTGTAGTACTTCGCGAGGCGCGAACGCTGGGCCGGGAGGTCCGCGATGCTGAGCACCGAGTTGTCGTATGCGCCGGGCAGCTCGCGCATCGCATTGACGACGTCCGGCGAGGAGGCGAGCACCTGCACCTGGTTGGACAGCGACTCGAGGTAGTCGGTGATCTGCGCGGCCTTGGAAGCGCGCTGTGCGATCAAGGATTCGCGCGCCTGCGCTTCGAGCGCTTCGCGGCCCGAGTTGAGCGATTCGCGCCCGACGATCAGCGAGGTGACTGCGACCGGGATGATGGCGAGGAACAGCGTTCCGAGCAGCAGTTTCTGCCGGATGGACTGGGCGCCGAATGCGTTGCGAATGGCCATGGATTAACTCACGAGTTGGTCGAGCAGTTGCTCGTAGTCGAATTCGAACCAGGGGTCCTGCGCCTTGGGATCGGCGAAGGCGGCAGTGACGGCCAGCGCGGCCCTGGCGGGCAGCGTGGGCGGAATGATCTGGGCCTCGGGTCGGAACACCATGCGGCGCGGCAGGCCGTCGATGACGATGCCCGCGGCATCGCTGCCGTGGCCGATGACGAGCAACATGCGTTTCTCGCGCGGCAGGTGCTGCGTCTCGAACAGGGCCGCGAGATCGAACAGCGGCACGATGCGGCCGTGGAGATTGACGAGCCCGAGCAGGTTCTCGGGCTGGCGCGGCAGTGGATAGACGGCCGGCATCTCGGTGAGCTCGCTCGCGGTGGCGAACGGCGCGAGCATGCGCACCTGCCCGATGCGAAACGCCTGGCGGACGATGTCGTCGGGATGTTCCTCGCCGGTCGTGCCGGGCTGCACCAGCGCCGCGAGCTCCGCGGGCAACGGAGGCAGACCTAGCGGCAATGGGAACATGGCGTTCATGGGATCGATCAGCCGCAGGCCGCGATCGCGCCGAGGATCTGGTCGGGGGTATAGGGCTTGGTCACGTAGCCCTTCACGCCGAGCATCTGGGCCCAGACGCGATCGGCCTTCTGGTTCTTGCTGGTGACCAGCACGACGGGAATGGACTTGGTCGCGGCATCGCCGCCGATGGCACGCGTGGCGGCGAAGCCGTCCATCTGGTCCATGTTGACGTCCATCAGGATGAGGTCGGGCAGGGCGGTCTTCGACATCTCCACGGCCTGCAGGCCGTTCGTGGCGGTGAGGGTCGTGTAGCCCGCCGCGCTCACGATCCTTTCCAGGTTCATGAGATCAGGTCGCGCGTCGTCGACGATCAGCACTTTGTGAATGGCCACGATTTCCCTCCCTCGGACGCACAACGGGGCCGCGCCGACCCTCTCGGGCGGTTTCTCCCATTGGCACGAAGGGAATCTTGGCCGTTATGTGACAAAACCACGGTGACGCGAGTCACACCGGGTTTCCCTAGGAAAGGCTCCAGTTCGCGGTTTTCCGGGTTCTGGAGCCCCGGCTGGGCCCAGGATGTTTTATTCGCCGTTCGGCGCCGACGAGCGGCGCCAGTAGAGGTTGTATCGCTCGTTCGTGGTCCGGAACCACGGAACGAGCTCGACGTCGGTCCCGCCTTCGAAGCCCCGCGCGATGAAACGCAGGGTGGGTCCCTCGACCCGCGTGGTCGCCGGCAGCAGTTCGGTGAGCGGCCGGGTCCAGCGCGGGATGGGCACGGGGTCGTTCAGCATCTCGCCCGACTTGCGCTCGTTGACGATGATCTGGGAGCCGGGGGTGAGGCCGGCCGTACCCATGCGGCCGGCGAGCACGATGGGGCCGTAGACGAGCGCCACCGCTTCGAGTGACGGGTTGCCCACGACCGGCGCGGTCGGTGGCAGCGGCGCGAGCGCGAGACTCATCGGCAGCCGTACCTCGACCTGATCGCCGGAGCGGAAGATACGCGTGAACTTGAAGTACTGGCCTGCGCTCCGCCGTATACGGCGCTCGCGGCCGTTGACCGTCACCGTCATGACCGGGCACCAGGAGGGCTGCCGGATCGCGAGGGTGATGGGTCGCGACGTGCCCTGCGTGAACTCGAGGTGCGTGGTGTCCTCGTCCGGGAACCGGGTGCTCTGCCGCAGCTTGATTCCGCGCGCGCTCCAGTCGAGCTTCGAGGCGAGGAACAGGTTCACGTAGAGCGTGTCGCCGTCGTGCGCGTAGATCGATTCTCCGTAACGCGCGTGGTTTTCGATGCCGGAGCCCGTGCAGCACCAGAACGAATCGAACGGTGTGTGATAGAGCCGTACGTATCCGGGCCGGGTCGCCTGGAAATACGTGTTCATGCCGCTCTCGGGATCCTGCGAGGCGAGGATGCCGTTGAACAGCGCGCGCTCGAAGTAGTCCATCAGCTCGATTTCGGGATCGCGCGCGTACAGCGAACGCGTCAGCCTCAGCATGTTGTGCGTGCAGCAGGTCTCCATCGTCTTGGCCGACGACAGGTGCTGCATGAAGTCGCTCACGGGAAAGAAGTGCTCGCCGTCGCCGTGGCCGCCCGTGGCGAACGAACGTCGTTCGACCACCGTGTGCCAGAAGAACCGCGACGCGTTATCGAAGCTCCGGAACGAGTCGCCGCCCACTTCGTAGAGTCGGCTGAAGCCGATGACCTTCGGAATCTGCGTGTTGGCATGTAGCCCGTCGAGCTCGTCGACGCCCCGCACGAGCGGATCGAGGACGCTCTGGTGGCAGAAGCGCACGGCGAGATCCAGGTATCGCTTGTCGCCTTCGATCGCGTAGACGTCCGCGAGCACCTCGTTCATGCCGCCATGCTCGCGGTCGAGCATCTTCTTCATGCGCTCTTCGGGCACGTCCGCGCAGGCGCGGTCTATCCAGTCGGTGAATGCGACCAGTACCTTGCGGGCGCCCTCGCTGCCGCGATGCAGGTACGCATCGCGCAGGCCCGCGAGCACCTTGTGCGTCGTGTACCAGGGCACGCCGTCGAATTTTTCCCCGGCGAGGCTATCGACGAGCGGCGCGACGCCGTCGGGAAACGCCGTGAGCCAGCCACCGGTCTTTGCCTGGCATTCGGCGAGCTCGGACACGATGTAATCGATTCGCTCGGCGAAGCGTGCGTCGCCGGTCGATTCGAACATGCACGCGGCGGCGGTGAGGTAGTGGCCGAGCGTGTGCCCATGGCAGCGGATCCAGATCCACGGTTCCACCGATTCCCAGCCGCCGTACACCGGGGCCTTGGGTTCCAGGCCGGCGTTCTTCCGGAAGTTGTGCAACATCCGGTCGGATTCGAGCTTGAGCAGATAGTCGGCGTCGAGCCGCTGCGCCGCGAGGAACGGTCCCTCCTCGAGTCGCACGGCCGCGAGACTGAAGTAGTCAGCCCGCGGGCGGACAGGGGAGAGCGTCGTGAACGCCCGCGCAGCTCCGGGCACGGCTGCGCATGCCGCGCCCAGCAGTTTCAGCGCATCGCGCCGGGAGTGCCCGTCCATCGTCAGTACTGCCGTGTCGGCAGGACCTCGGCCGCGGTCTCGCGCGGGAACACGCCTTCCTCGGTGACGATGCGTCTTGGAATCGGCCTGCCCGCGGCGACCTCCTTCACGGCTTCCATGAGCTGGGGGCCGAGCAGGGGATTGCATTCCACGGTCACGTTGAGCTTGCCGGCGATCATCGCCTCGAACGCGCCTTTCACGCCGTCGATGGAAACGATCGTGATGTCCGTGCCGGGCTTGAAGCCGGCTTCCTCGATGGCCTGGATGGCGCCGATGGCCATGTCGTCGTTGTGCGCGAACAGCACGTTGATGCGGCGGCCCTCGGCCTTGAGGAAAGCTTCCATGACTTCCTTGCCCTTCGCGCGCGTGAAGTCCCCGGTCTGCGAGCGGATGATCTTGAAACGCCGGTCCGTGCCGATGATCTCCGCGAAGCCTTTCTTGCGATCGTTGGCCGGCGCCGAGCCGACGGTGCCCTGCAGCTCGACGATGTTGACCTCTTCCATGGCGGACCTGGTCGGGTCATTGGCGAAGTACTCGAGCAGCCAGCGCCCCGCCTTGCGTCCTTCCTCGACGAAGTCCGAGCCGATCAGCGAGAGATACAGGGTTTCATCGCTGACCTCGACCGCGCGGTCGGTGAGGATCACCGGGATGTTCGCGGCCTTGGCCTCGCGCAACACGGTCTCCCAGCCGGTTTCGACCACCGGCGAAAACGCGATGACGTCCACGCGCTGCGCGATGAACGAGCGCAGCGCCTTGATCTGGTTTTCCTGTTTCTGCTGCGCGTCCGAGAAGCGCAATTCGATGCCGGCTTCCCTGGCGGCCGACTGGACCGATCGGGTATTCGCCGTGCGCCATTCGCTTTCGGCGCCGATCTGACTGAAGCCGAGGACGATCGGTTTTTCCCCGTTGGCGCCGACGGGATCGCCGCCGCGGCCGCAGGCGGCAAGCAGGGTCAGTGCAAGTACGAGGGCGAGGAGTAGGGCTGTGGCGCCCGATTTGTGCATTTGAGTGTGCATAAGGGTCCGCATCATGAGATTCGTATCGATAGCCAACAAGCCAGAGATTGGTGCGCCGCTATATCCATTGTTATATATATGTTTCGGCATCGGGGGGACACAATGCCTGCGGCTACACCTTGGTTTATCCGAGCGCGCCTCAAGACGCGCCAGCTCATGCTTCTGACCGCCATCTGCGACGAAGGTAACATCCATCGCGCGGCCGCGGTTCTTCACATGTCACAACCGGCGGCCTCGAAGCTGCTCAAGGATCTCGAGGACATGCTCGGGGTCACGCTGTTCGAGCGGCAACCGCGCGGCATGCGCCCCAACTGGTACGGCGAGACGCTGATCCGCCATGCGCGGATCGCGCTGTCGAGCCTGCGCGAGGCGGGCCAGGAGGTCGACGCGCTCAAGTCCGGTCTCGCCGGACACGTGAGCCTCGGTGCGATCACCGGACCCGCGCTCAGCCTCGTTCCGCAGGCGCTCGCGCTGGTCGCACGCGAAAATCCCAAGCTGCGCGTCGAGCTGCACGTCGATTCGAGCGACGTACTCATCGAGCAGCTCGGACAGGGCAAGGTCGACATCATGGTCGGGCGCATCCTCGAGCGGCAGGAGAAAGCGGGCCTGCGATACGAGCGACTCGCCGAAGAGCCGATCTGCGCGGTCGTGCGTCCGGGGCACCCGCTGCTCGCCGTCCCGGGACTGTCGCTGCGCGCCGTCGAGAAGAAATCCTGGATCGTGCCGCCCTCGGGAAGTGTGCTGCGGCATCGGTTCGACCTCATGTTCAGCGAGGCCGGCCTCGCGCCGCCGACGCACCTGATCGAGACGTCCGCGCTGCTGTTCATCACGAAGATGCTGCAGCAGACGGACTTCATCGCGGTAGTCGCGCAGGACGTCGCGCGTTATTACGCAACCCACGGGATGGTCGCGATCCTGCCGTTGCAGCTGTCGTGCACGATGGATGCGTTCGGCATCATCACGCGCACCGACTGGCTGCTGTCGCCCGCGGCCAACGTGCTGCTGCGCGCGCTCAAGACGACGGCGGTCAGCAGCTACGGGTGCACCTTTCCGACGAACTAGGCCGACTAACCAGTTCGGGAGGCCGCGAGGCGGCGCGCGATCGCCGCGTGCAGCTCGGCGAGGCGGGGCGGTTTGCTCAGGACTTCGTCCACGCCGGCCGGCACGTCGTTATCGGCCACCAGGCGTCTGCCCCAGCCCGTGAGCAGCAGCACGACGGTGGACGGCACGCTCGCCTTGATCGTGGCCGCCACCTTGCGGCCATCGACGTGGGGCATTCCGAGGTCCGTGATCACGACGGGGAACGGGTCTCCGCTGGCATGCGATTCGACGAAGGCATGGATGCCTTCCTGTCCGCTGCTCGCCGTGGTCACCGAATGACCTTCCGCTTCGAGCGAGTCGCGCAACGACTTGAGCAACATCGGATCGTCGTCGATCACGAGTATCCGTTGCGGCGGGAGGTGGACGCCGTCCGGCTCCGCGCCTGCGGCGGGCTTGCCGTGCGAAACCTGAAACGTCATGCGGATGGTCGTGCCCTTGCCGCGCTCACTTTCGATTTCGAGGCTGGCGCCATGACGTTGCGCGATGCCATACACCATCGCGAGCCCCAGCCCCGTGCCGCGCTCGCCCTTGGTCGTGAAAAACGGATCGAGGCAACGGCGACGGGTTTCCTCGTCCATGCCGACGCCGGTGTCGATCACTTCGAGAACCACCTGGGGTCCCGCGTCTGCCGGATGCAATGACGTGCGGAACGTGACCGTGCCGCCGTCCGGCATCGCGTCGACGGCATTGAAGATGAGGTTCACGAGTGCATCGCGAATCTGGCTCTCGACCGCGGCGATGGGCGCAAGTCCCGCGCCTAACTCGAATCGCACCTCGACGGCCGTGCCGCGCCGCTGCGCCATGTCGCTCCAGCGCGCGCGTGTGAGGTCGACCGCCTGGCGGACGAGCTTGTTGATGTCGACCGGCACGAGCAACTGCTGCGCTTCGCGCGCGCGGTAGAACTCGCCCATGCGCGCCACGGTCTGCGCGATGTCGTCGACCGCGCGCTGGATGATCTCGAGTTGCCCACGTCCGCGCTCCGAGAGATTCGACTCGCGTTCGAGCAGCGCCTGCGTATACAGCGCGACGGGCGAGATCGCATTGTTGATGTCGTGCGCGATCCCGCTCGCCATCTGGCCGAGCGCGCGCAGGCGCTCCTGCTGCATCACCTGCTGTTGCGAGTGGCGCAGGTCGTCGTAGGCGCGCTGCAGCGCTTCGTGCAGCTGCGCCTGGTGCGCGGCGAGCGCGGTGTGCTCGCTCAGCTGGCGCAGGAACTCGCACTCCGCGCTGCTGAAGCTGTCGACGGCCTGGCGCGCGCAGACGAGCACGCCGAACACCTGGCTTTCGACGACCAGCGGCGCGATCACGATCGCGCCGAATCCCGCGGACGCGAGGCGCCGCGGGAACGGGAACTCGAGCCGCGAGATGTCCGGTTCGCAGACCAGCTCGCCGCGCATGCAGCGCGACAGGCCGTTTTCGTCGACCGGCACGACGGCGTCCTGTCCGAGTCCCGCGGCCGCGGCGATCGGCTCGCTGCGGTTGCCGATGCTGGCGATGACCAGCTGGTCCTTTTCCACGTCGTGCAGGCCGATGCTGCAATAGTCGACCGGCAACTCCTCCTCGAGCCGTTCGACCACGACCTGGAAGATGCTGCGCAGCTTTTGCCGTTCGCCGATCGCGTGCGTGATGCGCGACAGCAGCGCGAGGCGCTGCAGCTGCTCGGCGAGCCGCGCCTCGTGGGCGATGCGTTCGGTGATGTCGCGGTAGTTGGTGACGATCGCCCGCACGGATGGATTGTCGAGCTGGTTGGTGGCGACGCCCTCGAGCCACAGCCAGTGGCCGTTCTTGTGACGGCGGCGCCAGACGGCCGCGATGGGTTTGCCCGGATTCGCGAGCAGCTCGGTCACGCGCCGTTGCAGGATCGGCAGGTCGTCCGGGTGCGTCGTCAGCGCCGCGTCGGTGCCGATGAGTTCCTCGGGCAGATACCCTTCGAGGATCGTGACCGCCGGGCTCATGTAGAGGAACTTCCGGTCGAGGCTCGTGAGCGCGATGCAGTCCGCGCTGTTTTCGATGAGCGCGCGAAAACGCGCCTCGCTCTGGCGCATGGCCTCGTATGCCGCCTCGAGCGCGCGCGTGCGCTCGACGACGCGGCTTTCGAGCTGCACTTTCGCTTCGCGCAAGTCATTCGCGGCGCGCACCTGGTCCGTGACGTCGCGCGCGGTCGCGTATATGAGATCGTGGTTCGGAAAGGAGCGCCATGAAAGCGTGCGCCAGCTGCCGTCCTTGTGACGGAACCGCCCGACGAACTCGTCGACGCGCCGTCCCAGTTCGATCTGCTCGCGGACCGCATCCTCGGCGCGCGCGCGATCTTCGGGATGCATGAGATCGAAGTACGGCATCGGCAATAGTTCTTCGAGCGTGTATCCGAGCATCTCGGTCACGGCCGGACTGACGCGCTTGAAGTATCCGTCGCGACTCGCGATCACGAACAGGTCGATCGAGAGGTCGAAGAAACGGTTGAGCTCCCCTTCGGCGCGCTCGCGCCCCGCGAAATCGCGGCGGATCGCGAACAGCGCGAGCGCGACGCACATCAGCGCGAGCCCGCTGCCCACGATGATCACGGCCTGCGTGAGATGCGCGCTGCGTTGCGCTGCGCGTTCGCGCGCACTCAGGATCTCGAATTCGCGCGCCTTGAGATCCTGCGCGAGTTCGCGAATGCGGTCCTGCGCCTCGGCCCCGGGTCTCCCGGAGCGGCGCGAAAGCCACTGCTGGACGGCGTCGAGTCCGCCGCTGCGACGCAGCTCGATGATGTTCGCGCTCTGCCGCAATCGTTCGCGCACGGCGTTCGCCAGCTTGTCCGTTCGGGCGAGCAGCGCCGGATCGCCACTCACCGCGTCGCGCAGCAGCTGCACGAGGCCTTCGACCCGCCCGGTTGCGCGCGTGTAGTCCGCGGCGAACTGCTCCTCGCCGGAGAGCACGAACGCGCGATGCGCGGATTCGGCTTCCCAGGTCGTGCCCAACAGCGCATCGGTGTTCGAGATCACCGTGTGCGAGCGCGACACGAGCCGGGAGGTTTCCGCGAGACGCACGGCGGACAGGAACGAAACGATGCCGATGGTGCCCAGAAAGGCGATCGCGACCGCGAACCCGATGTGCACCTTGCGCTCGGTCGTTACGATGCGCTGGCCCAGGGTCTCCGGCGAGGCGCGTTGCCGCCAGCGCGTGAGCTCGGCGAACAGGACGCTGACCAGGACGCCCTGCAGCACCAGGAACAGCCATTGCGCGATGACGATCGATTCGGCCACCCATGCCGGACGCGGCGAAAAGAATCCCATGAGCGCCGTGATCGCCGCGACGACGGCGGTCGCGAACAACCCCGGGCGCAGACCGCCTAGATAGGCCGACAGCACGATCGGGAAGATGAAGATGATGAGGAGTGGCTGGTCGCCGACCCAGGGCGCGAGCAGGAGCCGCAGCAGCCAGGCAGCGATGCACAGCGCCAGCGCGATCGCGTACATGCGCCAGCGAGACACGGTCCTGACTCTTTCGTCGACCGACTCGGCTCGCACCGCCCGAGAGTAATCCCCCGCAGAGTCGCGGGGAAGCGGATCGCTCGACGGTGTCAGTCGGTGTCGGCCACCAGCGCTTCGACGTCGTCGAAATCGAGCAGACCGCCTTCCATCAGTTCGTCGGCGATTCGCTCGATCAACGGCCAGTCGCGTTCTATGAGTTCCATCGTTTCGCGGCTCGCGGTCACGAACTGCTCGTCGGAGAGGCCGAGCTGCGCAACCGCTTCCCGGTCGTCGGATGCTTCGAGACCGGCGAATACCCGGTCCAGCCTGCGTCCTGCCATCTTTGCTTCGGCGAACGGCCCCGCGAGCGAGACGATGGCCAGCAGCCGCGGCGACAATTCGAGCTCGCCGGAGGCGTGGAGGTCGGTCCAGTGCAGCGCGCCGTCCGTTTCCGCGTCGTCGTCCGGCAGGGCGGTGACGTGATCGAAGACCAGGCCGGCGCGGATCGCGGCGACCGCGTGCGCGGCTTCGTGGATGGCGGTGATGCGGGAGATCTTCATTGCGCGGAAGTTTCGATGATTTGCCGCCCGCGTGGTAGGTCGCGCGTGTCGGAATCCTTTACTCTTTACCCGCCAGTGAGCAGTCCGATCCGCCAGGCGATCGACGTCGATGAGTCCGCGTTCCGGCGGCGCGGCGATCGGGGTGTTTCGACTAACTAAGACACCGGCAGTTCGTAGCGCGCGCCGCGGCCCGCGCCGACGAGCACGAGACAACCCGACTCGACGAGCTGCGCGAGGTCGCGTTGCGCGGTCGCGGGACTGGTGTGCGTGAGGCCCGCGTATTTCTTGTTCGTCAGGCCGCCGACGAATCCGCGGGGCCCCGCGTCGAGTAATGCGTTCAGCGCCTTCTTCTGCCGCTCGTTGAGCGGCTTCGCGGCGTGTTTCACCCAGTAACGCGCCTTGAAGAGCACTTTCTGCACGGTGTGTTCGCTCGATTTCGCCGCCGCTTCGAGCTGCGCGAGGAACCACGCGAGCCACTCCGTCGCATCGAGGCTGCCTCGGCACAGTCTGCCGAGCGCGTCGTAATACTCGTCGCGCACCGCCGCGAACCGCGCGGACATGCTGTAGAGGCGCGCGGCCCGGTTCTCGTCCTGCGCGAGCGCGCGATCGAGCAGCGCGCGGCCGACGCGGCCGTTACCGTCTTCGAACGGATGGACGAGCTCGAACCAGGCGTGCGCGAGCCCGGCGCGCAGCACGCCATCGAGACCCGGGGGCGGTGCGTTGAACCAGGCGAGAAAGTTTTCCATCTCCGCGTCGAGCCGTTCGCGCGGCGGCGCCTCGTAGTGCACCCGTTCGCGGCCGATCGGGCCCGACACGATGCGCATCGGATCCGCGCCGCGCAGTTCTCCGGTGCGGATCTCGTGCAGGCCGGATCGACCGGTCGGAAACAGCGCGGCCTGCCAGTCGCAGAGTAGTTTGAGCGTGACGGGTCGCGCGTAGTCGCGGGTCGCGTCGAGCAGCACGTCGCCGAGCCCTTCCGCGGAGCGTGTCGCCGGAGGAAGGCCGGCCGTGGGCAGGCCGAGCCGGCGCGCGAGAGAGCTGCGCAGCGTGTCGGGATCGAGGTTTTCGCCTTCGATCGCGCTGGTGGCGACGCCTTCGCGCGTCATCACTTCGAGTTGCGCGGCGAGATCGGCATCGGCATCCAGCAGTTTCGCCATTCCGGCAACTTCACCCTGCGCGCGCCGCGCGGCCGCCAGCGGTGCGCTCAGCCGTGCGGCATCCCAGGTGAAGTTCGGCCAGTCCGGGTCTTGCCAGATCCACTTGTGGAGGTGTTTCCTTGCCATGATCGCCTCATCAGATGAGGTGATTATAGGGGTGAATCGCCTCATGGCGTGAGGCGATCAGGCCGGAAAATCGCCTCACCGTGCCTGTGCGCCGCACAAGTACCTGATTCAAGTGAGGATTGAGTGGTGGGCGGTACAGGGCTTGAACCTGTGACCCCTGCCGTGTGAAAGCAGTGCTCTACCGCTGAGCTAACCGCCCGCCTGGACTGACGTCCTTCGAGAGGGGCGAGAGTCTAAAGACCCCCCCGAGTCGAATCAATTGTTCGCGGTCAGGAATGCCGGGCGAAACCATTTGCTACGATTCGCGCCCCTCGAAAAGGCCGGTTCCAAGCATGTCCACGCCCGTCGTCACCCGTTTCGCTCCGTCGCCCACCGGCCTGTTGCACATCGGCGGCGTGCGAACGGCGCTGTTCAGCTGGTTGTACGCGAAGCGCATGCACGGGCAGTTCATCCTGCGAGTCGAAGACACCGATATCGAGCGTTCCACGCCCGAGGCGGTCCGGGTCATCCTGGAAGGCATGGCGTGGCTCGGGCTCGACCACGACCAGGGGCCGTATTACCAGACCCAGCGTTTCGATCGATATAAAGAAGTGATCGCCGAGATGCTCAAGGCGGGCACCGCGTATCACTGCTACTGCAGCAAGGATGAGCTGGACGCGATGCGCGCGGAACAGCAGGTGCGCAAGGAAAAGCCGCGTTACGACGGTCGTTGCCGGCACGGCAAGGGACCGGGCGCCGCAAGCGGCCGGCAACCGGTGGTGCGCTTCAAGAATCCGGAAGAGGGCGCGACCGTCGTCGAAGACGTCGTGCACGGCCCGGTGGTCTTCCAGAACAAGGAGCTCGACGACCTCATCATCGCGCGCTCGGACGGCACGCCGACGTACAACTTCTGCGTCGTGGTCGACGACGCCGACATGGGCGTGACTCACGTGATCCGCGGTGACGATCACCTCAACAACACACCGCGGCAGATGAACATGTTGCTGGCGCTCGGCAAGACTCCGCCGGTGTACGCGCACGTGCCGATGATCCTCGGCCCCGACGGCGCGAAGCTCTCCAAGCGCCACGGCGCGGTGAGCGTGCTCGAATACCAGGACCAGGGCTTCCTGCCCGAGGCGTTGCTCAACTACCTCGTGCGCCTCGGCTGGTCACACGGCGACCAGGAATATTTCACGCGCGACGAGATGATCGCGGCGTTCGACGTGCGCGACATCAACAAGTCGGCGTCGGCGCTCAATCCAGAAAAGATGTTGTGGCTGAACCAGCAGCACATGGTGCGCGCGCAGCCCAAGGACATCGTGCCCCACCTGCGCTGGCACTTCGGGCGCCTCGGCATCTACACGCAGGACGACGAACTGCTCGAGGGCATCGTCCTCGCGCAGCGCGAGCGCGCGAAGACGCTCAAGGAGATGGCGGAGAACAGCCGCTTCTTCTTCGGCGACGAAGTGACGCTGGATGCGAAGGCCGCGGACAAACACCTGACCGCGGATGCGAAAGCGATGCTGAAGGAACTGCGCGCCCGGCTTGCGGCGCTCAAAGAATGGAGCGCGCCGGCAGTGCACGGCGCGCTCGAGAGCCTCGCGGCGGAGAAGTCGGTCGGGCTGGGCAAGATCGCCCAGCCGCTGCGCGTCGCGGTCTCGGGCGGCACGGTGTCGCCGCCCATCGACCAGACGCTCGTGCTGCTCGGCCAGCCGCGCACGCTGGCGCGGCTGGACCGAGTGCTGTCGTAAACGTCAGTTGAGGGTGCGCGTCGCGACGTTCGAGTTGCCGCTCTCGACACCCGAAGTCGTCACCGCCCGCACGACGAAGTACCAGGTGCCCGCCGCGAGATTCTCCACGCGGTAGGTAGTCACGCCCGGATTGTTGACGGTCGCGACCTGGTTGAGCTGGTCCTCGTCGAGGCCGTACTCGATCCGGTACCCGCCGAGGTTCGTGAGCGGCGAGTCGTCGGTGTTCGCCGTCGGCGCGGTCCAGCTGAGTGTCACCGCGCCGTTCGCGGTCGAGACGACCGCGATGGCGAAGGCGGCGAGGCTGGCGCTCGCGCGTCCGTCGTTGGCCGTGATCGTGACGCCCGACGTGCTGCCCACGTGCGCCGCCGTCGGCGTACCGGAGAGGCGTCCGGTGGACGTGTCGAACGTCGCCCAGGCCGGCGCATTGGCGATCGAGAAGGTCAGCGTGTTGCCGTCGGGATCCGAAGCCGTCGGGGTGAAGCTGTACGCCTGGCCCACGGTGGCCGACGTCGGCGGCGTGCCGCCGATGACCGGCGGACGGTTGGTCGCGCCCTGCGTCACGGTGATCGTGAACGGCGCCAGCGCGACCGCGGCCGCGCCGTCGGAAACGCTGATCGAGATGTTCGCGAACGCACCGAGCTGCGAGTCGCTCGGCGTGCCCGTCAGGCGACCCGTCGCCGTATCGAACGAAGCCCAGCCTGGCCGGTTCTGAATCGAGAACGTGAGCGTGTTGCCGTCCGGATCGGACGCGGTCGGCGCGAACGAATAGGCCGATCCCGCGGCAACGCTGGCGGGCGGCGTGCCGGCGATCACCGGCGGGCGATTCGCGATCGGCGCCGCGGTCACCTGCAGCGCGAACGCCGGCAACGCTGCGCTCAGGCTCCCGTCGGTCACGCGGATCACGACGCCGTCGTACGTGCCCACGTTGCCCATCGCCGGCGTGCCGGAAAGCCGGCCCGTGGCCGCGTTGAACGTTGCCCAGGCAGGCAGTCCCTCGATGCTGTAAGTGAGGCTGTCGCCGTCCGGGTCGGTTGCGGAGGCCTGGAAGGTATAGGCGCTGCCCGCGACGACGGTCGTTGCCGGCGTGCCGGAAATGGTCGGTGCGCGGTTGACGGTGGAAGGGGGCGGAGGCGTGGTGCCCGAGGTGCGCGCGCGCACCTGGATCTGGAAGGGCTCGAGCTGCGCGGCGGCCGCGTCGTCGGTCACTTCGAGTGTGATCATCCCCGACATGCCGACATCGGCATCGCCGGGAGTGCCGGTGATCGCGCCGGTGCTGGTGTTCAGCGTCGCCCAGCCGGGCAGGTTCTCGGCGCGGAAGGTGAGCGTATCGCCGTCCGGATCCGCCGCGCGCGGAGTGAATGAATAGGCCGTGCCGGCATCCACCTGGACGTTCGGTACACCGCCGATGGTCGGCGGGCGATTCGGCAGGTCCGAGCTGTCGTCCGATCCACATCCTGCGATCGCGACGAACGCGCCGAGAACCAGTGCCAGGCGCGGCGCCGGGCGCGAAAAGAGATTCATCATGATTCTAACTACTCCATTTGGCGGCGTACTGCGCAGGCAACGCGCGCGGCCGGAGGGTGAGTAGTTAGTGAACGGACAACGGAAATGACGACGTGGAACGCGTCACGACGCGCTCGCCGGCAACTCCGCTATCTCGAGTCGCCGACGACTTACGAGACCGGAAGCTTTGCGTCCCCATCTCGCGATGGGTTTGCCTTTGCTTTGTGGTGCCCAGTTAAACGTCAGAGGAAGACGACGGCAATCTGTTACCCAGCGGAGACACGCTGGGTTTTTCACTGGGGAAATGGCGGAGTGGTATGGCGGGGTCGTTCGCGAATAAGGTCAATCAAGATTCGCCGGTCCGGCAGGCATGTCTGGCGACGAGAAGCGTCGCCTTGACATACTACCGGCGGGTGAGTAGTTTCCCGCGCCTCGCGTGGGGCTATAGCTCAGCTGGGAGAGCGCTTGCATGGCATGCAAGAGGTCGCCGGTTCGATCCCGGCTAGCTCCACCACGTCGTCTTGAAGATCTGCGTCCCCATCGTCTAGAGGCCCAGGACATCGCCCTTTCACGGCGGTAACGGGGGTTCGAATCCCCCTGGGGACGCCACTCGCGGATCGGCCAGCACTAACTCAGAACAAACAGCTGGCCCGATCCATCAGCCCTGGTCCATCAAACCCGGGCTATCAACCGATCGTCTTCGAAGCGTTGTTCGACAGCCCGCTCTCCGTGCCGGCGGAATCCACCGCGGCCACCGCGAAATACCAGGTGCCTTCGGAGAGATTCTCGATGACGTAGGTCGTCAGGCCCGCGTTGTTCACCGACACGACCTGCGAGAAGTTGTCCGGTGAATTTCCATAGTAGATGCGATAACCCGCCAGATTGCCGAGCGGGGAGTCGTCCGTGCGCTGCGTCGGTGCGATCCAGGACAACGTCGCCTGGCCGCCGCTCTGCGCGACCGCCTGCACGGTGATCGAGAAGGCGGGCAGCGAAGCACGGGTCCGCCCATCCGTGACACTGATGGTGACGCTGGAATATGTCCCGGGAGCGGTCGGCGAGCCGGTCAGCGCTCCGGTCGCGGTATTGAACGTCGCCCAGTCAGGCCGGTTCTGGATCTCGAAAGTCAGCGCATCGCCGTTCGGATCGGTGGCTCCCGGCGTGAAGGTATAGGTCTGGCCGACCACGACGGACGTCGGGGGGCTGCCCGAAATCGTCGGCGTCGACGGGGAATCGGTGACTTCGGACGGCGCAGCCGGCGGTCCGCCATCGTCGCTGCCGCACCCGGCCAGGGCCAAAAGTGTGAAGGCGCTCAGAATCGCAGCAATGTGCGAGCGGGTACGAACAACAAGCAATCGACTAGTAGGCATGATTTGGCAACTCCGCTGTCTCGGCAATCCGGTCGAGATCGGTAGCTTTGCGTCCCCACCTCGCGGTGGGTTTGCCCTTATCGGGAATCAGCTGACGAAGAGAATAGGTAACGGAATGTCGTACAGCAATACGGCTAAGCGTCTGTATTCGGAGACATTTTTCAGGACCGTGAACGGTGCACGAGCAAGACTTGTTGAGGCAGGGCAGTAGTTTGCGCGCGTTGATTAACATATGTCCGCAAGGAGCGACGACGCCGCATGCAAGTGCGGGTAGTAGTCGGATCGCGCGAATTCCAGGACCGGCACGAGAGCGGACGCGATGAGAGTCCGGATCTTCAATCTGTACCAGAACCTCCCGATCGCGATGCTCGCGGTCGTCGAGACCGTGCTCATCCTCATCGCACCGTTGATCGTGGAAACACTGTTCTACGGTGCGACGTTCCAGCAGTTGTTCTCGAACTGGCCGCAGACGCTGCCGAAGATGCTGATCTACGTCCTGAGCTGCGGACTCGCGCTGACCGCGATGGGCCTGTACAGCGCGCGTCAGCGCGCGCGCACGCTCGGCCTGCTGTTGCGCGCCATGGTCGCGCACGTGCTGGCGGTGGCCATCTTCGCGTTCGTCTCCTTCTTCTTCATCGCGTTGCGCCCTGAACCGGGCCGCGTGCTCGCTTGGGCCGCCGTCTCGTTCACGCTGGTCGTGCTCGCCCGCATCATCGAGGGCGTGTTCATCGGCGAGGACGCGTTCAAGCGCCGCGTGCTCGTTTACGGCGCCGGCCAGCGCGCACAGAGCCTGCTGCAATTGCGGCGGCGCTCGGACCAGCGCGGCTTCCTGATCGTCGGGTACATGCCCGCGCCGGGCGAAGAGGTGCTGGTCGATCCCAAGAAGGTCCTGCCGAACTCCGCCCAGGAACTGCGCCGGCTGTCGCGCGAGCTCGAGGTGCACGAGATCGTGGTCGCCATGGACGATCGCCGTCGCGAATTCCCGGTCCGGGAGCTTCTGGACTGCCGCCTGAACGGCGTCGAGGTCATCGACCTCGTGAACTTCCTGGAGCGCGAAACCGGCCGCGTGCACCTCGACGTGCTCAATCCGAGCTGGATCATTTTCTCGGAAGGTTTCCGCCGCGATGCGCTGCGCCAGACCAACAAGCGCGCGTTCGACGTCCTGGCCTCGGTGGGCCTGGTGCTCATCACCTGGCCGGTGATGTTGCTGACGATGCTCGGGATCATGCTCGAGGACGGTCTGCGCGCGCCGATCTTCTATCGCCAGCGGCGCGTCGGCCTCGATGGTCACGAATTCGACGTGCTCAAGTTCCGCAGCATGCGGGTCGACGCCGAGCGGGACGGAAAGCCGCGCTGGGCCAGCGGTTCGGACGACCGCGTCACCCGGATGGGCCGGATCATCCGCAAGGTGCGCATCGACGAATTGCCGCAGATCTTCAACGTCCTGCGGGGCGACATGAGCTTCGTGGGTCCGCGGCCGGAACGGCCGATGTTCGTGGCGCAGCTCGCCGAATCCATTCCTTACTACGATGAGCGCCATTGCGCGAAGCCCGGCATCACCGGCTGGGCGCAGGTTTGTTATCCGTACGGCTCATCCGAAAAGGACGCCATCGAAAAGCTCCAGTACGATCTTTATTACGTAAAGAATCACAGCCTGTTCTTCGACATGATGATTCTCCTGCAGACCGTAGAGGTGGTTCTGCTGGGGAAAGGGGGACGCTGAATGGACACCGGTCTCTAGGTGAATACGTTCGGGCTCATCAGTTTCGGCGCGGCTTCCGTCGGCTTCGCCGGCCTGACCGTGCTCCTGTCCGTCGCGCGGGGGCGCAGGGATCCGGCGGTCCGCCGGCTACGGTACGCGATCGCGGTGTCGGCGCTCTGGGCGCTGACGCTCGCGCTCAACCACGCGAAGGTGCCGATCCCGCCCGGGATCATCCTCGCCGCGGAAATCCTCCGTGATCTCGCCTGGCTCATCGCCTTGCTCGGGCTCGCGCCCGCGTCGTTGCCGCGCGCCTTCGCTCCGGTGAGCTACACGGTGATCGGCGTGTGGGCCAGCGCGGCGTTCTTCGGGCCGAGTATCGAAGCGGTCATGGCGGGGGGCGGTTTCAGCGTGGCGCTGCTGATCCTGCTGCTGCTCGAGCAGGTGTATCGCAACGCGCCGGAAACCGCGCGCGCGAACCTCAAGTTTCTCGCGATCGGCGTCGGCGGG
>JAEZCN010000192.1 GCA_023433515.1 Pseudomonadota bacterium
AGAAGATGCGCGAGGTCGACGGCGCGTACGGCGGCGAGATGAGCGCGCATCACTATTTCCGTGATTTCTCGTACTGCGACAGCGGGATGATCCCGTGGCTGCTGGTGCTCGAGCGCGTATGCGAGTCGGGCAAGTCGCTCGACGAGCTCGTGGCCGCGCGCATCAAGGCGTTCCCGTCGAGCGGCGAGATCAACCGCAAGCTGCCGGACGCGAAGAAAGCGCTCGCCGAAGTCGAGGCGAAATACGCGCAGGGCGCCGAGGTCGTGGACCACACCGATGGCCTGTCCGTGGATTTCAAGGATTGGCGCTTCAACGTGCGCGCCTCGAACACGGAACCCCTGGTGCGCCTCAACGTCGAATCCCGCGGCAACGAGGCGCTGATGCGCGAGAAGGCGGCTGAGCTGCTCGCCTTGCTCGACTCCCTCGGCGCCATCAAAGCCAACCACTGAAATGGGGACATTCCTCGTTTCCTAGAAAAAGGGGACAGACTCGAATCTGCCCTCGCTCACTTACCCCTGGCAAAGAGGTCATACCTCGATGAGTTCAATTCCGCGTTCGCTGGCATTTGCCGCCGCCTTCGTCCTCGCCGGCTACGTCGCTCATGCGCAATCGACAACGTCGATCGCCATCCCGCCCGCGGTCGAAGCCACCGCGAAGGCGCAGATCACCCCCGCGGCGCTCGAAGCTCCGATCCGATTCCTCGCCTCCGATGAACTCGAAGGCCGCGGACCCGCGACGCGCGGCGACAAGCTGGCGCGGCTATACCTCGCGACCCAGCTGCAGCAGCTCGGCTACCTACCCGGCGGCGAGAAGGGCGGTTGGGAGCAGGAGTTCGACATCGTCGGCATCACGGCGCGCATGCCGACGAGCTGGTCGTTCACTGGGAACAAGGGTGGCGTCGATCTCGAGTGGTCTGACGACTACATCGCGAGCAGCGGCGTGCAGTCGGAAAAGGGATCGATCAAGGATGCCGAACTCGTATTCGTTGGTTACGGCATCGAGGCGCCCGAGTACAAGTGGGACGACTTCAAGGGCGTCGACGTCAAGGGCAAGGTGCTCGTGATGCTCAACAACGATCCCGACTGGGAACCGAAGTTGTTCGGCGGCAAGGCACGCCTGTATTACGGCCGTTGGACCTACAAGTATGAAAGCGCCGCGCGGCACGGAGCCGCGGGCGCGATCATCATTCACACCACGCCGTCCGCGGGTTATCCCTGGCAGGTAGTGCAGTCGTCGTGGGGTGGCGAGCAGTTCGAACTACCGGACGAAGGCGAGCAACGGATCCAGTTGAAGGCCTGGGTGACCGAGGACGCCGCGCGCCGCCTCGTGAAAGCCGCTGGCTCCGACCTCGACAAACTGGTCGCTTCCGCGAAGACGCGCGGCTTCAAGCCCGTGAAGCTGGGCCTGCGCACCTCGATCGGTTTCGACAACAAGCTGTCGAAGGTACGCACGGCGAACGTCGCCGGCCTGCTGCCCGGCAGCGATCCGAAGCTCAAGGACGAAGTCGTCATCTATTCCGCGCACCACGATCACTTCGGCATCGGCGAGCCCGATAAAACCGGTGACCGGATCTACAACGGCGCGCAGGACAACGCGGCGGGCTGCGCGCAGGTCCTCGCCATCGCGCGTGCGATGGCGGCGCTGCCGGAGCGTCCGCGACGCTCCGTGCTCATGTTGTTCGTCGCGGGCGAGGAACAGGGGTTGTTAGGGTCGAAGTACTACTCCGAGCACCCGACGATCGCGCCCGGCAGAATCGCCGCGAACATCAACTATGACGGCGGCAACTTCCTGGGACGCACGAAGGACCTCACACAGATCGGTTCGGGTAAGTCCTCGCTCGATGCGCTCGCAAAGGCATTGGTGGAAAAGCAGGGCCGCGTACTGGTGCCCGATCAGCAGCCCGACAAGGGTTATTACTACCGCTCCGACCAGTTCTCATTCGCCAAGATCGGCGTGCCCGCGCTGTACTTCGACGAAGGCAGCCAGTTCATCGGCAAGCCCGAAGGCTGGGGCCGCGAGAAGAAGGACGAATGGACCGAACACGTCTATCACCAGCCCAGCGACGAGATCGACGACACGTGGGTGTTCGACGGCATGATCGAAGACGCCACGATCGGCTTCAACGCGGGCTGGCTCGTCGCCCAGGCCGACGAGATGCCCACCTGGAACAAGGGCGACGAGTTCGAAGCCGCTCGAAAGAAGGCCATCGCGGCCCGGTAATGGGGACATTCCTCGTTTCCTAGCAAACAGGGACAGGCTTCGATGGGGACTCGATGAGCCCCGTTTCCGTTGGCTGCGCGCGCGATCGGGGGTCCAGCCGGCTTTGCACGGCAGGTCTGTCCCCGTTTGCTAGGAAACGAGGAATGTCCCCATTAAGCGCATTAAGCGATAGCGGGTGTCGGAGCTTCCGAAGTCGAATAGTCCATGAGCGCCTCGAGCGCCGCGGCGGCATTCTTGTAGCGATCCGCCGGATCCTTCGCCACCAGCCGCTCGAGGAAGCGCTGGTGCCTGGCGAGATCCCCAGGCAGCTTCGGAATCGGCGCCGTCTTGTGCATCTCGAACAACGCGACCAGCGTGCCCGCGGCATACATGCGCTGCCCCGTGAGCAACTCGTACAACATCACGCCCACGCTGTAGAGATCCGAGCGCTCGTCGGCCGTCCCGCCGAGCGCCTGTTCGGGCGATAGGTAGTAAGGCGTGCCGATCACGACACCCGCGAGGGTCCTCGCCACCGGGTCCGCGTCGCGGCGCGCGCTGCCGAAGTCGACCAGCGCGATCGTGCCGTCGTCGCGGAACATGACGTTCGCGGGCTTGAGATCGCGATGGATGATCCCCGCCGCATGCACGGAGGTCAGCGCCGCGAGTATGGAGCCGATGATCAGGAATGTTTCCTCGATGCCCGGCCGCTCGCGCTGGATGCGCGCGCGCAGATCTCCGGCGGGGAAGTACTCCATGACGATGTAGGCATGAGTTTCGCTGAAGCCGTGCTCGAACACCTTGGCCACGTACGGACTGTCGATGCTCGACGCCGCGAAATATTCCTGGACGAACCGCGCCAGCAGATCCGAATCCCCGCTGCCTTCGCCCTTGAGGATCTTGAGCACGACCTGCTGCTTCTCCGGTCCCCGCTCGCATAAACAGACATTCGCCGTCGCGCCGCTGCCCAGCGCCTTCACGGGCGTGAAGCCCTGGATCCCGGCGGACTTGAGCACCGCCTCCGCGTCGGCGAGGCGCTTGGCCTCGGCGCGCAGGATCATGCTGGGGCTGTCGGGAGCCGCCGCGGGCCGGCTCGCCGACTTGCTCAGGTTCTGCGGAATCGGCTTGATCCCGGCCGCGGCCGGACGCGACTCGGATTTGCGCGGCGTCAGGACCGGGGGCGCCTTGACCTCGATCTCGGCCGGCGGCTTGTGCCGCGGCACTTCGGAAGGCACGCGCACGATCTTCGGGAAGTTAGGCTTGGTGCGCAGGTCCGAAAGCCACAGCAGACCTTCCTTGCGCAGATACTCGTCGTCGATGAGCAGGTGCACGTAGCGGTCCCAGCGGAAATCCGCGGGCGGCTTGCCGTAGGCGGCGAGATCGTGAACCTCGAGCCTCGCCTGCGGCCATTTCTCCATGGCCATGCGCCGCGCCCGGTTCACCAGGCCCGACGCGTGCCGGATGATGAGGACCCGTTCGGTCATGTCAGCGCAATACCGAGTGGCGCTCGATGATGGCACGGAGCTTCAGCTCGTCGACCGGCTTCGTCAGGTATCCATCACAGCCGGCCATCGTGCCGCGGATCTTGTCGAAGGTCTTGTCCTTGCTCGTGAGCATGACGACCTTCATGAGCGCGTTGTCCTTGTTCTTCTTGATCATCTTGCAGACGTCGTAGCCGTCCATGCCCGGCAGCATCACGTCGAGGAAGATCAGGTCGTAGTGCTGCTTCGAGATCTTGAACAGCGCCTCTTCGCCCGAAGCGGCGAATTCGGGCTGGATGCCATACGGCTGCAGCTTGTTCTGCAGGAACGTGCGCATGAGCGGACTGTCGTCGACGCACAGCACTCGGAATACCTGCTCTTCGTTGCGCGGCGTCGGAACGCCCGCCACCGGCGTCGGCGGCGGAACCGCGGGGGCCGGCGGAGCCACCAGGACCGTCGGCGGCGGCTGCATCGGCGCCTCGGCGCTGCGCCCGGTGCTGGCCGCCGTCGGCAGCGAGGCCGCGAGCGGCGAGGGCGGCGGGACGATGCGCAGGTTCGTGCGCGACGTCGAATTCACGACCGCGGACAGCGCCGCGGGCGACAGCGGGGTTACCCCGCTCGACATGTTCGCGAGACCACTCGGCGCGGGCGTCACGCCGGTGTTCCCGGTCCTGTCAGCTCCCGTCGTGGTCCCGTCGCTCAGGATCCTGTCGACGGTCTTTTCGGTAACCGGCTTCTCGTTGATCGACTTCTCGTTGATCGATTTTTCGTTGGCGTCGAGCTGCGGAGCGACGTTCGGCGCGAGCGTGACGCTCGGCAGTACCGTCGCGGCCGGTGCGTTCGCCGTCATCGACGTGGGCAGCGTTCCGGAAAGTTTCGCGGTCGCGGCCTGTTTGATCATCGATGAGCTGGTCGATGCATGGGTCGAGGTGGCGTTCGACAGTGTAGTGCTGGCCGATACGTTCGCGCTCGCCGCGGCGCCGGGCGTCTGACTCGCGGCCGCGGCAGGCACCGCCGTGTTGATGCTGGTCGACAGCGCGGGCTGCTTCGCGGTCGACGCCGTGTTCACGCGTGCCGAGATGCTCGCGTCGAACTTGGGCGCGGAAGACGCGGGCGAGGGCGCGGAACTGTCGAGCGTCGTGCTCGCGGTGGGCAACGTGCCGCCTGCGCGCGGCGCGGAGACATCGAGCGCCGCCGCCGATTCGCGCTCGACGTTGTTGAGTGCGATGGCCAGACGGTCCATCGCGCCGACGACCTTGAGACCGAGCGGGCGCGCGGCGGAGGCGACACCGAGATCAGCGTTCTTCGCGCCGACGACGAGCGTGCGGTCGGACGTGCTGGAGAACGTGGCCTGCCAGCTCGCGACCGCGCTGTCACTGTCGCCATCGAGCAGGTACATGTCCGGAGCGACGCCGCTTTCGGCCACCCAAAGCTTGTAGCCGATCTGCCGCGCGGGCGCGACCGACAACAGGAAGATGGAGTTGAGCATCTGGCGTTCCGGCGCGGAAAATCCGACGACTCGGACGTTGAGGATGCGGGTCTTGTTTGTCATGGCGGCGTCCCTTGCTTGGCTTCAGCCGGCGGCGACGCGTCTTTCGGCGCGCCCGGTAACGGCATCGGCCACGTGTTGCAGTAGCTCGTTGTCGGCGAATGGTTTGGTCAGGTAAACGTCCACGCCCACGGACAGGCCCTGGCGGCGATGTTTGTCCATTGAACGTGAGGTGATCATGATCACGGTGAGGCCCTCGAGTTCGGGGCGCGAACGCACGTGCTGCGCGAGCTCCAGGCCGTTCATGTTCGGCATTTCGAGGTCCGTCAGCAGCACGTCGGGCGGGGCGGTCTCGAGCGCTTTCACGGCTTCGAGGCCGTCGCGGGCGAGCGTGACTTCGTAACCGTGATCCTCGAGCAGGTTCGCGATCGCGCGGCGCACGGAGAGCGAGTCGTCGACGACCAGCGCGCGCTTGCGTCGCTGCGCCTGGGCGCGCGCGGCGGCCGCGGCACGCAGGCTTTCCTCGCGCGGACTGCGCGCGAGCTCGGCGATGTCGAGCAGCGGGATCACCGCGCCGCTGCCGGTGAGACCGACGCCGGCCACGCCCGGAATGCGCTTGAGATAGCGGCCCGTGGGACGCGTGACGAGTTCGCCCGCGTCGAGCACCGCGTCGACCAGCACGCCGACGGGGCCGGTGTCGGTGTCGACCACGACGAGATTGCGGCGCTCGGGAAACGCGGCGGGTGCGAGACCCGTCAATGCGCCGAGCTCGTGCGCGGGATATTTCTGTTCTTCAGCGCCGTCGTCGACCACGCCGACGAGCGTGCCGTTCTCGCGGCGTAGTTTGACCGCGACCGCCGGAAAGGCGCGGCGCACCGCGTGCGAGGCGAGGCCGAACACCTGGCCGCCATCGCGCACGAACAGCGCATGTGTCGCGACCAGCGAAGCCTGGAAGCGCAGCTCGATGGTCAGGCCCTGGCCAGCCTGCGAGCGGATGTCGATGGAGCCGGCCAACGCGCGCAGGCGCGTGGCGACCACGTCGAGCCCGACACCGCGACCGGAAATTTCCGTGACCGCGTCGCGCGTCGAGAAGCCCGGCAGCAGCGTGAGGCGCGCGATCTCCGCGTCGCCCGGTTCGGCGTCCGCGGCCAGCAAGCCTCTTTCCACGGCCGTCTGCCGGACCGCGGCGAGATCCAGGCCGCGGCCGTCATCCGCCACCTGCACGGTGACGACCTGCCCGCGGCGCGTGACGGTGAGCATGATGCGGCCCGTGCGCGGCTTGCCCACCGCGGTACGTTCGTCGGGTGACTCGAGCCCGTGGTCCACGGCGTTGCGCAGGATGTGCAGCAACGGATCGATCAACTGGTTGAGCACGTCGGCGTCGACCAGGATGTCCTGGCCGACCACCACGAGCTCGGCTTGTTTGTGGGTCGCGGCCGCGGTCTGGCGCACGTTGCGCTGCAGGCGCGGCACGATGGTTTCCACCGGCGCCATGCGCGTCTGCGACGTCAGGTGCGCGAGCTCGCGCACGAGGCGCTGCTGCTGGTGCAGGATGCCCGCGAGGCCGGCGAGTTCGTCCTTGATGCCGAGCCCCAGGTCTCGGGCGTCGGTGGTTTCCTCGATCAACGCGCGAGTGATGCTCTGCACTTCGTTGTACTGGTCCATCTCGAGCGAGTCGAACTCGCTCGGCTGCGATCCGACCGCGTGCAGCTTGTGTCGCGCGGCGAGACCGCGGATGTCCACCGAGTTCTCGAGCTCGAACAGCCGCTTCTGGATCGCGCGGTCCTGTTCGACGAGCTGGTTCGAATTCGTCGCGGCCGACTTCAGTTCCTGCTCGAGCTCGCCGACCTTGATGGTCAGCTCGCCGACCATGCGCACGAGATCCTCGAGCAGCTGCGTGGGCACACGCGTCATGGCCTTGGCCTCGGCGCGCGCCGGCTGCGCAGTCGCGGGCGAGGGCGAGGGCGAGGTCCGGGTGGCGACCACAGGCGTGGCCTGTTCGACTTCCGCCGAATGGTCGCGCGCGGCGTCGAGCATGCCGATCACGGCGAGCACGTTGTCCGGGGCGGAATCTTCTCCCGCGACCGCCGCCACCATCTGCTCGAGGCAGTCGGCCGCGGCCATCAGGGCGCCGGCGCGTTGCGAGGAGGGCGGAGCGGACCCGGTTTCGCAGATCTCGAGCAGGTCCTCGAGACGATGCGCGAGCTTCGCGACGCCGCGAATGCCGAGGATGTTCGCCGAGCCTTTCAGCGTGTGGGCGGCGCGCTTGGCGTTGCGGAGCGGCTCGGCCTGCGACGGATCGACGATCCAGCCCTGCAAGGAACGCGTGATTTCCGCCGCCTGCGGCGGTGAGTCGTTGAGGAAAGCATCGATGAGCGCGGCATCGACGTCGTTCGAGACGTCGAGCGTGAGATCGGCCGAAGTGAGCGCCTCGGGCGCGGCATCCTCGGATTCGTCGAGCGCGGCGCCGATGTCGTGGGCGGCGGACAGTTCCGCGCGCAGTTCCTGCAGCGCGGCGTCGTCGAGAGGGACGGGCACCCACGCGCCGCCGAAGTGCGCACATAGCGCCTCGACGTGCGAGACGTTCGTGGCGTCGCGCAGGTGCGTTTCGAGCAGCGGCGCCCAATCGGTGAAGAAACCGCGCACCAGCAGGCGAGCATCCGCGTCATCGCCCGACAGGTGTTCGAGGTTGGTCTGAACCGACCCGCAGATGCGCTGCACGCCGGCCAGGCCCATGTAGCCCGCGGCTTCAGAAAGGCGCGAGACGGACGTTACATACGATGCATCACCCGACGCGCGCGCGGACGGTCCGGCATCGGTGCCGGAGTCGTACGCCTGCGCGAGCTCGGGCGCGAGGCCCTTGAGCTCGTCGGCGAGCGCGTTGAGGAGATCCTGTCCTCGCATCTTTCCTTCTTCAGGCCGCCCGGTTGCCGGGTAGTTTGAACACGCGCACCGACTCGACCAGGCGGTCGGCGGACTTCGACAGGTCCGCGGTCGCCTCCGACTGCAGCAGGATCTCGGCCGCGGTCTTTTCCGTGCTGGCGCCGATCTGGTGCACGCGGTTGCGCAGCTCGGTGGTGATCTTCATCTGCACCTGCGCCGAGGAGGTGATCCGCTTGACGAGCTCCACGAGCGAGGCGGTCGACTGCTGCGTCTCGCGCATCTGCTGACCGGACTTCGCGGCCAGATCCGAACCCGCGACCACCTGCGAAATCGTCTTGTTGACGGTGTTGATCGTGTCCGCGGTTTCGATCTGGATGTTGTTCACGAGCTGCGCGATCTGCTGCGTCGCCTGGCGCGAGCTCTCGGCGAGGCGCTGCACTTCTTCCGCGACGACCGCGAAGCCGCGGCCCGCGTCGCCGGCGGCGGCGGCCTGCATGGACGCGTTCAACG
>JAEZCN010000195.1 GCA_023433515.1 Pseudomonadota bacterium
GAAAAATCCTTTCGGGACCAAAGCCTTAAAGCCGTGTGCCATCCCGAGGGGACGCGCATTCTAAGGGCGCGTCGAAAGCCGGTCAAACCATAAATAATCCATTAGAATCAACGGCCTGAATGAGCTCCAAAGTCACCCCATTGCCCTCGCCGCGCAGCAATCAGCGTCCCACGGACGCTCCCGCCATGTCCCTGGAGGAAATCCGCACGCTGGTGCGGCCCGATCTGACCGCCGTGGACGCGATGATACGCGCGCGGCTCAAGAGCACGGTGCCGCTCGTCGACCAGATCGCCGAGCACATCATCGGCGGCGGCGGCAAACGGTTGCGTCCCCTGCTCTGCGTGCTCGCGGGCCGCGCCTGCGGCATCGAATCCGACAAACACATCGAGGCGGCGGCGTTCATCGAGTTCGTGCACACGGCGACTCTGCTGCACGACGACGTGGTCGACGGCTCGCAGAAGCGCCGCGGGCGCGCGACGGCTAACAACCTTTTCGGTAACCAGGCCAGTGTATTGGTCGGCGACTTCGTCTACTCGCGCGCGTTCCAGATGATGGCGCACGTCGGTTCGCAGCGCGTCATGGAGATCATGTCCGACGCGACCAACGTGATCGCCGAGGGTGAAGTGCTGCAGCTCATGAACGCGCACGATCCGGAGACGACCGAGCAGCGTTATCTCGAGGTCATCTATCGCAAGACCGGTCGACTGTTCGAGGCTGGAGCGGAAGTGGCCGCGGTGCTCGCGGGCGCCGGCACCGCGCAACAGGTCGCGCTCGCACGCTACGGCAAACATCTCGGCACGGCTTACCAGCTCATCGACGACGTGCTCGACTACAAGTCGGATCCCGCGACGCGCGGCAAGAACCTCGGCGACGATCTCGCGGAAGGCAAACCGACACTGCCGCTGCTGCACGCGCTGCGCCACGGCAACGACGAGCAACGCGCGCTGATCCGACTCGCGATCGAACAAGGCGGCCTCGCGCAGCTCGGTCCCATCGTCGAAGCGATCGAATCGACCGGCGGGCTCGATTACGCGGTGAGCTTCGCGCAGCGCGAGACGACGCAGGCGATCGCGGCGCTGGAGAGCATTCCCGAGACGCCATACTCCCGCGCGCTCGTTTCGCTCGCACGCTTCGCCCTCGACCGCACGAGCTGAAATGGGGTCAGACCCCAATTGCTAGCAAATGGGGTCTGACCCCATTTTCATTTCAGCGGTAGCGCGGCAGGACCAGCGAACCGAACGTCAGATAGAACGTCTGGCTGCCATCGAACGTGCGGCCGTAGCCGAGCTGCAGCGGGCCGATGGGAAGATCGACTCCGAGGAACAGGCTGGCCGCGCCGATCAGATCGTTCAGCGACATGTCCTCGTGGTTCTCCCACACGTTGCCACCCTCGAGGCTGCCGCCCAGGTAGGTCGGCACGTCGAACACCAGGCCCTGCTCGCTGATTCGCCGGTAGTAGATAGCCCGCAGGAGCAGTTGCTGGTTGTCCACCAGTTCCCGGTCGCCGAACCCGGACAGGAACCCGAGGCCGCCGAGCGACGCCTCGGCCTGGTACTCGTTCACCAGGTCCTTCGAGTAGTTTGCTCGCGCGCCCAGCATCAGCGTGTTGCGACCGAAGCTCATCGGCTTGTCGATCGCCGCGCGCAGGACGTTGCCGTTTTCGTCGGAACCGAAGTTCTCGTCGTAACTCGAATAACCGAACTCGGCACGCAGGCCGCGGCGCGGGAAACGCACGTTGTCGAGGCTGTCCCACAGCAGGTTCACGTTGAGGCCACCGAACTCGACCTTGACGTTGCGCGGCAGCCCGGGATCGCCGACGCGTAGTTCCGCGTGATCGTGTCCGCGGAACGCCGCGGTGGATAGCCGCAGCCGGTCGCCGAAATCGCGCCCGACGCGCAGCTCGCCGTACAGGCTTTTCACGCGATAGTCCGCCGCCGGCAGGTCGCCGAACACGTCGCGCAACACGACCGGCTGGTTGAGCGACGTATACGAAATGCCCGGATTGGCGAACCAGTTGCCGCGATGGCCGAACGGCGCATACAGGTCCGTCGAGATCGCGCTGACGCGGCCGATGCCGACGAACGTGCGCCACTCCGCGCCCTTCGCCGACAGATCGGTCACGCGGCTCTCGATGTTGAGCTGGTAATCGTCGCGCCCTTCGAAGTCGTCGCTGATCTGCATGCCGACGCGGAACAACACGCGCCCCAGCGACGAATCGGTCGGTCTCACCTCGAGCCCGGTCTGGCCGTCGCGTTCGACCAGGTTGTAGGTGATGCGCTCGTAGGTGCCGCGCCCGAATGCGCCGCCGATGTCCTTTTCGAGCTGTTCGACGTCGAGCGGCTCGCCCGCCTTGGCCGTCATGCGATCTCGCACGAACTCGGCGGTCGAGCTCGTCGAGTCGTCGACCTGCACGAAGTCCACGACCGGATTTCTCTGCGACTCGAACCGCTGGCCCGCGCGCCACGCCGTGTACTCGGCTTCGGACACCGAAAACTCGCGCAGCTTCGCGAGCTCCGCTTCCGCGGCCGCCACTCCCGGCGCGATGCCGCTCGGCGTTTCGCGAAACCCCGCGCTCGTGAGCGTGCCGAGGTCCGGACGCAGCAACACGTCGCCGGGCCGCATGTTCGCGAGACTCTGTTCGGTCCGGTCGCGCATCATCCCGCTCACCATCTGGAACAGGATCTCGAACGTCGTGTCCACGTTCTCCGCGGGCTCGAGCGGTGCGCCGACGTCGACCACGATGACCCGATCGACGCCCATGCTGCGCGCGACGTCGATCGGCAGGTTGTCGACGATGCCGCCGTCGACGAGTAGTTTGCCCTGGTGCCGCACTGGCGCGAACGCGCCGGGCACGGCCATGCTGCTGCGGATCGCGAGTCCGAGGTCGCCGGAATCGAACACGACAGGGCGCACGTTGCCGATGTCGGTCGCGACACAGCGGAACGGAATCGGCAGGTCGTCGAAAGATTCGAGGTTTGAGCGACCGATGAACTCCTTGCGCAGCAGCAACCCGAGCTTCTGCCCGCGTACCAGCGTCGTCGGGTAGGTGAGCTTGTTGTCGTGGATGCCGATCTCCAGGTTGGCGAGGATGCCGAGATCGGTTTCCTTCTGCCGCATCGGCAGATCGGCGCGCGCCGTGGTGTCGCGGAAGATGTCAATCCAGTCGATCGAGGTGACGAACTGCTCGATCTCCTCGGGCGATTTCCCCGAGGCATACAGCCCGCCGATGATCGCGCCGACGCTGGTTCCCGCGATCGCGTGAATCGGAATCCGCTCGCGCTCCAGCACCTTGAGCACGCCGATGTGCGCCGCTCCGCGCGCGCCGCCACCGCCCAGCACGAGGCCTATCCTTTCGCCCGCCGAACACGTGCCGATCGGCACCGCGCCCAGCAAGCAGGCCCATACGCAGGCCAATGAACGCGAGACAACGAGGGACTTCATGTCGCGGAACTCCGCCAGCCAGTTGCGGAGAGTATGAATTGCGGCGGCCTCGGCGGCTAATCAGGCCGGGCGGTGAGGTCCGACGATCAGGGATGCGGTTCCGCGGCGGATCTCGCGCGCTGCCGCGGCAGGTTGCCGTAGGTCAGCGCGCGCCACAGCCATTCGAGCGGACCGTACTGGAATCGCGACAACCACAGCCGACTCACCACGATCTGCAGCGCGAAACACGCGATCACGATGCCCGTGATCCCGGTCGTGCCGATCCTGCCCGCGAGCGCCAGGCCTGGCCCGACTCCGAACAACACGAACCCCATGATGAAGCTCTGGCTGACGTAGTTAGTCAGCGCCATGCGGCCGGCCGCGGCGAACGGCGCGAGCAGCCTCCGGCCGACCGGCGCGTGGTATCCGACGACAACGGCCGAGACATAGCCGGCCGCGAGCACCGGCACCGCCGCGAGGTGCAGTGCGTCGGCGACGAACTGGCGGTATGCGCCCTCCGGAAACACAGACGACAACCAGACCAACGTCGCGATGCCTTCGATGAGCAACCCGACCGGGAACGTCCACTTCAGCACGCGCCTCCATCCCGGCAGATGGTCGCGCGCCCGGACTATCCACCCATGCCGCCCCATCCACGCACCGATGAAGAACCTTCCCAGCGCATACAGCAGCCAGCCGAGAATCGCGCCGCTCAGGATGTACTGGACGACCGCCAAGTCGAGGAAATTCCCGAGGATCCCGAAGTAGTCCCCCGAGTGCGCGAGTTGCTGGCGCTCGAGCACGGCCGCCTCGATCTGCGGATCCGGCGCGCCAGTCCAGGTCGAAGCGGAACCGAACGCGTCGAACGCCTTCTGGGCGCTGCGCGCGAGCACGGCGCAGATGATGCCGATCCCCAGCAGGTCCCGATTGCTCATCGAGCGAAATGCGAGCAGCACGACTCCCGCGAGCGCGTAGAGATGCAGGATGTCCCAGGTCCACAGGAACACGAAATGCAGGATGCCGAATGCCAGCAGCACGGTCATGCGGCGCCTGAACAGCGGCTCGAAGTCGACACCGCGCGCCTCGAGGCGCTGCATCTGCAGATAGAAGCCGAGACCGAACAGGAACGCGAACAACGTGTTCGCCTTGTCCATCACGAGCGCCGCGAGCACCTCGGTGAGCACGGCGTCCACCTGCGCCGTCGGCAACGCCGCCATCTGCTGCTCGGTCGCCATCACGCCCGCGTCCGCGAACGACGTGAAGTTCATGAGGAACACGCCGAACAGCGCGACGCCGCGCAACACGTCCAGCAGCTCGACGCGTTCCGCCTGCGAGACGGGCACCGCGATTCCGGCAGCGGCGCCCGGGTGGTTCATCTATCTACCACCTCGCCCGTGTTCGGGTGGCAGCTCGGGAGGTCGGATGCCGCCATGCTCCAGCTCATGTGCGGGTACCAGGTGTTGTTCACCTCGGCGGCGGACAGGACCCGCGAGATGGCGCCCGTGCGCGCGTTCATCTCGTAGCCGTACACGGAGCACATGCTGTTTTCGTAGTGCGAGTCACACGGCACCTCGGCGACCACGTCGAGCGTGTCGTCCTTCCAGTCCACCGCGAACGTGTTGAATGGCGGCTCGGGGCCAGCGATCTCTCGGATGTATGGCCAGCAGCGCGCGAGCCGCTCGACCATGTCGTGCCGCGCGGTATTCGAGATCGCCTCGCGAACCAGCTTGTCCTGCTCGATCCGGAAAAGCTGGAAGTCGGTACGCGCGCCGGGCTTGCCGGAGCCGTTGATCAGGAACGCGAGGCCATCGGGCGACCAGAGGATTTCGCGCGGGCGCCACGCGCCCTCGTCGAGTTCCCTCCACGGCACGTCCAGGCGCAGGTTCGGGCCGTCATTCTTCTTATAGATGACTCGCAGGATGCCCTCGTCGGCGCATTCTAGGATTACCCGGGCGTCTCCATGCGCTGCGGCGGCGCTGCCCTGCGCGCCTCCCGCGCATTCCAGTTCGAGCGGCTGACCCTTCCGGGCCCACGAAGGCTTCGAACCGTTCGGCGCCTGGGCCAGCGCCAAACCTGCGGCGCCCGCCAATGCGAGCACCGTCAAGAGCTTGAGCACACTTGCGGCCATGAATTCACCTCCGGGTCCCCGGCCATTGTCACGAGGCCGCCCGGGACCCGCAATTCGACCCCGGAATTCAACGAGATATCGTCGTTTCAATTGAACCGCGCGGAGCGCTTCAGTAGACTGCGCGCCCCGCTGCCACCCGCCCGGTCCCAGAACCGGCAGGCACCGGGTCCGTAAATTCGGGGTGTAGCTCAGCCTGGTAGAGCACTACGTTCGGGACGTAGGAGTCGGAGGTTCAAATCCTCTCACCCCGACCAATAATTCAGTGTCCATTCCGTTCACATGGGTAACGGATTATTCCGATGACATGGGTAACACCTTAGCAGCGAACGGGCTCTCGGCGCATTCGACCGGTTGGGCGTACTGCTCGCTGCGCAAGCTGCCTGAAAGCGTGTTCCGCGCCCGGAGTTCGCGAACGTCCTTCGGTTTTCTTGAGCTCATTGCCGCTGCGTCTAACTACATCCCGTCGCGCCGGCCACTTCCCGAAGTCCCGCCCGAAAAATGCGAAATCGCGTCACCGTCGCTCGCTCGATGAAATCTCGATCAATACGTACATATACGCGCCGTCTCATAGCGGAAATATCGGTGGCGGGCGTCAAACTCAGATGGGTCCGGCATTCCCATATTCCGCCTGACCACTTCGATAACCGGTCAGGCCTAGCATTTGCATTTGGCCTTACCAGTTGTTAGGGTTTTCTCGTTCGTTCCATGACAATCCGCTGCAACACCGAAGCGAATGGTTCGCGTGTTGAACAGCCTGTCGCAATTCACCAAACGAAGGGGAAAACACCGTGTACAGGTCCAGAGAGAAATCCAGTCTCAAAAAGCTCGCCAGGGCGTGTCTACCGCTGGCGCTGACGATGGTTCCGTTAGTCTCGGCAGGTGCTGAAGACCCGCCGCCCCTGGTTTACAACGTGGAGAACACGGGCAAGCATTTTCCGGCGCCGACGTTTCCCTCGTTCGACCTGCTCCCGATCACCAGGCCTCTGCCAGATCCATTCCTCTTCTACAAAGACGGAAAGCGCGACACCCGCTTTTCGAGCTGGGAGAGGCGGCGGAACGAGATCTTTGGCGCGATGCAGAAGTACCTGCTCGGCCCGAAGCCGGACTGCAGCGACTGCACAATCGACGCGAACTTCGTACCGAATCCCAACAACGCGCTGCAGGGTACGCTGACGGTCAATGTGACGAGGAATGGGGTCACGGCAACGCAGACCCATACGGTCACCTTTCCGGCGACGGGAGCCGCTCCCTTCCCCTACATCATCGGCTTCAACGGCACCGGCACCGGAAGCATTCCTGCCGCCCTGCTCACCAACATTTCGAAGATCTCGTTCAACAACAACCAGGTGGTGACGGCGTTCTATTCGCTGTATCCCGACCTGTGCGCCGGAGCGACCTGCGACGTGGCTCCCAACCACGGCAAGGGAGGCAGCAACTCGGGGCAATACGCCGCATGGTCCTGGGGCGTGAGCCGCGTCATCGACGCCATTGAAAAGCTCTCCAGTCAGCCGGACACCTTGCTTCCGCTCAACGTCGCCCGCTCGGCGGTGACCGGATGCTCCTTCGGCGGAAAAGAGGCGCTTTACGCGGGGGCCATGGACGAGCGCATCGCTCTGACGATCGCCCAGGAAAACGGCGGCGGTGGCGTTCCGTCCTGGCGCTTCAATCAGAATATCGAAGCCGGGCCCAACCCCGGCGGCGGCGCGGTGGAAAAGATCGATAACACGAACTACGGCTGGTTCAGCGGCCAGTTGGCTCAGTTCGCCGGTTCCAACGTCTACAAACTCCCGTTCGACCAGCACATGGTGCTTGCGATGATCGCGCCCCGGGCGGTCCTGCACACCGGTAACACCGGTTACTACTGGCTGGGCAACGGCGCCGGGTATGTCTCGGCACGGGCAGCAGAGCGTGTGTACAACGAGTTCGGCATCGGCGACCGCATCGGGTGGGTCATCGACGGCGACCATGGCCACTGCGCCATTCCGAACGACCAGCGAGTCCAGGTTCAGGCGTTCATCGACCGGTTCCTGCTGGGCCACGACGTCTCCACCGACATCAAGGTCCATCCGGATCCTTACGTCCAGCAGCAGATCGCGCCGCCCTATTACCTGCCCCATGGCAACAACACCGGGCGCTACATCGGCCGCGACGGCAACCGCCATCCGACTAACTATCCGTATCTCTTCCATACGATGGATTACGGCCGTTGGACGGCCTGGTGGGGAAGCAACAAGCCTGAATTCCCGAACAACTGGAATACGGGCGGAACGGTGGACCTGATCACGAACACCCAGGTTCGCAGGATCAGCACCGGCGATCCCATCATGGCGGGGTTTGCGATCAGCATGCCCACCAACCATCCGGAAGCAACCATCCAGGTGCCGAACTCGAAGGTCGAGATCGACATCTCATGTGGCGACAACACTTCGTACACGCTGTCTGTTCCGATCCCGGCCCAGACCTTTACGATTCCGGCCAACAACAACGAATGGTTCCCGTCGCCCATTCAGAAGAGCCCCCTCGTCTACCAGGGCTCCGTGGAGAATCCTGGCTGCAAGAACCCCGCGATGAAGGGCGCGGCGACCAGGGCCTACTTCACGGCCGTGGGACTCCAGGACGGCTTCGCCGGCGACGGCGCGGGTCCGGGCTTCATCTCCACCGACACCGAAAATCCGATCCAGGTGCGATTCCACATCGCCAATTTCGGCGGTGGTGGTTCGGGCGGTGACTGGAGCCCGACGGTTGTCCTGAATCTCGAGCCGATCAACGTCGGAGCCCCGCCTCCGTCGCAGCAATAGTTAGCTGGTGATGCTCACGCACTCGTGAGCCTTGTGCCCAGGTCAGGTCCTTCCCCGGACCTGACCTGGGTTTTCACCGGGAAAGAACCGGATCCAGCTACCGCTTCACTTTCGATTTTCCCACGGTCCAACTACTCGTAGATTTCCGCTGCGCGTATCGGCATACGGTCGGGCCCGAGCCCACCGACGATGAGCAGGCGGCCATCGACGAGCGCGGTGACGGAATGATGCCAACGCGACCTGCTCATCGCGGGACCGTCCCGACGAGTCCGGTCCAACGCGAACGATTCGGTCGTGTTCGCCACGTCTCCCTGCGACGGACCCATCACACCGCCCACCAGCAGCACTCGTGCGTCGGAGAGCCGGCCGAGCCCGAAAAAGGTTCGTGGAGTCGCGAGATTGGCGAATGGCGCGATGACGCCGGTAGCGGGATCGAATCGCAGTACGGAAGTCAGCGGACGCGAGTCCGAATCTTCCCCGCCGGCGATCAGGACGCCGCCATCCTGCATCGTGTGCGCCTGGTGATTGCCGCGCGCGTTCGCCTCGACCGGCTGCAACGGGTGGCTCTCGCCTTCAACGGGATTGTAGATCTCCGGAGGGGGAATCTCGCCGTTGAGGGTGAAGCCGCCGTAAATCAGGATGCGCCGTTCATCGATGCGGACAGAAGTATGCGCGTACCGTCCGACCGACAGGCGTCCCGGCAGCAGCGTGAACGCGCCGGTCGCGGGATCGAACACTTCGACGGTATCGCTCGCGGCGACCGCTGTGCCTCCGCTGATGAAGACTCTTCCGTCCATCAACAAGGTCGCCGCCGCCCAAGTACGCGCGCGCTGCATGGGCATCGCGGTCGGGGCCACGGTGCGATCGGAGGTGCGAATGATTTCCGCGCTTGGCGCCGCGGTCAGCCCGCGCACACCGCCCGCAACGAGTACGTCGCCGTTATACAGGGTGATCGCCGTGAAGCCGATGCGCCCAGTGCTGAGACTCGCCCCGTAGTCGCTGAACCGTTCGGTAAAAGGATCGAACACCCACAGCGAGTCCGGAAGCGAGGTCGAAGCATCCTCGCCGCCGACGATCAAGACGCGTCCATCGAACAGGCGGACGGCCTGGTGTTCCGCGCGCGCGAACGGCGCTTCGACGCTGCGCATGCGATCGCGGTATGTCGCGTTCAGGACGATCGCGCGCCTGACGGTTGTGGCGCCGTTCGTCACGACGAGCTCGAATTCGTTGGAGCCGTAGACGAGCGGGTGCGACATCACCGCCTGGCCGTTCTGTACGGCGAGGTTCCCCGGCTGGATTCGTGCCGATCCATTCTCGAAACGCGCCGTGAGCTGCGCGCGTTCTCCGATTGCATAGGTCGCGCGATCAGCACTGAACTGCGCTATTGCGGGTGACCTGTCTGGTGCCGGGCCTTGGTCGCTTCCGCCACCACAGGCCGTGAGAAACAGCAAGAGCAGCGCGGCGATGCCGCAGCCGCGAACGAAACGAAAGGCGGACACTTCGAACTACTCCGTATCGCGTACAAGTCCGGAGTGAAGATGATCGGCGGGCCGGTTTTCGAATATGTTCAGATTTTGTAGCGGCTCGTGATCGTTCCATTACCTGGCCGTCGAGCTCGTGACATTCGAAGGACGCCTCGTGGTGCTAGCTCCCGCCCCGGCTCGATCCCGCCTCCTCGATCACGACGCTGGTACGCACCGCGGTCTTCTTCGGAACCACTTCTTCGCCACGCACCAGGATCGTGGCAATGGTCAGGCACGTCCCGAAGAACAGGATCAGCGACGAGTAGTAGACCCACATCAGCACCAGCACCAGCGATCCGGCCGCGCCGAACGTCGAAGCGGGCGCGACGTGCGTCAGGTATAGCGAGATGAGGTACTTGCCGATCGCGAAGAGCAGTGCCGTGATGAACGCGCCGCGCCAGACGTCCGCCCATTGCATGTATACATCGGGCAGCACCTTGAACAGCAAGCCGAAGAGGACGGTCGTCACGCCCAGCGACACCACGAGTTCGATGGCCGCGACGGCGATGCCGGGAATCGGAATCCAGTCGCTCGCGTACTCGATGACGCCCGTGATCGCGACGCTCAGCACGAACGACGTGAGCATCAGGAAGCCGATGATCAGCACCATGCTCAGCGACAGCAGCCGCACGGTGATGAACGTCAGGATGCCGCTGCGCGTCGGCTTTGCCCTGACTCCCCAGAACTTGTTGAGCGACGACTGCATCTGCGCGAACACGGTCGTCGCGCCGAAGATCAGCGCTCCGAATCCCGCGATCGTCGGCCACAAGCCGGCCTCTTCCACGCGTGAGCGCCGCACCGCTTCCTCGATGGCCGTCGCCGCGCGGGAGCCGACGATGTCCGTGATCGCGGCCGAGATCTGACCGCTCGCGGCGTCTTCACCGAAGACCATTCCGACGATCGCCACGACGATGATCACGAGCGGCGCCAGCGAGAACAACGTGCAGAATGCGAGCGCCGACGCGTGCTCGAACGCATCGCGATCGAGCCAGCGCTGCGCGGCGATCTTGAGGACTTCTGCGAATCCACGTGGCTGCATGAGGCCGCATTCGACGCCAGGCACGTCGGAATCGCGATCGGAAGGTGGGTCGTATTCCTCCCTCACATGCGTGCACCGGTCGCCAGCGATCGCCGACATCGGTCACCACTCGCGAAACGAGGCGGCCGCCGGTGCCGGCGACCGCCTCCTTCAGCCGGCGTTTCGACTACTTGGAATACAACTCGTCGAAGAACAGGTCGAAGTCGCTCACGCCTTTCGTGGACGTGTTGATCTCGAAGTTCTCGTAGTTCGTTCCGATGGCGCGCAGGCCGTGACGACTCAGGTCGATCTCACCGGGATCGGTCACGCCTCCGCCCTGCGTCACGCCCACGATGCCCTCCCCGCGCGCGGTCGGTCCCCACTTGATGGCCACGCCGCCGAAACGATCGTGGAGCTCGGTCGTGAAGTAGTTGGGATCGCTCGAGAAGAACTCGCTGACACTGATGAAGTGCACGGTCGCGGGACGCGCGTTGCCGTCGACCAGCACCAGCCCCGGATTGCCCAGGAAGCCGGTCGGATCGAAGTCCGTCCATAGCGGCGCGATGCGCGGCGGCCCGGCCAGGAAGTCCGGCACGTTGGCGTCGTAACTCGGATCGCCGTTGCCGAACGACAGGCTGCCGTTCGAGTTCACGAACACCGAGTCGTAGTTGACACCGTTGAACTTGAACGGCTTGACGAGGGCGACCGCCGCCGAGTCGTCGTCGCCGAGATCGAGCGGCGTACCGCGGTACGTGTTCACGTACAGCGAGTACCTTCCTTTCGATTCCCCGACGCCGATGAACTCGAGATCCGGATAGGTGGACACCGCGACCGCGAGCCGCAGGTCCTCCTGGGCCTGGAGGATCAGGCGCGACAACAGGCCGTTGCCGCCGTCGTCGTCGACCGCCAGCAGCTCTCCGGTATCGGCGTCGAACACGCCGATCACGCTGTCGAGATCGCCGCGTACGACCTCGATCGCGAGCACGTCGCCCGCCTTCACCGGGAAGCTGTAGTAGTCGACGTCGTCACGCTCGGGATCGATCACCGTCGCGAACGCGGGATTCGCGCTGTCGAACGGCAGGCGCAGCAGCGGCGTCGCGCGCGCGATGCTGTCGTTGCGCCGGATCTCGGTCAGATCGACGATGCGGTTCACACCGTTGAAGCGCAACGTGCCGCGCAGGTCGACGGTCTCGCCGGGAGTCGTCCCGACGAGGTCCTCGAAGATCGCCGGAATCGAAACGAGTCCACCGATGGCGCCCTTCGCCGCACTCAGATCCGATTCTTCCTCGTAGCCACTGGTGTGGCCGCCGCCGCAGCTGAATCCGGCGAGACCATCCGCGGCGCTCAACGAGCCGTAGCTGATCGAGAACGGATTGCCGGCGACCGGACCCAGCAGTTCGCCGAGGAAGTTCTTCCGGTTGAGCGTGATGGAGAACGTGTTCGCTCCAACCGCGGGATATTCGGGCACGCCGTCCCAGCGGACGGTGAAGGTGTTCCCCGATTCCTCGAAGGTCACCGTGCCGGCGGCACTGGCGTTGAGGTCGTCCCACAAGCCCGCGATGCGCGGCGGTCCGCTCAGGTGAACCCGCGTCGTTTCGAGGTACGTGCTGTCGGGGCGACCGAATGTCACGCTGCCGTTGGCATTCACGAACAACGACGTGAATCGCTCGCCGCAGAAGTCGATCGGGAACGGAGTGAACAGCTCGACGAAGCCGTCGTCACCCACCAGCAAGGGATCGCCCTCGCGCGGCACGTTGAAGATCACGTTGACGCCGCTGCGCGTGGCGCCCGCCGCTGCCGACACGGCGACATAGGTACCGGGCGCGTCGCTGTTCGATTCGGCCGCGCCGCTGTGGAACTCCTCGGGTCCCGGCAGGCTGCGCGGCGGCGTCGAGAATCCGCCATCGAGGATCCCATCGACGTACACCGCGTACTGCGCGCCCGGAGTCAGTCCCGTGAACTCGTAGGTTCCCACGACCGCGCTCACCGCGGGATCGACCTCGTCGGTGAAATCTCCCGACAGCGCCGATACCGCATCGAGGAACGGGTCGGCGACGTTGCGCGCGATGACGTTGATGCCCGAGATCCGCGTCGTGCCATTGGGGGCGAAGATGCTCCCCTGCACGGTGGCGGTCGTTGCAAGGTAGTCAGCCTCCGGGTACAGGCGCGAAACCGACACGATGTCATCGAGTCCCAGCTCCTCCTCTCCGAAGCCGCTGCCGAAGAAGAATGGATACATGGTCTCGAGCAATCCCTGGCTCGCGAAGTCCGCCACGGTCGGCGCGCCGAACGTATTCGATGGGGCCGGACCGCTCGGCTCCGGCTCGCCGACGGCGATGCCCAGCAGGATGCCGCCGTTGGTCTGCGCGTGCGCGAGATTGCTGAAGTGGCCGAACTCGTGAACCATGATGGACAGGGCCGCCAGCGGATCGACGAACTCCGGACCGTTCAGGAACGCGAGGCCTTCGGAGATCGTGCAGGTCGCGGGATCCCCGAACTCCGGCCCGGCGAAACCGAGCACACCCGAATCGACGCCGAACAACAGCTCGAAGATGGCTCCCGTGTCGTCGTAGACGATCGCGGACAAGCCGTCTGGCGCGGTCGCCTCGTAATACTCGAGGAAGTTGGTCTCATCGACGTCGACCGGCAGGTCGGGACCCTGCACGAAGCTGATGGTGGAACTCGCGACGTTCGTCCACTCGTCGAAGGATGTCGCGACGAATTCGTCGGCCTCGGCCTTGGTCAGGTTGCCGAGACCGCCGAGGTCGGCGTTCCAGGTGATGTTGCGGCCGCCGTTGGGCCACAGATACGGTACGCCGTCATCGCAGTTCGCGAGCGGACCCGCGGCCTGCGCGGGCGCGGCAACGAGCAACGGTGACGCCAGCAACGCGAGAGCGAGTTTCTTGAGGGTGTTCATCGGCGTACCCCTCCCTGCTCGGCGATGATCCTGCGTACGCGTTCGGCCAGCTGAGAATAGGGAATCGGGCCCTTCTCGATGTCCGCGGCGAGGCCCGCATTGCTCATGCGGTTCGCGGTCGGCTCGCTCGGAATCGAGGTGTCGATCTCGAACAGACCCTGCGCGAGTCCGACGGGGCTCGACAGCGCAATGCTGCTCTCGGCGGTCAGGAACAGGAGGTACTCCCGTCCCCGCTCGAGCACCGGCATGTCGCGGAAAGCGGAAAAGCGCCGTACGCCGTTGCCCGTGGATTTTCCCTTGATGCCGCCGAACATCTCGACGTCGGCGTACGCGATGTCCTTGAAGGTCGCGAATTCACCCTTGAAGGTTTCGGTCACGCGGATGCGGTAGATGGTGGTCGCGAGTTCTCCGCCACCGACCTTGATGACCCCGGGACGCACGTCGGTCACCGTGCCGCGAAAAACGCGGGCGGCGGACGACGCCATGTGCGGAAGGTCGAGGTGTTTGACGGTCGTCGCGTGCGCGCCCGACGGCGCGAACGCGGCTATCAATCCGGCACAAAGTGCCGCGCTGAGGAATCTCATGTGCAATCTCCCTTTGCATCGTTCCGCACGGCGCGCGCAGGCGTGACGATCCGTCACCGCGCCCACCGCGTGAACTCGTTAGTTATCTGTTCAGAATTGCGAACGACGGGAGCGAGCCTTCGCCTCTTGTCGTGAGATTCCGGCACTCCCTGCCTTGGCCTAACTTCCTCCAACGCGAGTGGATAGTCAAGCGTGGACGATGCGTACGAGCGCGACGAAGATGGTCGCCGACTCGGTTATTGGAAAGTCAGCGCCGACCCGCGTCGCAGCATCAGTCCCCGATCAGCGTGAGAGAACCCTTGCGGCGCTCTCCGGTGCGCGTCGCGAATTTCGCCTGCGGCAGTTTCTGCGCCGAACGCTTGAGCTCCTGGCAACTGGCGCCCAGTCGACCCAGCAGGGGAATCAGGTCCCGCCCCGAAACCGGGCGCGCGAATAGATAGCCTTGCAGCGAAATTCCCCTGTGCGGCAGCAACATCGCGAGTTGTTCGAGCCGCTCCACGCCCTCGGCGGTCACCTCGAGCCCGAGGGTGCGGCACAGCACGATCGTCGCGCGGGCGATCGCGGCGGCCCGCGCCCCGTCGTCGATGCCGGTGATCAGGCTGCGGTCGAGCTTGACGCGCGACAGCGGCAGGTTCTGCAGCGACGCGAGCGACGAATACCCCGTACCGAAATCGTCCAGCGCAACCGCGACGCCGATCGCGCGCAATTGCTCGAGCGTCCTGATGGTGTGCGAGCCGGTCTGCAGCACGGATTCCGTGAGCTCCAGTTCGAGGCAACGCGCGGGCAGATCGTATTCGCGCAGCAACCCCTCCAGCCGGCTCACGAAGCGATAGTCGAGGAACTGGCGCGGTGACACGTTGACCGCGACACGCGCGGCAGGCCATGGGCCGCGGTACCACTGGGCCGCCGTGCGAACGGCCGTGCGCAACACCCAGTCGCTGATCTCGACGATCGCCCCGGACTCTTCCGCCACCGCGAGGAATTCATCGGGCGAGCGGAAGGTGCCGTCCGGCATGCGCCAGCGGATGAGCGCTTCGACCTGCGCGACATCGAGCGTCCCGGTGTCGATCAGCGGCTGGTAGAACAGCTCGAACTCGTCGCCCTGGATCGCGCGCCGCAGCCGCTGTTCGATCGCGAATTTCGTCGCGGCATCGGTCAACAGCTCCGGCGTGAACGTCGCGAGCTGGCCGCGCCCCAGTACCTTGGCGCGGAACAGCGCCGCGTCCGCCGCGCGCAGCAAGGCTTCGGCCTCCCGTTCGTGATCGGGGAACACACTCGCGCCCACGCTGACACTCACGATCACTTCGCGTTCGTCGATGACCAGCGGAGTATCGAATGCCCGCACGATGCCCGTTCCGAACGCCAGTATCGCCTCGACGTCGACCGCGCCCTGCTGCACGACGGTGAACTCATCACCGCCGAGCCGCGCGGCGAACCCGCGCTCCTTCGCGATCGCCTCGAGCCGCCGCGAGATCGCGATCAGCACGCGATCGCCGTAGGAGTGGCCCATGCTGTCGTTGAGCGTCTTGAAGTTGTCGATGTCGATGAAGAACACGCCGATGCGCTCGCCGGAAACGCGCGCGCGGCCGAGCGACTCGTTGAGCGCATCGAACAGCTGCCTCCGGTTGGCGATGCCCGTGAGCGGATCCTGCTCGGCGAGCTCCTGCAACTGTCGCGTGCGCTCGTCGACCTTGGCCTCCAGGCGCTGCTGCGCATCGCGCGCGGCGTCACGCGCCACCGCCAGTTGCTCCGCCATCGTGTTGAAGGCCGTGGTCAGCGTGTCCAGTTCGCGGATGCCTCCGGTCGGCACGACCCGCGCGTTCTCGCCACGCGCCAGTCGATGCGTCGCGGCGAGCAGCCGCCGCACCGGCCGCACGATGCTGAAGATCGTCGCCGAACATAGATAGAGCAACACGAGCAGCACCACGGCGCTCACCCACCCGACCAGTGAGCGGTCGGAGACCGGTTCATCGGCGGAAATCGCCGCCGGCGAAACGTCCTGGTTCGCATCGGGCGGGGCCTCGGGGAAACGCGCCGGCAGCAAGGCCGCGATCGCGCGCGGCTCGCGCGAGAACGCATCGATCGCCGTCATCCGCCGCTCTTCGTTCTGGAACAATTCGACACGCGTGGTCGTCAGCGACTGCACGTCGCCAGCCATCGCCAGGTACCAATCGGATCCCAACGTCCGGCGCAGCACCGGCTCCCGCTCGCGCAGCGCCGCTGCAAGCGACCGCTCCGCGCGTGCCAGTGGATTCGTGTCGAGCTCGCGGGCGTCGAATACGCTGCGCACGGCGAAGGCCGCGCGCACCGCCTCGAGCTTCGCGCGAACCTCGCGCAGCGGCTCCCGCGCAGCGGCAGGGCCCGCGGCCTTCCAGCTCTGCTCCATCGAAGTCATGACGCGTGTATCCATGCCGGACAACGCGGTCGAGTAGCGAGAGAGCAGCTCGCGCCGCGCGCGACGCGAGAGCACGAGCGCGTCGGCGCTGCGCTTGTGGCTGGCGACGAGCTCGCGCAATTCGCCCGCGACGGCATCGCCTTCGTCGAACGTCCCGAGCACGCGGTCCAGCGCCGCGCGGGAATGTCCGTAGCGAGTGGCCGAAGCGCGCGAATCCGCTTCGGAGTGCTCCTGCGCCGCGCGGTCGAACTCGCTCAGGGCGCCGAGAACTTCGGCCGATTGCGCGGCGCGCCGGGCGCGGTCCATCGAGTCGCGCAGCGCGACGATGCGCTGGGCGTCCTGTGCGCTACGCTCTTTCGCCACGTTGCGCTGCTGCTCGAGGATCGCGACGGCGTTTTCGACGATGAGATTGGCGGTGGCCGCGAGCGCGCCGACCGATGCGAAAGCAATGATGAGCCTCGGCATGATGCCGATGCTGCCCAGCGTGAGCCATCCCTTGAGGCGCACGTATGGACGTTTGAACAGCTGGCGACCTTTCTTATACATATGGCCGTCCCCCAATCGCTCCCTGGGCGGCAGGTTCGTTCAAATGTGCGGGCAGTGTGCCTGTCCAGTTCACGCTTTTGTGTAGGCGGGTACCCATAGCCGCCTGGGCGCCCCGGCGAGCCGCCCGCCGGCGGCTAACTTCCGCGCGATCTCTGGACGAAGGCCCGTCAGGCACCTGGCTCTGGCGCGAGCGAAAGCAGCTTCACCCGGTTGCCGCGTACGCGAATCGCCTCTTCCCGGTTGAGCCGCTGAATCGTACGGCTCACCGTTTCGATGCGCGTATTGAGCAGATCCGCGATGTCCTGGCGAGAAAGACCCAGCGCGAACTGACGCCCATCGAGGCCGCGCCGTGCGAGTCGCGCGCCGAGATCCAGCAGGAAATTCGTGACGCGGCCGCGAATCGAACCACGCGCGGGATTGAGCCTCGGCACGACCGCCTGGCTGAGCAGCCGGATCAAGGCCGAGCCGAACTCGCCGACCTGTTTGTGATGCTCCGCCAACAGCCGCATCGGTAGTTCGCAGCAGACGACGGGCTGCAGCGCGATCACGTCGTGCGCGTGACGGCCGTCGGCGAACGCCTCCAGGCCCAACACGTCGCCCGGCGTGTGGAACGCGACGATCTGCTGACTGCCGTCCGCGTGCACGTGGACGGACTTCAGCATGCCCTGTCGTACCGCATACAGGTTGGGCGCGACATCGCCGGCGCGATACAGCGACTCGCCGGCCCGCACCGATCGCAAGGTTCCGGTCGATTGGCGGCTGCGGCCGGCGTCGAAGGCGAGCAGCCCGGTCAAACGGCAGATCTCGTGCAGATCGCAGGATCGGCATCCGACGGGACCGACACTGTTGCAGAGCGAGGTGATCGAGGAACGCGGTCCTGGAGAGGCTTCCATGATTGATCTGGATCAACGAATGGCCGGGTGCTTACCCTATGAAGAGACAGGCCCGCGGAAAATGATCCAGATCAATTGGCCCGCACGCCGCCCCGGTCAGGGCTCCGGCGATTGACCTGGGTCAAGGTGAAACGGAGGCCGCGCGCCGATACTGGGCTCAACAAACGAGCCGCGTGCGAGCGCCGACGGACTGATGACTTCACGCGGCTGAGTTTCGAGCCTCGGTGCGGGTACGTGTCCGCCCCCCGGACAGTGCGTGCCCGCGCCGAGGTGTCTGACATGGCCAAACACAGCGAATATCGAAGCCTGCCCCTGGTCTACTCGTGCTCCGGCTGTTCGAGCGCGGCGCAGCTCGCCAACCACGTGGCGGTGCGCCTCGACCGGGAGGAGATGGCCGAGATGTCGTGTATCGCGGGCGTGGGCGGCGACGTCGAACCGCTCGTGAAGACCGCCGCCTCCGAGAGGCCCATCGTCGCCCTTGACGGCTGCCATCTCCAGTGCGTGAAGAACTGCCTGCGGCGGCACGGGATCACGCCGACGCTGCACTACACGTTGTCGGAACTCGGAATCCGCAAGCGCTACCACGCCGACTTCGACATGGGCGATGCCGCGCGTGTGTTCGCGCACGTGAAAGCCGACCTGCAGGCGAACGGAGACGATGATCGCGTTGTCACGGCGGAAGCCGTCGAAGTCTGATCGGGCACGGCCGGGCTCCGCCTTCGTCGGAAAGCCGCCTCTTGTCCCGACGATTGAAGCACGCTGTCAGGCCTGGCGAGACAGGATCGTCTTGCTCACGGTCCGCGATTTCACGCACGGGCGTCGTCATGGCTGTCCGCCTGTCTGGCAACGCTGTCACACCGATTGCGTATCCGCGCGCCGATTTTCGCCCGCATCGTTTCCCGGCCACCGGCGTGAGCGGATGACGATGGCCGACGTTGTCATCGCGACGCCGATATCCAGGTGCGAGCGGCGACGAATCGCGACGTCCCCGGGCAGCGTTGTCAGCGAGCCGGGCGACCAACCCGTGCCCAACCGGCCTTACCACTTCGGCTTCTAACCACCTAAGTAGTTAGCGCACTCGGCCGCGCTCGCGCGCCGTCACTGGCAGCGTTGTCACGTCCGCGACTTCGGATAACACCTAACAACTTTTTCTTGACTGTGTTACCGCTATCGCGCAACCATGCGCCCCGCCAGTTAGCGGTAACATTTACAGGGAGGTTACGACTCAGGACGCCTGAGTTTCCATTTTCCACCAGCTAATCAATCGTTTTTTGCGCCGGTCTGAATCTCGTCAACGGGCGCAATGAGAAGGGGGATTTCATGATTGTTAGTTTCAAGAAAAGACTCATGCTTGCGGCACTGGTCGGCGGC
>JAEZCN010000197.1 GCA_023433515.1 Pseudomonadota bacterium
GCTTCGACTCTTCCATCGACGAGAAATCGGGACGAACGAACTCGAGCGTGCGCTCGACGTTCTCGACTTCGTGGCGGCGCAAAGCCGCCTCGACGAACAACCGGACGCGCGGCGCGGAAACGGGACGGTGCAGGAAGCGATAGACCACCCCGGAGGTGATCTGGCTGGCGACGCGCGATTGTTCTTCCGCGGTGCCCACGACCACGAGCACGAGATCGGGCCAGGTCTCGCGCAGGCGTTCCGCGAGGGCGGCGATGTCGCCTTCGATGAACATGCTGTCGAGCAGGCAGGCGGAAACGCGCCGCCGGTTCAGGTGCGGACGCAGTTCTTCTTCAGTGTTTACGAGAATGAGGTCGTGCGTGGGATCGATCGTGCTGCGCAGGAGTCCGATCAGCGCCCGATCCTGCGTGATCGCGGCAATCGCTACCGCCGCCTGGAGGGCGGTCGGCGGAGAAGACTCGAAGTCCGACTGCGGCAGCATGTTGGTGGCGACACGACCCTGAAGAAAAGCAGCGAAAACAAAGGCAACTGGGGCACTTTAACAAGATATGTAAGTTTACTGAGGATACGCCGCGAGGCGCCCCCGCTGCGCGAACAATCCGTGAACTGCGTAACGCCACCTTGGTCCTGTAATGAGACGACTTTCACAGTTGAAGCAAGGCGGCGAGCGACGGGTATGATCGCCGCCGCCCGGAAACGAATGGAGTGTCAAATGTCCCCGAGAGGCATCTTTTTCGCACTGCTGGTCGCCACCTGCGGAGTCGCGTCCGCCGCCGGGCCCTCCGGCGCGCAGGAACGCGGCGCAGAACAGTTCCTGGCGGCGGTTGCGAGTGGCAATTTCCAGGCGGCCGCGCAGGAAATGCACCCTGACGAGATCGAAAAGCTGCGCTCGCGACTGCTCGAGCTCTTGCGCGCGGAGGCCTCGCGCAGCGATTCCACCTACCGCTCGCGGTTGTTCGGTCCGGGCCGCTCGCTCAACGAGCTCGAGAGCATGACGCCGGTGCGCTTCTTTGGTGCGCTCTCGGAACGCCTGCGTCTGCGGGGGAGGGTGTTCGAGAAATACGACTGGCTCGCGGCCGTGCCGGACGGCAAGGTGGTCTATCTAGTCGGCAAGGGAATCCAGCCCAAGGAGCGCGGCGCCGTCAAGGTGACGGTGCTGGTCGGATTGATGCAGTACGGCGCGCAGTGGCGGGCCGTGATCCCGAGCGAGATCGAGGCCCAGATCGACGACCTGATCGAAGGCCGCGCGACCGGCGGTCCCGGGCAGGGAGCCGCCACGAATGTCGTCGTGCAGAAGGTGCCACTTGCGCCCGGGATCAGCGAACTGCTCGCGCGCGCCGAGGCCAGCATCGCGGCGGGACAATGCGAGGAGTACTACGGCGAATTCATGAGCCCGAACTTCCACAGGGCCACTTCGCGCAGCGCGCTCAAGACGCTCGTGAACGCCTGCACCCGGAGCGAGGACACGCGCGAGACGATGATCACGACGCTGCGCATCGTGCAGGAGCTCTCACCGCGCTACGAGATGAACAACACGCGCGCCATCTTCGACGTCAGTGGACAGGGGCTGCCGTACCAGCGGTTCGTGCTGGAACGCGACAAGGACCGCTGGTACATCGCCGAATGAGCGCCGGGAAACTCACGATCCGGCCGGCGGCGTCGGCCGATGCGGCCATCATCGCGGATCTCGTGCGCGAACTCGCGGAGTACGAAAAGCTCGCGCACGAAGCCAGGGCGGTCACCGCGGATTTCACGCGAGAGCTCGAATCGCCCACTCCCGTGATCCACGTGCTGATCGCGGAATGGGACGGTAAACCGGCGGGTTTCGCGCTGTATTTCTTCAACTTCTCGACGTTCGTCGGCCGACAGGGGCTGTACCTCGAAGACCTGTTCGTGCGGCCCGCCCATCGTTCGCGCGGCATCGGCCACGAGCTGCTGCGCGCACTCGCGCGTATCGCGCAGCAGCGCGATTGCGGCCGCATGGAATGGGCGGTGCTCGATTGGAACGAGCCCGCGCTGCGATTCTACAAGTCGCTCGACGCGCGACAGATGAACGAGTGGATCATCCATCGCCTGACGCCCGTGGAAATCGCGCGGCTCGCGGCGGAGAACGGAGTGAGGGCAACATGACTACACGCATGAATACGGGTTTCCTGATCGTCGGTGCGCTGCTGCTCGCGGGTCCCGCGGTCGCGGCGGATTCGGCCACGACCCCGGTGGCAGCGCCGCCCGCGGCGACCGCGGCACCGGTCATGACTCAGTCGGAACTGCTCGAGCGACTGAAAAACAAGGATGATTCGGTCGTCGTGCTCGACGTGCGCAGCGCGCGCGAGTTCGAGGCGGGTCACGTGGCCGGCGCGCGCAACATCTCGCACGACGAGCTGGCCGCGAGGCTCGAGGAGCTCACAGGCGCACGCGACAAGGAAGTGGTGCTGTACTGCCGCAGTGGCCGACGCGCGGCGCTCGCCGCCGAAACGTTGCGCGGCGCGGGATTCACCCGGCTCAGACAGCTCGAAGGTGACTATCCGGCCTGGGAGTCGGCGAAGCACCCCGTCGAAACCGTGGCCGCCCCGCAAGGCGGAACTGCGCCGGCGAATTGAGACCGGCGCGCCGATCGCCGGTCAGTTCCCGTCGAGCGAGAAGTGCCTGCCGCGATATGAAAGTGTCGCGCCCCGCGGTGTGATTGCCTCCACGCGCACGCCATCGGGCAGCGACTCGCCCTCGCGCAGTCTGCGCATGTTGATGAACACGAACCGGTCCGCGGGATTCGCCGCGTACACGTGCAGATCGAGGCGCAGCTCGGGAATCTGAATGCCCTTCGCGAGCATCTCGTCGCGTGACGGAACACCGCTGGCCGCGCGCGCCGCGGTCAGGGCGCCCGCCTCGTCCGGCGTGATCGCCGGCGCATAGTCGTTCGCGTTGTAGTCGGGCGGCACCGGCATCTCGCTACCGGACAGCACCGGTTCATCGATGTACCGCGGGCTGGTCGCTCCGGAACTTCCGCCTCCCACCGTCACGCTCGGCGCGGAAGTGATGGGAATGTTGACGGTGGTCGGAATGGTCACGGTGGCCGGGACCGTGACCATGCCGGGCGGCGCACTCGCCGCCGGCTGGATGGCGGACTGCGCTGTGGGCTGCACGGCGGCCGCCTGCGTGCTCGCGGGAGCAGGTTCCCCGGAGTCGCGCAGCAGCACCCAGCCCAACGCGACCAGGTTGATGCCCAGCAGCACCGCCAGTCCAACTACCCAGACAGGAAAGACGCGCCGCGGCGCCGCGACCTTGACCTCGAACAGCGCCGGCGCGGCCTGGCGTTGACGGTCGGTCTCCGATTTTTTCAGGGCATCGAGGATGAAGGACATGTCAGCTCCCGGACGCGCTGCGCAGGAAGGGCGTGGCCGCGTCGTTGAGCGCCGCGTCGAGCGCCACCTGTGTCTGCACGCCCGCGATGCCGTCGACCACGAGCCGGTGCTTGCGCTGGAAATCCTCGACCATCGACACCAGCGAGGCGTCGTAGCGATCGCTGCCCGACTCGTCGGCCGGCATGCCGTTCACGCGCCGCAGGCTGTCGCGCAGCCATTTCACGCGCGCGTTGCGTGCCCCCATGTGCAGCGGATCCGATGCGCCGAGCGCGGGACGCCACAGCAGCACGTAGTCGCCGAACCAGCTGCTCGAAAGATCGCCGATGCCCACCTCGTGCTGCGCGCCGCCGATCGCCACCTTCGCGCGTTCGTCGTCGAGTCCGGCGAGCACCACCTGGTGCGCACGTCCGCCCGAATCGATCACGTTGAGAATGGCCGGGCGGTTGAACAGGCGCAGCTGCGCCAGCGAGCCGCGCTGCGCCAGGCACTCGAGACCGCCTTGCATCGCCTGGCTGCACGGATCCGTGCGGCCCGCGACGTAGCGCAGCCCCCAGAGCGTGAACAGCTTGCCGTACGCATTGTCCGGATCGGTCTCCGTGGCGTACTGCGTGAGCAGCGAATCGAGCGACGCCACGACGGGCTTCTCGGGCTCCGCCTGTGGCGCCACGGCCGCGACGGTTTCGCGCGCGGGGGCGTCCGCCGAACTCACGAGGCGCGGCAGCAGCAGCGCGGCGCTCGCGACCGCGACCACACCGGCCGCGGACGCGGCCGCCCACGGCAGCCACCGCGGCTGGATCGTCTTGTCGAACACTTCGCCCGCGGCGCGCCGCACGATCCCCGCGGAGATCGCATGACGGTCTTCGGTGAACGCGCCCAGCAGCGCGCGATCGCAGATGATGTTGACGAGGCGCGGTACGCCGCCCGAGAGCCGGTGGATCTCGCGCAACGCGCCGTTGCCGAAGATCTCGCGGGTCGCCCCCGCTACGCGCAGGCGATGGCGCACGTACGCGGCGGTTTCGTCGCGCGACAGCGGGTCGAGGTGATAACGGCCCGTGATGCGCTGCGCGAGCTGCCGCAACTCGACTCGGCCTAACAACTCGCGCAGCTCGGGCTGACCGATCAGGATGATCTGCAGCAGCTTCTGGGTCTCGGTCTCGAGATTGGTGAGCAGGCGTACCTGCTCGAGTACTTCGGGCGCGAGGTTCTGCGCCTCGTCCACGACCAGCACGATGCGTTTGCCGTCGGCGTGCGCCGCCAGCAGATGCCTGCTCAACAGGTCGACGAGATCCTTGAGACTGCGCTCCGATTCGGCCGGCACGGAGATGCCGAGCTCCTCGCAGATGGCGAGCAGGAACTCCGTCGGCGTCATGCGCGGATTCAGGATCAGCGCGATCTCGGCGTGTTTGGGCGCCTGCGTCAGCAGCGACCGCACGACGGTCGTCTTGCCCGTGCCGACTTCGCCCGTGAGCTGGATGAATCCGCCCGCTTCGTTGATGCCGTACACCAGGTGCGCGAGTGCCTCCGCATGCCGTTCCGACAGGAACAGGTAGCGCGGATCCGGCGTGATCGAGAAAGGTTTCTCGTTGAGACCGAAAAACGAGGCGTACATGGGGTGTGCGGTCTGTTCTGGATGTGCCGCGAAGGTTAACGGGCGGGCAGTATTACACGGGCTTTTGGACCGGGGGAATCGGCCAAAAATGAGGAGTTCAGCGGCGGTCGGTAGAAGGCGACGCAGCACCCCGGCGGCGCCGGCCGGGCGCCTGTTCGGACATATCCTCCCCGCTTTCCTCGGCCGCGACGGGCAGCGCGCTGCCGCGGCGGACCGCCAGCGTGCCGAAACGCTCGCGGATCAGGTCCACGGCGGAGTCGAGCGCCGTCGCGGTGGGTGAGGTCGTCGGCGCGGCGAACAGGTCCATCTGGTCGGCGGCGTGCAGGTGGTTCACACCCACGCCTAACAACCGCACCTTCGCGCGTGGCTGCTCCGCGAGCCAGTCGGAGAGCAGCTCGGCGGCGATTTTCGCGATCGTGCGCGTATCGGTGGTCGAAGGCTCGAAGCGCTTCTGTCGCGTGAAGGTCGTGAAGTCCGCGCGCCGGATCTTCACCTGCACGCAACCGGTCGCGAGGTTCTGCGCGCGCATGCGCGCCGCGGCGCGGTCGGCGAGCCTGAGCACCTCGGACTGCATGCGCGCGGGTTCGGCGAGATCGCTCGAGAACGTCTCCTCCGCGCTGATCGACTTCTCGTCCCACTCCGCCATGACGGGCCGCTCGTCGATGCCGCAGGCGCGCTCGCGCATGCGTTGCGAGTCGCGTCCGAAGATGGGCCACAGCACGGAGTCCGGCGCGCGCCGCAGTTCGCCCAGCGTCGCGATGCCGGCCGCCTCGACGCGCTCGCCTAACTTCCGCCCCAGTCCGGGCAGCCGGCGCACCGAGAGCGGATCGAGCACCGCGTGCATGTTTTCGGCCGTGACCACGGTGAGGCCGTCGGGCTTCTCGAGATCCGAGGCGATCTTCGCGACCAGCTTGTTGGGGGCGACGCCGACCGAGGCGCCGAGCTGCGTGATCTCCCGGATCTTCTGCTTGATCGCGCGCGCGATGGTGACCGCGTCCCCCTTGAGCGCGAGGCTCGCGGTCACGTCGAGATACGCCTCGTCGAGCGAGAGTCCCTCGACCACCGGCGTGTATTCGTGGAAGACGCCGAATACCTGGTGCGACACCTCGCGATACACCGGCATGCGCGGTGGCACGCAGATCGCGTGCGGACAGCGGCGCAGCGCCTCGCGGATGGGCATCGCCGAGCGCACGCCGAACTTGCGCACCTCGTAGCTCGCCGCCGCGACCACGCCGCGATTCGCGGTGCCGCCGACGATGAGCGGCTGGCCGCGCAATTCGGGCCGGTCGCGCTGCTCGACGGATGCGTAGAACGCATCCATGTCGACGTGCAGGATGGCGCGCGCGGCGGTCATGGACGCCCTTTTTACTCCCTCTCTCGCGCGGACGCTCGCGCGTTACTTGGTCACTTCGATGGTGATCTTCTTCGAGACCACTGCCGGGTCGTGCGGGATGTGCAGGAAATCGCCGAGCACGAGCTGCAGTGTGTGTTTGCCGGGCGGCAGGGTCACCGTGGTCTCGGTCTGGCCCTTGCCGAAGTGCACCGACTTCTCGTTCGCGGGCAGCGGCTGCGACAGGTCGGCCGGCGGATCGCTGTCGATCAGCAGGTGATGGTGGCCGGTGCCGTCCATCTTGAACCCCGCCGGCGCGACGCCCATGCCCTTGAGGCCGAACACGATCGTCACCGGACTCGTGACCTTGGCGCCGTCCTTCGGCGAGATGATGTAGACCTCCGCTCCGGCGGGCGAGGGCTCACGCGCGACGACCGCAGTGGCGAACGCGAGAGCGGATAACGCGGCGATTCCGGCGAGCGAGACGACGTGGCGTTTCATGAAGGTTTCCTTCTTCTTGGGATGCGGCAAGGTACGTCCGGCGCGACCGCGTGCGCAAGATTGCCGGCCTCGCGACGGATCGCTAGAGCATCAACGCGCTGTAGATGGCCGTAGCCGACAGCACGACCATGGCCGAGACGAAATAGATGACACCCAGAAGCGTGTATTTGCCGAAAGTCATCGCGCGTGACTGTCCGTAGTAAACGCGCATGGCGCGGAAAATGTAATAGACGATGTAGAGCCAGGTGGCGGCGGCGAGCAGTCCGAGATGTTCACCGATGACGGGGATTTCGAATGCGAGAGTCAGGATGGTCAGCGCGAGGAACACGAACGCGTGGTTGTGCACCAGCAGCAGCAGATGCTCGACGTAATAACGCTTGGGCCGCCAGTACAGGAGCTTCATGAACGCGGCGAACAGCGGCAGGAACACGAACATCGCGCGCGGGATGTTGTGCACGATCGCGTTGCTCAGGTCCTCTCCGCGCAATTTGCTGGCCTTCTGACAAAAGCCGAACAGCATGCTCCGCAACCAGGTGGCGTCGGGACCGGGCGACTGCATGGCATTGGCGCACATGCCCAGGTTCACCTTCGAACCCGTGTCCGCCTCCTCCACGGGCGTGGTCGAAGGGTTCGTCCTGCCTTCGAGCAAGGCCTCCTGCTCGGCCGCCTTGCGGCGCATTTCGGCCGCGGCCTGCGCGATTCCCGGCGTGTTGGGCAGATCCGCCTCGAGTTGGTCGGCGGACTCCCTCATCGCCGCGATTCTCTCGGTGCTCGAAGGATCGTCCTCGTCGACCTTGACGGTTCCATGCCCCGCGAGCCCGGTCACGACGAAGAACAACACGCTGATGACCAGGTACAGCCGGAACGGCGGCAGGTAACTCGCACGCCGCCCGTCGAAGAATTCCCGCGCCAGGAATCCCGGTCGCGCGAGTAGATAGCCGATGGTGCGCCACAGGCGCGAATCGGCGTGCGTGACGCTTTCGAACGCCTCGGAGGCGAAGTGACCAATCGAGTGAACGCGCGGCTCGTGACGCTGCCCGCACGCCGAACAGTATTCGCCGGAGAGCGGCGCGCCACAATTCTGGCAGTCGTATGCGGGCAGCGGCGGCGCCGACACGGCCGGCTCCGCGGCCACCATCGGGGCGGTCGCGGGCACGGCGGTCGAGCCAATGACTGGCGCGAGGGGTTCGTTCACGCGGCGAGGTCAGGCGACGTGGAAGTCGCTGACGGGCGCGGGACGTGGCTGCTCTTCCGTGTCCGGTTGAACGCCCGCGGCCAACTCGCGCGAATCGAAGTCGTCCACGCTGATGATCTCCATGACCTTGCGGTCGTAGTCGCGCAGCATCGCGGCCTCGGTCTCGGAGATGATGCCGGCGGCGAGCGCCTGCGCGATCTGTCCGGGTGGATCGAGCGCCGTCACCTTGCCGGTCTTGACGCCTTCGACGCGGATGCGCTTTTCGATCGGCTCCGCGGTCTGCGACAGGATCAGTGCTTCGTCGAGCAGGCCGAGCGGATTGCCGCTCTCATGCGTGCGATAGACGTACTTGCAGAGCCGGTCGCGAACGCCGCACACCGTGAGGATCGCGTCCGCGAGTTTGCGCCCCAGCCGGTCGCTCGGCGCCGAGTAGGCGCGGCCGCCGGGGAAGATCGCGATGCGCATGATTCCGGCGAGGAAGCGGTTCGGGAAATTGCGCAGGAAATCGTGCAGCTGTTCCTGCGCCCTGTAGAGCAGGTTGCGGCAGGCCCATTCGACGATCGGCAGGTCCTCGGCGGGACGGCCCTGGTTCTCGTGGTGCTTGAGCACCATCGAGGCGAGGTACATCGCCGACAAGACGTCGCCCAGGCGCGCCGAAAGGTTTTCCTTCTTCTTGAGATAACCTCCGAGCGTGAGCATCGCGACGTCGACCGCGAAGGCGAACGATGCCGAGAAGCGCACGATGTGCTGGTAGTAGCGCTTGGTGTCGCCGACCTCGGGAACATGCGTGAAGCGCGCATGCGTCAGCGCCATCACGAACGAACGCACCGCGTTGCTGATCGTGAAGCCGACGTGGCCGAACAGCGCGCGGTCGAAGTCGTCGACGCCCTTCGCGCGATCCGGATTGCGCGCGGCGTTCATCTCCTTGAGCACGAACGGATGGCAGCGCACCGCGCCCTGGCCGAAGATGATCAGCGAACGCGTGAGGATGTTCGCGCCCTCGACCGTGATCGCGACGGGCACGACCTGGTAGTTGCGGCCCAGGTAATTGCGCGGGCCCAGCTGGATGCCCTTGCCGCCGTGCACGTCCATCGCGTCGTTCGCGACCTGCCGGCCCATCTCGGTCACGTGGTACTTGAGCATCGCGGACGGCACCGACGGTTTCTCGCCGCCGTCGATCGCGCCGGCGGTCACCGAACGAGCCGCGTCCATGATGTACGTGTAGCCGGTCATGCGCGCGAGCACGGCCTCGACGCCTTCGAACTTGCCCACCGGCATGTTGAACTGGCGGCGGATGCGCGCGTACGCGCCTGACGAGAACACGCCGAGCTTCGCGCCGCCCGTGGTGTTGGAGGGCAGCGAGATGCAGCGTCCCACCGAGAGCTGCTCGACCAGCATGCGCCACCCCTGGCCCGCCATCGCGGGGCCTCCGATGATGAAGTCGAGCGGCACGAACACGTCCTTGCCCGACAGCGGGCCGTTCTGGAACGGCACGTTGAGCGGGAAGTGGCGGCGGCCGATGGACAGTCCCGGCGTGTCGCGCGGGATCAGCGCGCAGGTGATGCCGTAGTCGACCTTGTCGCCGCCGAGTAGTTTGTCCGGGTCGTACAGGCGGAACGCGAGGCCGACCACCGTCGCGATCGGTGCGAGCGTGATGTAGCGCTTCGAGAAGTTGAGCCGGAGGCCGACGATCTCCTTGCCCTGGTAAGTGCCGCGGCAGACCACGCCCGTATCCGGCAGCGAAGCCGCGTCCGATCCGGCGCGCGGATGCGTCAGCGCGAAACACGGCACCTCGTCACCGCGCGCGAGGCGCGGCAGGTAGTGGTTCTTCTGCTCCTCGGTGCCGTAGTGGTTGAGCAGCTCGGCCGGGCCGAGCGAATTCGGAACGGCGGTGGTCGCGGCCAGCAGCCCAGAGCGGCTGGCGAGTTTCACCAGCACGCAGGAATGCGCGTACGCGGAGAACTCGAGGCCGCCGTACTTCTTCGGGATGATCATCGCGAAGAAGCCTTTCTGCTTGAGGAAATCCCAGACGTGCTTCGGCATGTCCGCGCGCCGATGGGTGATGTCCCAGTCGTCGAACATGCGGCACAACTCCTCGCAGGGGCCGTCGATGAACGCCTGTTCCTCCGCCGTGAGCTGCGGCGCCTTGCTGGCCAGCAACTTCTCGAAGCGCGGCTTGCCGGTGAACAGCTCGCCGTCCCACCAGACCGTGCCGGCCTCGAGCGCTTCCTTCTCGGTCTGTGACATCGACGGCAACATGCGCATGTACGCCTTCATGAATGGCCGCGTGATCACGGCCTTGCGCAGCGGCCGGACGTTGAACAGCCACAGCGCGGCGAGCAGCACCCACAGGAACCCCTTCCAGATCCCGGCTGGCGGAGCGATGAAGGTGTAAGCCGCGAGCAGCAGCGTGAAGACGACGGTGAACGCGATGAGCGGCAGGCGCTTGTACGCCATGAAGACGACGGCGCCGATGAAGATCAGGGTGAACCCGGTGCCGACCTGCGCGACGTAGGCGGCAGCGGCGATCAGGAAAAGTATTACCAGGACTGCGCCGAACATGGGGAAAGCCCTCGTTTCTCGATGCCGAAACTATAGTCCTTTTCGTCAGGACTGGCCCTCGAAGGCGCGGCGTTCCTCGACGATCGCGTCTCCGATCACGGTCAGAAAGGCGCGAATTCGCGCCGTGTTGCGCAGATCCTTGTGCGTGACGATCCACAGCTCGCTGGCGAGGTCGGGCAGCACCGGCGAGATCCGGCGCACCGCGTCGTCGCGGTCCGCGAGGTAACAGGGCAGCAGCGCGATGCCGACGCCGGCGCGAACGGCCATCAGTTGATTCACGAGGCTGTTGCTTCGGTAAGCGATGCGTTCCTCCGGCACGTGTGTGCCGATCCATTCGCTCGCGACGATCAGCGCGGGTTCGTCCCAGCCGATCACCGCCACCTTGGAGAAATTGAAACTGCGGCCCTCGCGGCGCAGGTTCGCGCTCATCGATTCCGGACCGTAGAACGCCCAGGCGATGCCCGTAAGCCGACGGCCGAACAGGCTGGGATCGACCGGGCGGCGCACGCGCAGCGCGACGTCGGCCTCGCGGCGCCCGAGATCGAGCATGCGGTTGTCGATCGTCAGCACGAGCTGGATGCGCGGATGCACGTCGTGAAAGCGCGCGAATAGCCGCGGCAACACCGCGTGCGACAAGGTCTCGGACGCGGTGACGCGCAACACGCCCGAGAGCTGCTGGTCGCGTGCGCCGATCTCGCGGTCCACCGACAGTAGTTCGGTCTCGACGCGTTCGGCCGCGGCGGCGGCCCGCTCGCCGGCCGCGGTGAGCTGGTAGCCGCGCGGCGAACGATCGAAGAGCCGCACCTGCAGCCGCTCCTCGAGCGCATTCAGCCGCCGGAAGACCGTCGACAGGTCGATGTCGAGACGCTCGGCCGCGCCGGCCAGCGTCCGCTCGCGCGCCAGCGCGAGGATCAGCGGCAGGTCGGTGAAGGTCAGCGCGGAGCTATTTGCAGCCATGCAAACTATCTTTGCCGATTGGCCGATGTGTATGCAATTGTGCCAACACAGAATGACGCCATCGCAATCAACATCGGGAGATTCACATGTCGAATTTGCTGGAGTATGGAAACAACGCGGCCGCGGCGCTGCTGCGCGTCTCGCTGGGTGTCATGTTCGTCGCGCACAGCGTCGTGTTGAAACTGTTCATTTACGGGCTCGCCGGCACGGCGGGCTACTTCGAGTCGATCGGACTGCCCGGCGCGCTGGCCTACGTGGTGTTCGCCGCGGAAGCGGTGGGCGGCGTGCTGCTCATCGCGAACGTCGCGACAGGATGGGTTTCGCTGGCGCTGATCCCGATCCTGGGCGGTGCGCTCTGGGCGCACGCCGGCAACGGCTGGGTGTTCAGCAACACCGACGGTGGTTGGGAATATCCGTTGTTCCTGATCGTGGTGTCCGTGGCCGTCGCGCTGCAGGCTTTCGCGGCGCGGGCGACCACTCGCGTGGGCGGCGCGAGCCTTCGGTCCGCCGCGCAGCAGGCGTAAGACGGAGGTCATGAGCACGGCCAGCCACTTCACGACCGTCGCGCGCGAGTTCGCGAGCTTCCGTCCGGGCTATCCACCCGAACTGTTCGCGTGGCTCGCGCGCGCCGCGCCGGCGCGGGACGCGGTGTGAGACTGCGGTTGCGGAAGTGGCCAGGCGAGCACCGCGCTCGCGGAACATTTCCCGCGGTACGCAAGGCGCTGTCGGCCGATCCGGCTCCGCTGCTGCGCGATTCGCTCGCGCCCGTCTGGCCGCGAGGCGGCATCGCGACGATTCGCATGCCGATCGGGCTGCGGGTCGCGCGGCTGCGCGACCCGGCCTGATCGTTCATTCGACGAACTTGGTAGTTGGCTGAGCCCGGTGTTCAGATCAGCTCGCGGACGCCGTCGCGCTCTTCGCGCAGTTCCTTGTCCGTGGCATCCATGCGCTGGCGCGAGAAGTCGTCGATCGCGAGGCCCTGCACGACCTTGTAGTCGCCGTTGGCGCAGGTCACCGGGTACGAATACACGACGCCTTCCTTGATGCCATAGCTGCCGTCGGCCGGCACGGCCATGCTGATGAAGTTGTCCGAGGACGTGCCGAGGTGCCAGTCGCGCATGTGGTCGATCGCGGCCGAGGCGGCCGAAGCGGCGGACGACGCGCCGCGCGCCTTGATGATGGCCGCGCCGCGCTGCTGCACGGTGGGGATGAAGGTCTCCTCGTACCACTTGCGGTCGACGAGCGAATGGGCCGGCTTGCCGTCGACGAGGCAGAAGTTGAGATCGGGATACTGCGTCGAGGAGTGATTGCCCCAGATCAGCATCTTCTGGATCTTCGTGACGTGGCTGCCGGTACGCTCCGCCAACTGCGAGAGCGCACGATTGTGATCGAGGCGCGTCATCGCGGTGAAGTTGCGCGGGTTCAGATCTCGGGCATTCGCGCGCGCGATCATCGCGTTGGTGTTCGCCGGATTGCCGACCACGAGCACGCGGATGTTGCGGTCCGCCACCTCGTTCATGGCCTTGCCCTGCGCCGAGAAGATCTGCGCGTTCGCCATGAGCAGGTCCTTGCGCTCCATGCCCGGCCCGCGCGGACGCGCGCCGACCAGCAGCGCGGCGTGGCAGTCCTTGAACGCGACCTTCGCGTCATCGGTGGCGACGATCTGGTTCAGCGTCGGGAACGCGCAGTCGTTGAGCTCCATCACCACGCCCGCGAGCTGCGGCAACGCTGGTGTCACTTCGAGCAGGTGCAGGTTGATCGGGGTGTCGGGTCCGAGCATCTGACCCGAGGCAACGCGGAAAGCGAGGGCGTAGCCGATCTGACCGGCGGCTCCGGTGATCGCGACATTGACGGCGGGTTTCATCGACGCGGACTCCAGGAGACCTGAAAAAAGGGGCCGGGATTCTAACAGGCCTGACCCTTCAGGCAGCTGACTTGGCGCCAGGGGGCTTACCGGTCCGGGGCGCCCGCGTAGGCCCGATTCTGCCGGTTGTATTCCGCCATTTCGGCGTCGGCCCGCGCGGTCTCGCCCGCGGCCCGCAGGCGCTCGATTTCGGCCAGCCAGGTGGTCGCGTCCCTGCGCCACGCGGGGACTTCCCCATCCGGCCGCGCTTTCGCGGTCTGCATGTTTCCCCGCGCCATGGTGGGGACCGCCGCCGTTTCGACGCCGGGTGCCGCGGGCGGTGGCGCCGCGTAGCGCGAGGCCTCGGCATCGGACACCAGAACCGGAGAGGAGGCGGTCGCGGCGGGCTGCTGCGGCACGATCCCCACCACGTACGCGCCGGTGTCGGCGGTCTCTGCGCGCGGCGCCGCGGCCGCGGGCGCGGGCTGCGCCGTGCGCGCGTGGGTGAACACGTCGGCCTCGGCAACCGGGGTGTCGGCGGCCTGCGCGGGGATTTCGCGCGCGACGCTGCGGACGGTCACTTCACCCACCGGCTCCGTCTCGGGCATCCAGCCCTGGAAAACGACCGTGAGCGCGATGAGCAGGGTCGCGGCCAGCGCGATGGGGGCGCCCCAGCGAGGCCCGCGGAACACGCGTTGCGGCCGCTCGGCCTCGATCGCCTCGCGCGCCTGGCGCAGCACGATTCGATCGAGCTCCGCCGGCGGCTCGAGATCGTCTTCGTCGGCGCGCCGGAAGATGGGCTTGCTCCGCCGCAGGAAATCGTCGAGTTCGTCGTCGCGGTCCGTCATCTCACGCCTCCGCGACGGCCAGTGCCGCCTTCAGCTTGCCGACCGCGTAACGCAGCCGGCTCTTGGCCGTTTCCGTGCCTACGCCTGTCACGCGTCCGATCTCCTCGAGCGAGAGGTTCGACTCCTCGTGCAGTAGATAGACGTCGCGCTGCTCCTGCGGCAGCGATTCGAGCGCGGCGCGGTAGCGGCGCGTCGATTCGTCGCGCTCGAGCACGCGCTCGGGCAGCGTGCTGTCGTCCGCGGGCAGCAGGTCCGCCGCGTCGGCGTCGTCGACGTTCGTGCCGCCGGGACGCGCCTTCGTGCGCCGGCAATGATCGATGAAACAGTTGTGCGCGAGCGTGAACAGGAAGGTGCGGAACTTGGCGCGCGGCTCGTAGCGCGCGCGGTTCACGATCACGCGGCTCCACACTTCCTGGAACAGGTCGTTGGCGGTTTCGCCGTCGCGCGCCTGTCTGACTAGATAGCGGTACAGCGCCGTGCGATGGCGCGCGTACAGCGTCTCGAAGGCGCGCATTTCGCCGGCGGCGTACGCGAGCATCAACTGCGCATCCTCGTCGTCACTCACGCTCGCGACTTTACGCGCTGGTTGTGCACTCGCGAAGCGCGGCGCCGGTTCAGGAGCGGCAAATCCATCCATCGTGATGAGCCCCGCGTTCACGGCTGCATCGACTCGCCCAGCGGCTCGGGCGTGACCAGGGCCGCGAGGAGCATGGCGCGGGGGGTGAAATCCGGCAGGACGTCGGGGGAAGGGGAGCATGCCGCGACGATCTTCGGCGGGCGTTGCTGGGGGGCTTCCTGCTGTACCCAGCCGGCCGCCAGCGCGCCGTGCGCCACCACAATTCCGAGAATAATCAGTAGCTTAGAATTCATGGGTCACCCCCGGCTGCCCAATGCGCGCCTGAGGCTGAAACGCGGCGCGAAGTTTTTTCGGGTTGGGGGCTTGCACCTGAGTTGGTGTTGTAGTTATATATAACACCAAGACGGACGGGTGGAGCGCATAGGGCGAACCACCCCAAGTGAGCAAAGAGGAGCAAGGAGACACTTATGACCATCCTGAAAAACAATCTGAAAGTGACGGCCAGCGCGCTCGGTGCGATGTTCGTGACGATCCTGCTGGGCCTGACGTTCGTCGATGCCACCAGCATCGCGCGTGTCCATCGGAGTGGCGATACCAGCTTCCTGATGGTGACCAGCGGTCTGATCCGCTGAGGTCTGGAGTACCCATGGACCCGCAATGGGACGACAGTCAGCCGATATACCGGCAGCTGCGTGACCGGGTGGTGGCGATGATCCTGGAAGGTGTCCTCAAGGAAGGAGACCCGCTGCCCTCGGTCCGCGCTGTCGCGGCCGAGTTCCGTCTCAACCCGCTGACCGTTCTCAAGGGATACCAGCAGCTCGTCGATGAGCAGCTGGTTGAGAAGAAACGCGGGCGCGGAATGTTCGTCAACGAAGGCGCGCGCCAGGCGCTCCTGAAGGACGAACGCCAGCACTTCCTGGATTCCGAGTGGCCGAAGATCTACGCGACCATCCAGCGGCTCGGCCTCACGACCGAAGAACTCATGAAACACGGTGCGAAATCGGCCCCGGCCTCCCAGCCGTTCCCGACTCGCGCTGCCACGGATGAAGACGATGACAGCAATAATTGAAGCCCGGGGGCTCACCAAGCATTACGGCAGCACGCAGGCGCTGTGCGGCATCGACCTCAAGGTCGCGGCCGGACGTATCGTCGGCCTCATCGGTCCGAACGGCTCGGGCAAGACCACGGCGATCAAGTCCATCCTCGGCCTCACGGCATTCGACGGCGAACTCAAGGTTCTCGGCCGCGACCCGCGCACCGAGCGCGACGAGCTCATGAAAGAGGTCTGCTTCATCGCCGACGTCGCGGTGCTGCCGCGCTGGATCTCGGTCGCACAGGCGCTCGAGTTCGTCGCCGGCGTTCATCCGCGCTTCGATCGCAAACGCGCCATCGAATTTCTCTCGAAGACCGACATCAAGCTCGATCGCCGCGTGCGCCAGCTCTCCAAGGGCATGGTGACGCAGCTGCACCTCGCGCTGATCCTCGCGATCGACGCGAAGTTGCTGGTGCTCGACGAGCCGACGCTCGGTCTCGACCTGCTGTTCCGGCGCTCGTTCTACGACAACCTGCTCAATGACTACTTCAACCACGAGCGGACCATCCTGGTCACCACGCACCAGGTCGAGGAGATCGAGAACATCCTCACCGACGTGGTGTTCATCGATCACGGACGCATCGCGCTCGACTCGTCGATGGAAGCACTCGGCGAGCGGTTCACGCAGCTGATTCCTTCGGCGGGCAATGTCGACAAGGCGCGCGCGCTGAAGCCGTTCTACGAACGCGAAGTCTTCGGCCGCGTCGCGATGCTGTTCGACGGACTCGCGGAAACCGAGCTCGCGACGCTCGGCGAAACGCGCCATCCCTCGGTCGCCGATCTGTTCGTGGCCATGATGGGACGAAGTGCGTCCAACAACCGGGTCACCGCTTCCACCAAGGAGGCCGCATGAACACCATGCTGATGCTGGTACGCCGCGAGTTCTGGGAACACCGCTCGCTGTGGATCGCGCCGCTCGTGTGGGTGGGTCTGATCATCGTGATGTCGATGTGGGGCACGGTGCTCAGCATGCAGATCGACGACGTGGTCTTGTTCGGGCAACACGACACGGTCGAAGAGATCCCGGGACTGAACACGGAGGAACGCGAACACCTTTCGAATTTCATCGCGCTTCCGGACGATCAGAAAGCCTCGATGGTCGCATTCATGCAGCTCAGCCTGGCGGGAGTCATCTCGGGGCTCGTGCTCATCGTGGTGTTCTTCTACCTGATCGACTGCCTGTACGCCGAACGCCGCGATCGCAGCATCCTGTTCTGGAAATCGATGCCGGTTTCCGACGCCCAGGTGGTGCTGTCGAAGCTCGCGGTCGCACTCGTCGTCATGCCGATCGCGGTGCTGGTGCTCGCGACCGCCACGCAGCTCGTCGTCAGCCTCATCTACTGGCTGCGCTTCAATGGAAGCGTGGTCATGGAAATGGTGCCGGCCTTCAGCGTCAAGGGCTGGTTCGCCGCGATGTGGGTGTCGCTGCTGTTCACCGTCGGCGGCGTGCTCTGGTACGTGCCCGTCGCCGGGTACCTGATGATCATGTCCGTGTGGGCGCGCCGCGCGGTATTCCTGTGGGCGGTGCTGCCGCCCGCGGCCCTGATGCTGCTGGAGAAGATGTTCTTCAACAGCGAGCACGTGGCGAAGTTCGTCGGTCGCCGCCTGGTCGGATTCATCCAGGAAATGGAGGTGAACGGCGCGCGGTTCGACAAGGGCGGCAACGAACACATCCCCGGCATCGGTGAAGTCCTCGATTCGTTCCGCTTCTCCGGGCTGTTCATGCACTACGAGCTGTGGCTAGGCCTGCTCGCGGGCGCGGCGCTGATCTACGCCACGATCCGCATCCGTCGCTACCGCGACGAGAGTTGATTCCCCCCGGCTGGCGGAGTCCTGGAACCACTCCGCCAGCTTTCGGCCCATGGCCGCCGCGAATTCAGACGACGCGGCGGCCATGAGGCCAATTTGCCATACTGGCGGAGCCCGATTCCCGCCAGGCGGTTCCGAACCGTGCGGCGGCCGGCAAGTTTGTAGTTAGGGATGCCTACGCCGCGCGCATGTACCTGAACCTCAGCCGAGACAACGACGTCCTCACCGCCGAACTCGCCGGCAAATGGCGTGGCCAGGAGTTGTCGGCCATCGACGCCGAGCTCGCCGCCCAGTCGCTCGCGGGCGCGCGCCGATTGCGCGTCGAAATCCCGAAGTACGTGGAGCTCGACCTCGCGGGCGCCTGGCGCCTGCGCGAGTGGCTGAAAGAGGCGGAGAAGGCCGGCCTCGAGGTCATGTTCGAAGGCGAAGCGCCGCGCCAGCTCGAACTCATCGAGGCGACGCTGGCGGGCAAGCGGCCCGCGCCCCCGCCGTCATCTTCCGAATCCTCGTTCGAGCCGGTGAGCGCGCTCGGACGACTCGTGACGCGGCGCGCGCGCTCGGTGACCGCGGCGCTGGATTTCATCGGGCACACGTCGGTCACGTGGCTGCGATCGATCACGAGCTGGCGGCGGCTGCGGCCCACCTCGATCACGCGCCACGTCTACGAGACCGGGCTCACCGCCATCCCGATCGTGTCGCTGATCGCGTTCCTGATCACGGTCATCATCGCCTACATCGCCGCGCAGTACATGCAGCAGTACGGCGCCGAGATCTACGTCGTCGACCTGATCACGATCAGCGTGCTGCGCGAGCTCGCGGTACTGCTCACCGCCATCATTGTCGCGGGTCGCTCCGGCAGCGCGTTCGCGGCCGAGATCGGCGCGATGAAACTCAACGAGGAAGTCGACGCGCTCAAGGCCATCGGCGTCGATCCGCACGAGGTGCTGGTGCTGCCGCGCGTCGTCGGCCTCGTGATCGCGTTGCCGTTGTTGACGGTCGCCGCGGACCTGGTCGGTCTCACGGGCGGCGCGCTGCTGTGCCGCTGGCTGCTCGACATGCCGCTCGTGCTGTTCCTGGGGCGGGCGCAGGACGCGATCGCCTCGACGACGTTCTGGGTCGGCATCGTCAAGGCGCCGGTGTTCGCGCTGCTCATCGCGCTCACGGGCACGTATCGTGGGCTGCAGGTGCGTGGCTCCTCGCGCGAACTCGGGCGTCTCACCACCACGGCCGTGGTGCAATCCATCTTCCTGGTCCTGTTCGCCGACGCGTTGTTCGCGGTGGCGTTCTGGCTGCTCGACATATGACGGACGCATTGATCGAAGTCCGCGGGCTCGTGAATCGCTTCGGCTCGCAGACCGTGCACGACGGTCTCGACATGATCGTCGAGCGCGGCGAAGTATTCGGAATCGTCGGCGGCTCCGGTTCCGGCAAGTCCGTCCTGCTGCGTTCGATCCTCGGCCTGCAGCGTCCACAGGCGGGCGAGGTCCTGATGGACGGCCGCGACATCACCCACCTGGGCGACGAGGAACTGCGCGGGATCAAGGCGAAGTACGGCGTGACGTTCCAGCAGGGCGCGTTGTTCTCCTCGCTCTCCGTGCTGCAGAACGTCCAGTTGCCGATGATCGAGCACCTCCAGCTCGCGCCCCGGCTGCTCGACGAACTGGCGATGCTCAAGATCCGTCTCGTCGGGTTGCCGGACGACGCGGCGCGCAAATATCCCTCCCAGCTTTCGGGCGGCATGATCAAGCGCGCGGCGCTGGCGCGTGCGCTCGCGCTCGATCCCTCCCTGCTGATGCTCGACGAACCCACCGCCGGCCTGGATCCGATCAGCGCGGCCGCCTTCGACGAGCTGCTCATGGATCTGCGGGCCCAGCTCGGCCTCACGGTGATCATGATCACGCATGATCTCGACACGATCTTCAGAACCTGCAATCGTGTCGGGGTGATCATCGACCGCCGGATGACCAGCGATACGCTGGAGAACATCGCCAACAATCCACACCCGTGGATCCGGGCGTATTTCCACGGAGAGCGTGCCGTGCGCTTCGGAACGGGCAGGAATCAGCATGGAGCGTGAAGCTAACTACACCGCCGTCGGCGCCTTCGTGCTGCTGGTCGCCACGATGGCGGCGCTGTTCGTGTACTGGTACGCGGGCAGCGGCGACGACCGCGATTACAGGCGCTACGAGATCTACTTCACGGGCAGCGTTTCCGGACTGAACCGGGGCAGCATCGTGCGATATCTCGGCGTCGAGGTGGGCCGCGTGGCCGCCATCCGGATCGACAAGCGCGCGGCGGACCGCGTACAGGTCATCGCGGACATCGATTCGCAGGCGCCGATCTCAGGGGACACGCTCGCGTCGCTGTCGCTGCAGGGCGTGACCGGCCTGCTGTACATCGACCTGCTCGCCAACGCGGACGCGAAGCGACGGATGGAGCCCGTGCAGAGCGAGCAATACCCGGTCATCGATTCGGTCCAGTCCAACTTCGACCTGTTCCTCGCGAGCCTGCCCGACCTCGTCGGGCGCGCGTCGACGGTGCTGTCGGACGAGAACATCGCCACGTTCTCCAGGATGCTCGCCAACATCGAGAAGAGCGCGGCCACGCTGCCGAAAACGATGAGCGACGCGGGCGAAGTCGTCGCCGAGCTCAAGACCACGGTCACGGAAGTGCGCGCCGCCGCGGTGAGCGCGCGCGAGCTGCTGGATACTTCGGGGCCCGAACTGTCCGCCGCCTCCCTTCGCGTGCGCGAGATCTCCGATAATCTCGCCAAGACCACCGCGAATCTCGACCGGCTGATGACCGATCACCGCGAGGATCTCGGCCTGTTCCTGCGGGACGGGCTGCCGGAAATGGAACGCCTGTTGCGAGACAGCCGCATCGCCGCGCAGGAATTCCGCGAGCTGTCGCGCAGCCTGAAGGCGGATCCGTCGCAGCTCCTGTACGAGCCTAGCTACCGCGGCGTGGAGATCCCCCGATGAGCGCGCTTCGCCGCATCCATGGTGTCGCCGGATTCGCGGCGCTGTTGTCGCTGGCCGGTTGCGGGAGCCTGCTCGAGACCACCGTTCCGCCGCCGCAGATGTATGTGCTGCGGCTGGCACCGACCGCCCCGCAGCCGGCGACGACGGCGAGCGCGGGCAGTGTGCAGGTGCTCCGACCCGCGGCCGGACCCGCACTGGACGTCGATCGGATCATCCTGCTGCGCAGCGGGCAGCGCGTCGATTCGTTCGCGGCGAGCCGTTGGGCCGCGCCGGCCCCGGACATGGTCGCGAGCATGATCGTCGATGCGCTGCGCGCCAACGGGTCGTTCGTCGCGGTCGTCGACGACGCTTCTCCGTATCCGTCGCAGTACAACCTGAGAGTGACCCTGCGGCGATTCGAGGCGGACTACACCTCGGGGAACGGCCCGCCCACGATCCACGTGGCGTTCGACGCGACGCTGGGTCGGCATCGCGACCGCGAGCTGGTTGCGAGCTTTGCCGTCCAGCAGTCCGTGCGGGCCGACGAGGACCGCATGGGAGCCGTGGTGGCGGCCTTCGAACAGGCGACTTCGGCTGCCGTCCACGCGCTGGCGAGCGAGGCCGCGGCGGGGGTCGCGGACGAGCCGTCTCCGGCCAGCGCTAGAAAGTAGACATCCCGGTCGACTCCATCAGCCGATAGAGCCAGTAGGTACCCTGCGCCGCGTCGGCGTAGGCACCGAATTCGGCGGTGTACTCGAGCGCCGGCGGCCCCGCGTTGCTCCACAGCGATTCGAACCAACCTCCTACTTCGGAGGCGAGCGGCGTGCCGGGCGCGACACTGACCGCGACGTTCGCCTCGAGATTGTAATCCGCGAGATTGCGGCGCGTGAGGTTCGCCGAGCCGAGCGTGAACCAGAATTCGTTCGCGGTGCGCAGCGCCACCAGCTTGGCGTGGAACTGCTCGCCGTGGGTCCGGTACCAGCGCACCTTGATCGCGCCGTCGGACGCGGCCGCGAGCTCGGAGGCAACCGAACGATTCGGAATCCCGTTCTTGGTCCGGCCAAAAGCGTCCTTGTTGGGATCGAGGAGCACGCGCACCGACACGCCGCGACGCGCGGCCTTGAGCAGCGAATCGATGACCTCCCGGTCCGATAGATAGAACATCGCGACGTCGATGGCGTCACCGGCGCGCGTGCCGGAGAAATTGCGCACGATCGCCGAGCGGATCTCGCTCTCCGTGAGCACCTGCACGCGCGCGGCGTTCTCGGGTGGCGCAGGCGGCGCGGGCGTCGGCGCGGGCGGTGTCCAGCCGCCCCGCCAGCCGGATTCGCGCGCCAGCGCGAGCTCGCTCTCGAGCAGGGGTTCGAGCGCGGGGCCCGACAACTGCAGCGCGACGTTGGTGTGCAGGCTGCTCGCGTCGTGCGGATTGGCGGAAGTCACGAGGCCGGTGATGCCGCCGCGCCCGTCATCGGCGATGACCAGCTTGCGATGGTCGGCCTTGAAGTTGAGCAGCCGCGCCCAGGCGCCGAGGCTCACCTTGTCGGGACCGGCGTCGAGCGGGTTCGGCAGCCAGGGCTCGCCGCTCCCGTCGCCGGACCACCAGCGCATCGTGATCCGCCACAGGCCCGAGTAGATAGGATTCGAGTCGCGCAGCGCATCGAGATCGACCGGCACGACCTCGCATCCCGCCGCGCGCAGGTCCGCGAAGTGGCGCGCGGGCAGGGCGCCGTAAACCTCGTTGATGGGGTCCGTGACGATCAGCACCTTGAGTTCCGGCACCGCGCGCTTGCGCGCGACCAGCGCGTCGCGCAGCTCGGTGGACAACTCGCGGTGCGGCCGGTCCGCGCCGTTCGCGCCGCGATGCGCGTTGATCAGGAAGAAGTCGAGTACGACGTACTCGCGCGCATTGCCGATCATGGCGAACACGCGATCGAAGATCTGCTGGCGGACGACGGGAACGCCGAAGGCATCCGCGCTCGTCACGTCGCTGATGAAGCGCAGCTCGGTGAGCGGTGTCTCGACGATCGGGCCGCGCACGCGCATGCCGGGCGGCAGTGGTTTATGGAGATTCCAGAGCCCGACGGCCAGCCACAGGACGAGGAAGCCGCGAAAGATCCACCGGCCGTAACGCCGCTTGCGGACCGGCGCCGGCGGCGGAGGAGATGTGTCTATCCCTATCTCGTCCGGCTCATCAGCCATGGGACCCATCGGACGATTCTAGCCGCTCGGATAGTTCGAGCCATCGTGTCTCCAATTCCCCGACTTCCCTGACTACGTCGCCATGCCGTTGCGTGACCTTGCGCGCATGGGCCGGATCGCGGGCGAAGTCGAGCCCCGCGAGCTGCTGCTCCAGTTTCCCGCGTTCCTGTCCAAGCTTCTCGAGCGACGTCTCGATCGACTTGATCTCCTGGCGCTTCGACGCGAGGTCCTTCCGGTCGCCGCGACCCGCGTCGCGCCGGCGCTCGCGCCGCTCCTCGGCACGCGGCCTGGGTTGGGACGGAGTCGTGGCGGCACCGCCGCGTTTCTCGAGCCAGCTGGCGTAGTCGTCGAGATCGCCGTCGAAGTCGACGACCGCGCCGTCCGCCACGAGCCAGAACTGGTCGCACACGCTGCGCAGCAGGCCGCGATCGTGCGACACCACGATAACCGCGCCTTCGAAATCCTGCAGCGCAGTAATGAGCGAATGGCGCATCTCGAAGTCGAGATGGTTGGTCGGCTCGTCGAGCAGCAGCAGGTTGGGGCGTTCGGCGACCAGGATGGCGAGGGCGAGCCGCGCGCGTTCTCCGCCCGAGAAATGCACGACCGGCTCGAAGACGCGGTCGCCGCGGAAGCCGAAGCCGCCGAGATGGTTGCGCCGGCGCTGCTCGTCCCACTGCGCGCGGACGCCGATTTCGTCGATGCGGCGGGTGAGCGCCAGGAGCGCGGTGTCGCGCGCGTCGAGCCGGTCGACTTCGAGCTGCGCGAAATTGCCGACGACCAGGTCGGGAGAGGCGACGCGATCGCCTCCCGCCGGCGGCAGCGCGCCCGAGATCAGCTTCATGAGCGTGGACTTGCCCGCGCCATTGCGCCCGAGAATGCCGATGCGTTCGCCGGGATTCACCGAACGTCCGACCCCGGAGACGACGATGCGCTCGCCGTATCCGGCCGAGGCGCCGTCGAGCGTGACCAGCGGCTGCGGTAGTTTGTTCGACGCCGCGAACGCCCACTCGAACGTCTCGAGCTCCTGCCAGGTGGCGATGGTCTCGAGCTTGGACAGCGCCTTGATGCGGCTCTGGACCTGGCGGGCCTTGCTGGCCTTTGCGCGGAATCGATCTATGAACGAATGCAGCCGCGCCACCTCGCGCTGTTGACGCGCGGCCATCGCGGCCGTCTGCTGGACGCTCGCGGCGTGTTGACGCTGGAAATCGGTGTAGTTGCCGGTCCAATGGGTCAGCTGTCCGTTCTCGATGTTCACCACCCGGTTGACGATGTCGTCGAGGAACTCGCGGTCGTGCGACACGAGCAGCAATGTGCCCGCGAATCGCTGCAGCCACTTCTCCAGCCACAGGACCGCGTCGAGGTCGAGGTGGTTGGTCGGCTCGTCGAGCATCAGCACGTCGGCACGCGACATCAGCGCGCGCGCCATGTTCGCGCGCATCTGCAATCCGCCGGAAAGTTGTTTGACGGGTCGCTCGATGTCCGCGGGCGCGAATCCCAGGCCATCCGCGAGCTCGGCCGCGCGCGCCGCCGACGTATAGCCGCCGGCGAGCTCGTAGTCGCCCAGCAGGTGCGCCTCCTGCATGCCATCCTCGGCCGCGCGGGCCTTCTCGAGTTCGGCTTCGATCTCCATCAGGCGCTTGTCGCCGCTGCGCACGTACTCGAGCACCGTGGCCTCGGTGCGCGGCAACTCCTGCGAGACGGACACGAAATTGAGCTTGCCGGGCACCGAATAGTCGCCGGTGTCCGGGCCCAGCTCGCCGCGCAGCAACGCGAGCAAACTGGATTTTCCGCAGCCATTGCGTCCGACGACGCCTATCTTGTCGCCCCGAAAAATGGTCAGATTCGCACGGTCGAAGAGGACCGCGGCGCCCCGGCGCAGGCGTACATTCCGCAGTTCAAGCATTGAAAGGTTCCGGCATCGCGCGCGATTCTAGTGATCGGCCCGGCGGGTTGCATGGAAAGGCGGGTTACAGGCGTTCGAATTGGGACGGAATAGACACGCATGAGCGAACGGATTCTCGAAATGCTGCGCACCACCTTCACGGCCCACGGCCTGCCGGCCGAGCGGGAGGGCAAGGCGCTGGCGCTGTCCGACGGGCTGGTCGTCGAGCCGCGCGTGTTCGCCCGCGAGGGCGTGAGCGGCATGTTTCACGTCCAGGTGGACTTCGCGATCGCCTCGCCACGCCTGGACGGGCGCGAATTGCTCGACTCGTTCGCCGGCATCGGCGGTTCGCTCGAGAGCGCCGAACAGAACGCCTTCGAGAAATTCCTGATCGGGTCCTTTCACGTCGTAACCGAATCCCTCACGACCCACCCGTGCGATTCGGACCAGGTCGAATGGGAGGACTGGAAAGGCGCCGCGCATGGCTGGCGGATCTGTTCCGGCCCGCTGCTCACCCTGGCGACACGCGAGGACTCGGGGATCGAAGGCTACCCTGGCTTCTTCTGCCGGCTGGCGGAACTCTACTCACGCGACGTCTCCGCCGGCCCGCACTGGGTAAGGGTGTTCGTGGGCGCCTTCGACGGGCAACTGGCGGGTAGCGAGGTCTTGCTGGACGGCGCCCCGTGGGGCCCGGCCGAGGAACTGCTCGCGGAACACGACTGGATCTTTCCCGAGGGGTACGCATCGGCGCGCCACCTGCTGATCGCGCTGCCCAGCTAGTTGGCACGACTTGACCCGTCCGCGAACGCCGCGGCGTTCATCTCCCCGGGCGCACGCTGCGCGCCCGAGGAGAGGTCAAATGAGTCGGATGGCCCGACCGGCGATGGCGGTTCTCGCATGGATGGGTAGTTTGGCGGTCACGCCGGGAGCCAACGCCCATGTCGGACCGCGCGAGGGTTCGCTGCCGGTCGTCGTCGAAGTCGTCGGGCGCGACGGGCGGGTGTTCCGCGAATTCCCGGTGAGCGCGCGCGACGGCGCGGTGCGCTCCTATCTACAGGCGGAGAAGGGCGAGCGCTACGGCGTCCGGATACGCAACAACACCGGCCAGCGCCTCGGGCTCGTGATCGCGGTCGATGGGCGCAACATCATCAACGGACGCAAGTCCGAACTCGCGCGCGGCGAGCCCATGTACGTGCTCGATGCGTGGACGACGCAGGACTATTCGGGCTGGCGCGCGAACCTGCGGGAGATCAACGAGTTCTACTTCACGGACTGGAGCGACTCGTATGCCGAGGCCTTCGGCGACCGCTCGGCGCGCGGGGTGATCGCGGTCGCGGTGTTCCGTGAGGTGGCGCCGCCGCCTCGAGTTCACCAGCCCCATTCCGAAAGCGGGCCCGCCCGATCGACGGACTCTGCGGCCCCCGCGGAAAAGTCCGCGCGCCAGGCACGGCGCGACGAGTCCGCCGGCACGGGCTACGGCGACCGTCGCGTGGATCGCGCCATCGAAGTCGACTTCGTGGCCGAAGCGCGCGCCGACAGCCGCCACTTCATCAAGTACGAGTGGCGCGAGACCTTGTGCCGCAAGCGGATCATGGATTGCGCCGGGGACCCGGAGCCGAATCGTTTCTGGGACGAGTCCGTGCCCGGATTCGCGCCGCCGCCACCGCGGGGACGCTGAAATCGGTAGTTCGAAACAGGTATCAGGCTCCGCGCGGCTTGGCGATCGCGTCGGCGTTCGCGGCCTGCGCGATGAGACCGGCGAACGCGGGTCCCGTTTCCTGCTGGCGCGCCAGCAGTAGTTTGAGCTCCGAGAGGGTCACCGGCTCGCCGAACAGGCGGCCCTGGCCGAAACCGCAATGGTGGCGGCGCAGGAACACGAGGTGGCCGAGCGATTCGACGCCCTCGGCGATCACGTTCATCTTGAGGCTGCGGCCCATTTCGATGACGGTGCGTACGATGGTCGCGTCGCTCTCGTCGTCGTCGACGTCGCGCACGAACGACTGGTCGACCTTGAGCGTGCCGATCGGGAACTGTTGCAGCGCGGACAGCGACGAGTAGCCGGTGCCGAAGTCGTCGATGGACAGGTGCAGGCCCATCGCATACAGCTCATCGAGCAGGTGCAGCGTGCGCTTGGAATCCGCCATCAGCGTGGTCTCGGTGATCTCGAGCTCGAAACACGTCGGCGAAACGCCGTGTTTGCGGAACACCGAGCGGAACCGGAGGATGAAGCTCGCCTGGCGCAGCTGCTTGAGCGAGAGGTTCAGCGAGACGCGGCCCGGCGAGTTCACGGACTGCTGCAACTCGCGGTAGTCCTCGCACACGCGGTTCAGCACCCACTCGCCGACCTCGAGGATGAGGTTGGTTTCCTCGGCGAGGGGAATGAACTGGGCCGGCGGGATGTCGCCGTGGCCGGGCAGGCGCCAGCGCAGCAGCGCCTCGGCGCCGACGATGCGGCCGTCGCGCAGGTCGACCTTCGGCTGGTAGTGCATCAGGAACTCGTCGCGCTCGAGCGAGCGGCGCAACTTGCTCTTGAGCATGAGGCGTTCGACCGCGGCGGCATTCATCTCCGGCGAATAGAACGCGAAGGAATTTCCGCCGTTCTGCTTGGAGTGGTACATCGCGGCGTCGGCATTGCGGATCAGGTCGATCACGTTGTCCGCGTCGCGCGGACAGAACGCGATGCCGATGCTCGCGGTGAGGAACACCTCGTGTTCCTGCAGCTGGAACGCGCGGCCGATTTCGGCGAGCACCGCGCGCGCGAGCTGCGCGACCGTGCCGCGGTTGTCGGCGTCGGCCGCGAGATCGTCGGCGAACATCGCGAATTCATCGCCCGCGAGACGGCCGATCACCGTTTCCTGCGGCAGCGTGCGCGTGAGCCGCTCGGTCAGGATCTCGAGCGTGCGGTCGCCGGCCGCGTGGCCGAAGGTGTCGTTGATCTCCTTGAAACGGTCCATGTCGAGGTACAGCAGCGCCAGGCTCGTCTTGTTGCGCGAGGCGCGCGCGATGGCCTGTTGCAGCAGGTGCTGGAACTGCATGCGGTTCGGCACCTTGGTCAGGGCATCGTAACGCGCGAGGTAACGGATGCGGCGCTCGGCGCGCTTGCGCTCCGTCACGTTGCGGACGACGAAGATCGTGCCCTGGTACTGCGGATCGTCGGTCGAGATCTGCGAACCGGTGATCGCGACCGGGATGGTCTGTCCGTGGCGCGTCTTGACCACCGCCTCGCGCGTCTCGTGCGCGGCGCGCAGCAGGTCGAAGTTGTCGCGCTCGCGTTCGTCGAAGATCGAGATGATGCCGCGGCCGACCAGCTCTTCCTCTCCCCAGGAAAGTAATTTGCACGCCGCGTGATTGGCCATGCGGATCACGCCGTCGGGAGACGTCACGAACACGGCGTCGTTCATGCTGCCGAGCACGTTCGTGAGGTAGTTCTTGTTGATCGTCGTCTGGCGCAGCTTCTGCCGCATGCGCTCGAGCGCGGCCTGCAGCTCGCCGAGCTCGTCGCGCCGGCCGACTTCGAGAGGACGCGAGTAATCGCCCTGCGCGATGCGATCGGCGCTCTTGATGAGGGTCGAGATGGGCTGATTCATGCGACGTCCGGCCCACCATGCGAGCGCCAGTCCGATCGTGAGGATCGTGAGGCCCAGCGCGCCGGCGACCCACAATGCCTGGCGAAGTTGCGCCTGCCGCATCGCATTGAAGCGGGCGCGCGCGGCGGCCGTTTCCGGGGAGGCTTCCAGCGAGCGGACTTCTATCTCGGCCTCGCCGACGGTGCTCGGAGTCTGGATGCCCGGCATGGTCTCGACGTTCGCGCGCACCGGCACCGTGACGCTGCGCGTCAAAGTGTCCGTTTGCGCGGTGCCGCGACGCCAGGCATACAGCTCCTGGCCGCTCATGTCCCGCACGACGATGCCGAGAACGGTGTCGTTGAGTTTGAAATCTTCGACATCGGATGAAATCGCCGCCCGGTCGGCGATCAGCACGTCCCCGGAAACCCGCGCGGCGAGGTGACCCGCGAGCGCGTTGGCCCGCTGCGAAAGTTCGGCGAGCACGCGGTCGCGCGAATCGGCCGCGGCGCTGTCGATCAGAGCGGATTGCTGCGTCCGTCCCGCGAGAACGAGCACGATGCCGACCGCAAGCGCCACCGTGATCGCCGCGACGATGGCGAGCGCGATGTACTTGCTCTTGAAGCTGACCATGGCCACGTGCCCTTACGCCTGTCCCCACCCAGGGATTTCAAAATCGTGGGCAATCTTACCCGTGCAATTCTGGGGCCGGCCACCGCCGGTCCAGGACCTTGGTCGCGATGTCGACTAGGTCCGCAGAAAGTCGTGTCCGGGATCGTCCCACGAACGCTGCGGTAGGATGGCCGGATGTCGGAGAACCGGAAATTCACGGTAGATCAGCTGACTGGGCGCGCCCGCGATCACCTGGTCGAGCTCGCAGACCCCCGATGCACCTTGCATAACGAGGTCGTGGGGCCCTTTTTGGCCATGCGGGCGGCCGCCGCGGCGGACGGAATCGACCTGGTGCCGTTCTCGAGTTTCCGGGATTTCGACCGCCAGCTCGCGATCTGGAACGGCAAGTTCCGGGGCGAGCGGCCCATGGAGGACCGTTCCGGCATGCCGCTGGACGCCGGCGGTCTCGGGGTCGCCGAGCGGGTCGAGGCCATCCTCTGGTGGTCCGCGTTGCCGGGCGCGAGCCGGCATCACTGGGGCACGGACATGGACGTCATGGACGCGAATGCCGTGCCGCGAGGCTACCGGCTCAGGGTCGTGCCGGCCGAGTACGAGCCCGGTGGCCCGTTCGCCAGACTAACTACCTGGTTGGAGGCGCACATGCAGGCATTCGGCTTCTTCCGTCCGTACGCGACGGATCGCGGCGGCGTGAGCCCGGAGCCGTGGCATCTTTCCTACGCGCCGGTGGCGGAGCGTGCGCTGGCGGCGCTCACGCCCGGACACCTGCGCGAAGTGCTCGCGGGGGCGGACATCGAGGGAAAGGAAGCGGTGCTGGAGGCGCTGCCGGAGAACTTCGCGAGATACGTCGCGGCCGTGGATGCGGCGCCGGAAACCGCGCGCCTGTCGCCGCGGCTCGCCTGAGGCGCGGTAGTCAGCCCCAGACCTTCTTGATCGCGCCCAGCATGAGCGTGCGCGTGGTGGTCATCGAATCCTCGATGCCAGTGAATACCGGCGGCTGCCGGCGCAGCAGGCGCCAGTTCTCGCTGCGCAGGATGCGCTGCAGGTATTCGAGATTGCGGTCGATGGATTCCATGTACGGGTTGCGGCCGCCGAACAGGATCTCGAGGTAGCGATAAGCGCGGTTGAACTCGCCGTCGAGGCGCTTCGAGCGCATGTCGAACACGAACTTCGGCGTCTGCCGCAGCAGGTCGAGCCCGGACGCGTAACGCACCTTCACGTGGCCGTTTTCCCCCACCGGCAGCGCGACGCCCGCCAGCACGAACTCGGCGTACAGCCGGTCGCGGCACTTCTCGAGATAACAGCGGTCGGCCATCTGCGCCATGAGATCGGCGGTGCCGACCAGGTGGCCCAGCTTGTGGTCGCGCGGGTCGGGCGCGACGATGTTCTTGAACGGCCGCTCGTAGCCCGTGTAGTGGATGATCTCCGCGGCGATCTTCGACCAATTCCCCATGTCTATCTTGGGTAGATAGTCCTGGAGGAACGCGGCGCCGCGCGAGACGTGAATCGTGGTGAACTCGGCGCCGTTGGGCACGTCGGCGTCCTGCGTCGTGCGCAGGTAACCCACGTCGTGGAACAGCGCGACCACGATGCCGAGCATCGCGCGTTCGGGACCGAACTTCTGCTCCTCGTCGACCTGCAGTTCGTGTCCGACGATGAGCCGCGCGGTCGCGAGCGTGATGTCGAGGGTGTGCTGCTGGTCGTGGTAGACCGTGTCGACGCCGAAGTAGCCGGGCATGCGGCCCGAGAACATGCGGTCGAAGTCGGTGAAGACGTGGCGGAAGGCGGGGAAATCCTGGTTCGGCCAGACGCGCGCGAAGAGTTCTTCGACCGCGGCGCGAACATCGGGAGCCGAACTCACGAGCACCGTGTCGGTTACGTCGTAGTCGCTGCGGCGGGAATCGGCGATCACGACTGAGCTGCTGCTTCGCGCACTAACAAGATGCGCGAGTCTAGGCAGGGGGTGTGCGAAAAACCAGCGGGTGGAGTACGGGACTCGGTCGGTCGTGACCTGCGTCACGATCGCACACAATCCTTATCGAGGGTGACAGCCACTTACTGTAAAGCGGCGATTCTCAAGTCTCTCGGCCGGCGCTCACGCGGCGGGAGAAACCGCGCCCGCGGACGTCACGAGAGGTCGAAACACGCCACCACGGGCGTGTGATCGGATGCGCGCTCCACGCGGCGGGGCTCGACGTCGATGCGGCAGCTCGTGAGGCGCGGCAGCAGCTCCTCGTGAACCAGGATCAGGTCGATGCGCAGCCCATTGTTCCGCCGGAACGCGCCCTGTCGATAGTCCCACCAGCTGAACGACTTCTCGGGCTGCTCGAAATGGCGGAATGCATCGACGAGCCCCGCTTTCCGTACCGCCGCGAGCGCCGCGCGTTCTTCGGGGCTCACGTGAACACTGCCGACCCACGCCGCCGGATCGTGTACGTCGCGATCCTCGGGAGCGACGTTGAAGTCCCCGAGCACGATGAGGCCGGAATGTTGCTCCGCCTCGCGTTTCAACCAGCGCGTCAGCGCTTCGAACCACCGCAGCTTGTAAGCGAACTTCTCGGAGCCCGGCGCCTGTCCGTTCGGTACGTACAGATTGATCACGCGCAGGGCGCCCGCGGGATGCGGGATCGTGGCGGCGAGCACGCGTCGCGGCGGATCGTCGAAGTCGGGAATGTCGCGCACGAAGTCGGTCATCGGCAGGCGCGACAGCAGCGCCACGCCGTTGTACGTCTTCTGTCCGCTGAACACGCTGTGATAGCCGGCCGCCGTGAACTCCGGATGCGGGAAATCCGGATCCTGCATCTTGGTTTCCTGCAGCGCGACGACGTCGGGCTTGTTGGCTTCGAGCCACTGCATGAGCTGCTCGCCGCGTACGCGCAGCGAGTTCACGTTCCAGGTTGCGACCTGGAACGTGCTCAAGTCGCGAGGCCCTGCTGGCGCAGCAGCGCGTTGACGTCGGGCTCGCGGCCGCGGAATTCGACGAACGCCTCGAGCGCCTTGCGGCTGCCGCCGCGCGAGAGGATCGAGTCGAGGAAACGCTGCGCCGTCGCGCGATCGAACACGCCGCGGTCCCGGAACGCCGCGAACGCGTCCGCGGCGAGGACCTCGGCCCACTTGTAGCTGTAATAGCCCGCCGCGTATCCGCCCGCGAAGACGTGCGAGAAGTTGTTAGGCAGCCGGTTCCATTCCGGCACCGCGAACACGGCGACCTCGCGGCGGACCTCGTCCAGGATCTCGCGCGTGCGCGCACCCTTGCCCGGGTCGTATTCGGCATGCAGTCGGAAATCGAACAGCGCGAACTCGAGCTGGCGCACGTTCGCGAGGCCCGCGTGGAACGTGCGCGAACCCAGCAGCTGCGCCTGCTTGTCGGCGGGCAGCGGCTCGCCGGTTTCGTAGTGACGAGCCATCGTCGCGAGCACTTCCGGCTGCCACGCGAAGTTCTCGAGGAACTGGCTCGGCAGTTCGACCGCGTCCCAGGACACGCCGTTGATGCCGGCAATGGATGGATATCCCACGCGTGTCAGCATGTGGTGCAGGCCATGGCCGAACTCGTGGAACATCGTCACGACGTCGTCGTGCGTGAGCAGCGGCGGCTTGCCGGCGCCCGCGGGCAGAAAATTGCAGACGAGGTACGCGACCGGGATGGTCTTCTCGCTGCCGAAGTCCTTGCGGCCGACGCAGTCGTCCATCCACGCGCCGGCGCGCTTCTTCGGACGCGCGCAGGCATCCAGATAGAAGCCGGCGCGGGTCGCGCCCGCGTCGTCGACGACTTCGAAGAAACGCGCGTCCGGGTGATACAGCGGCACGCCCTTGCGTTCGACGATGCGCACGCCGAACAACTTGCCGGCCACTTCGAACAGTCCTTCGAGCACGCGCGGCAGCGGGAAATAGGGCCGCAATTCCTCCTGCGTGATCGTGAACAGCTTTTGCTGCAGTTTCTCGGAGTAGTAGCCCATGTCCCAGGCGTTCAGCTTGCGCCCGGCGAATTGCTCGAGGTCGTCGACCTCGCGTTGCGCGGCGGGCTTCGCCACGCTCGCGAGCTTGCGCAGGAATTCGAACACCGCGTCGGTGGACGGCGCCATGCGCGTCGCGAGCGCATACGCGGCGTAGTTGGGGAAGTCGAGCAGGCGCGCGGCCTCGTGGCGCAGCGCGAGGATCCTCTCGATCACCTCGGTGTTGTCGAACTTGCCGGCTGTCGGGCCGCGATCCGACGCGCGCGTGCTCCACGCTTCGTAGAAGTCGCGGCGCAGTGATTCCGAATCCGCGTCGGTCATCACGGCCACGTAGGTGGGTTGTTCGAGCGCGAACAACCAGCCTTCCATGCCCTTGTCGGCAGCGCGCAGGCGCGCCTGCTCGACGATCACCGGGTTGATGCCCGAGAGTTCGGCCGCATCGGTGACGTGCCGGGTCCACGCGTTCATCGCGTCGAGCACGTTTTCCTCGAACTTCGCGCCGAGCGTCGCGAGCTCCTGCATGACCGCCTTGTAGCGCTGCTTCTTCTCGGTGGGCAGGCCGACGCCGGCGAGGCGGAAGTCCTCGAGCGCCCGCTCGAGGAGGCGGCGCTGCGCGCCGTCGAGCCTGTCGCCCTCGTTGGCGGCGATCGCGCTGTACGCGCGGTACAGCGGCTCGCTTTGCGCGAGCTCGGTCCAGTAGTTGGAGAGCAGCGGCAGGCACGCGTTGTACCCGGCGCGCAGTTCGTCGGAGTTGAGCACGCCGTTCAGGTGGCTCACCGGCGACCAGGTGCGCGACAGTCGGTGCGAAATCTGCTCGAGCGGCAGCACCGTGTTGTCGAACGACGGTTGTGGCTGCGATTCGAGGGCGGCTACTTCGCCGCGGTTGCGCTCGAGCAACGCTCGAATGGTGGGTTCGACTTCGCAGGCGCGGAATCGATCGAAGGCCGGCAGGGCCGTGCCGCTGATGGAAGCGTCGGCTGGACTCATCAATTTGATCTCTCGAGAAGTGGTTTGCTACTTCACACCGAGCGCCGCAAGCACGGGCTCGGTATCCGGTCGCACGCCGCGCCAGAGCGTAAATGATTCCGCCGCCTGTTCAACCAGCATGCCCCAGCCTTTATGGGCACGTGCGCAACCGTGTTCAACCGCCCACGTCACGAACGGCGTCGCGGCCTTGCTGTAGCTCATGTCGTAACACACGGTGTGGCTCGCGATCACGCCGGGGGTCACGTCCGGGACGCTGCCGGAGAGGCCGGCCGCGGTGGCGTTGATCACGAGATCGAAAGGCTCGTCGCCGACCTGGTCGAACCCACAACCGCGCACCGGTCCGAGATCCACGAACAGGGACGCGAGATTCACGGCGCGCGCCGGGGAACGATTGGCGATCACGAGTTCCGTCGGCCCGAGACCGAGCAGGGGCTCGACGACACCGCGGGTCGCGCCGCCCGCGCCGAGGATCAGCAGGCGCTGGTTGGTGATCGCGAACCCGAGGTTCTTGCGCAGGTCGGTGACCAGGCCGTGACCGTCGGTGTTGTCGCCCAGCAGGCTGTTCTCCGCGCTGAGGATCAGGGTGTTCACGGCGCCGGCACGATCGGCCCGCGCGGTGAGCTCGTTGGCCAGCTCCGCCGCGGCTTCCTTGTGTGGTACGGTCACGTTGAGACCGCGTCCGCCGCTCGTGAAGAATTCCAGCACCTGCGCGCGGAAGTCCTCGGGCGCGATGTCATACAGACGATAGACGAGGGACTGATCCGTCTGCTTTGCAAACAAGCCGTGGATGAAGGGCGACCAGCTGTGATTGATCGGATGACCGACCACTCCGTACTGATCCGGTGTGTGCATGGCTGAAATATTGGCCCCTTTCGGGCGGTCTTATACATGAACCACAGCCGTGGCGGAAACACGACCGGAGCGCCTTTCTCGCGATTGCTCGAGATGTTACGGCCGGATCTGCTCAGATTCGCGTTCTGGTTGGCGCGCGATCGGGCCGTGGCGGAGGACGTCGTGCAGGAGACGCTCATCAGAGCCTGGAAGTCCCGTGAAGAGCTCAAGGATCCCGCGGCCGCGCGCCCGTGGCTGCTGACCATCGTGCGCCGGGAACACGCGCGCCTGTTCGAACGCAAACGCCTGCCGACCGTGGATGTCGACGAGGTGGAGGCCCTGGGCGACCCGGCGCTGGCGACCGACGGCGATGCCGGCCTGGCGGACCTGCGCCGCGCCATCATGCAACTACCCGACGAATACCGTGAACCGCTGGTCCTGCAGGTGTTAGGAGGATTCAGCACCGCGGAGATCGCCGATCAGCTGGGGCTATCCCAGCCCGCGGTGCTGACCAGGCTGTTCCGCGCCCGCAACCGGCTGCGCACCATTTACGGCCTCGAGCCGGGGGAGGATGCGGAATGAGCGCGCAGCAGCCCGACTGCCGGCACGTGCGCGTGCGGATCGGCGGCGATCCGCAGTCGCGGGCGCCGGACGTCGCCGCGCACCTGGAAACCTGCGCGGAATGCCGCCGCTTCCACCAGGAAACGCTGGCCCTCGACGCACGGCTGCGTGCCGCCCTCGAATTGCCCGTCGATGGATTCCGGCGCAAGGCGCCACCGGCGCGGCGTTTCGCGCTCGCCGCTTCCGTGATGCTCGCGGTGCTGGTGGGCGGCGGATTCTGGTTGTTCCGCGCGCCGCCGGCGCTCGCGGGCCAGGTCGCCGAACACGTGCGCCACGAGCCGGGTAGTTGGGAGCACGAAGTGCAGGTTCCGCGCGCCGAAGTCGCGGCGATGCTCTCGGCCGCGGGTGTCGAGTTCGACGGCACGCATCCCATCGTCTATGCGTCGAAATGCCCGTTCAACGGGCGGCAGGTACCGCATCTCGTCGTGAAGACCGGGCAGGGTCCGCTGACGGTGATGCTGCTGCCGGAAGAAAAAGTGTCCCGGCAACGCGAGTTCTCGGAAGGAAACCTGCGCGGCGTGCTCGTGCCGGCCGGCGAGGGCGCGGTTGCCATCGTCTCACGCGACGCGGCGGTTCCGCGTTCGCTCGCGGGCGAGATCGCGAGCGGCGTCAGCTTTCGCTGAGGACCTCGCAGCCCGATTGCGGACCGCCGAGCATCTCGCGGACCTCCGGCAGCCACGCGCGCATGGCTTCCTCGACTAGATAGGGCGGGTTCACCAGCACCACGGCGGATCCGTTGAGCGCGGCGCGCGAATCGCAGGGATGCATCCACAGCAGCGACGCGATCACCGGTCGCGCGGTCGAGGCGCGCAGCGTGGCGAGCCATGCATCGAAATCCCCGCGCAGCTTGACCGGCAGCCACAACATGAGGACGGCGGTCTCGAAGCGCTGCAACGAATCGGCGACCGCGGATAGTACGCGCGGAAGGTCCTCGCGTTCCTCGTAGGGCGGATCGATCAGTACGCAGCCGCGCCGTTCGGGTGGCGGCAGCAATGCGCGCAATCCCGCGAATCCATCGGATCCTTCGATGCGCGCACGCGGGCGGTTCGCGAGCAACTTGCGCAGGTGCCCCGCCTCCTCGCGCTGCGTCTCGAAGAACACCGCGCGGTCCGAAGCGCGCAGTTCGAGCGCGGCGAGCATCGGAGAGCCCGGATATCGCAGGCTCCCGCCGTGCACACCCGCGGCGACGATCTCGCGGTAGCGAGTCAGCGCCGCGTGGCGCGTGTGCGCCGCCAGCAGTTTCGCGACACCGCCCTGCCACTCGGCCGGATGTTCCGGGTCACCCGGATGCAGGTCGTAGTCGCCGCGTCCCGCGTGCGTATCGACGTACAGAAAACCCTTGTCCTTGCGCTTGAGAGCGGCGAGCACCTCGAGCAGCACGACGTGTTTGTGGACATCGGCGAAGTTGCCGGCGTGATATTGATGGCGGTATTTCATGGGAACCCGGCAAGGCGGGAGCCGCGTTTATACACTGTCGCCAGGAGGAGTGAGCTCATGACGGGACACATGCGTGGATTGCTGACGGTTTGCATCGCTGGGCTCGCGGCCCTTCCGGCCTGTGCGGCGCAGCCGCCGGGTCCGGGCGCCATCGCGCCCCCGAAGCGAGCCCTCGAAGCGGTCGAAACGCAGCCCTCACCCGCCGGCGAACCGGTGAATACGGCGTCGATGCCTCGCGAAGTTCGCAGGGCGGTCGTGGCCGACGCGGCGCGCCGCTTCCGCGTCGACGAAAACGCCGTGGTGCTCACGCGCGCGGAGCAGCTCACGTGGAGCGACGGTTCGCTCGGGTGCCCCGAGCCGGGGCGCATGTACACGCAGATGCTCGTGCCGGGATATCGCGTGGTCGCCAGGACCACCGAAGGCGAGTTGACCTACAACACCGATACTCGCGGCAATGTGGTCACCTGCGGCGTCGTGCCGACGAAGCCGGCGCGGAAGATGCGCGAGAAAATCGAAGGTCCGGGCGGACCGGCCAGTGAACCTTCGACCACCCCGCCGTCGCAGCCCCGCCCGGTGGGCTGACAGCAAGTTTCGGGTCGTGATTTCCGCGCGCAGGGCCGACGATGCGCCCGGAGGTCAGCCATGCAATTCATCGTTCGCGGAATCCCCCAGCACGTCGCCGACGAAGTCCGGCGCACGCGACGTTCGCCCGGCTACGGACATCCGGTGCATGCCGAGATCGCGGGCGGCACGGGTCCGTGCCGCTGCTGCCTGAAACCCTTCGTGGTGGGACGCGAGCAGCGGCTGCTGTTCACGTGGCGGCCGAAAGGCGACGAATTCAGTCTCATGGCGCCCGGTCCCGTCTTCATCCATGCGGAGCCATGCACGGCATTCGCCGGGGAAGGATTTCCCGACTCGTTGCGCGTATTGCCACTCGCCTTCGAGGCGCGCCTGCCCGGGAGCCGCATCGTGGCGCTCTCGGCGCGCGCGGACCTTCCGGCGGAAGCGCAGATGGAATCCCTGTTCCACGAATTCGCGGCGGCATGGCTGCACGTGCGCCATGCCGAAGCGGGATGTTTCATCGCGCGCGTCGACCGCGCCGACGCGCTCGATCTCGCGGCCACCGGCTAACTACCACGGAAAGGAGGCCGCGCCTCCACGCCGTGCACAAAAAAGCCCCCGCGGTTTCCCGCGGGGGCCTGAAGGTTGCCGTCCTTCCGGACGGCGTCAGCTGTTTGCGCTCACTTGAGCAGGATGATCGCCTCCGATCCGCCCGTGGCGCCGCCGCGGCTCGCGGACCCGAAGTCGCTGTTGGTGATCAACAGCAGACCCTGGTGCTCCGAGAAGTAAGGCGCGAGCGGCTCGAATGCTTCCCAGGCGAGATCCGCGCTTTGCTCGAATCCGATGGTGTCCCCCGGCACCGAGCCCGCGAACTGCTCGCCTCCCGGCGTGATCACGAACGGACCGAGATGGGATTCGTCGCCGCCGAAGTACCACGACGTTGCGCGGAAGTCCGCGATCATCGGCAGACCCGCCTGGTTGATCGTCAGACCGAGATCGCTGCCGCAGACGCGCAGGATCACGTTTGCCGAGTTGGTCGCGTGTTCCACCAGGAATCGCGAGACGCTCGCGCCAGTCGCGGCATTGATCACGGCAGTCACCTGCCGGCCATCCGACAGCTGGGTCACGCCCGCGACGTCCTGGTTGATCACGAAGAAGTCGGTGATCCCGTCGGCATTCACGTCGAGATCGACTTCGTGCCACGTGCCCACGGGCGTTGCCTTGCGCTCGTGCATGTTGAACGCGAACTCCCAGATGAAGTTCGTGCCCGTGACGCCGCAGGTCGCGCCCGCAACGGCGAACGCGTTGACACCCACGGCGCGCAGGTCCGGATTCGGCTCCTGCTGGCCATGAGCACCACCCGGTCGATCGGTGCCCGTCGCGAGCAGCGAGTACGCAATGACCTGCGCATCGCCGACGCCGCGGTTCTTGAGCTTGACCGCCGAAGCGCCCGTCTTCGGATCGGAAACGAGCCGATCGGACGAAGCCACCACGTCGGCCGACTTGCGCGGCAGGATGTGCCACGGGATCGAGACCTTGTGGTTCTGACCCTCGAAGACGACGTAGCCGTCGTATTCGTTGGCCGTCAACGGCCCGATCAGGTTGCCGCCCGCGCCCGAGTTCATCAGGTTGTTGCGCAGCTTCGCGGAGGCGACCTTGATCTTGACCGTCACCTCGGCCTTGCCCTTCGCCGGAACGGTGATGCGGCTCGGCACGACGTCGACGGTAACCGCGCCGGTGTCCTTGTCGTCCTGGTAACGCATCGTCGGGCGCACCGTGTAGCTCTCGGTCTTGCCCGACTTGTTCTCGACCGACAGCACGCGCGTGAAGTTGTGCGATTGCCTGAATGCATCCAGGTAACCGAAGCTGACCGCGCCATGGATGGCCGACACCGCGTCACCCGTAGCGTCACGCACCAGCGTGGGCGAGAGCAGCGCGCGATCGACACGCACTTCGCCGCCGCCGATACGCGTGATCGGCGCGAGCTGATCGGGGAACACCGATCCGTTCGCCGACGGCTGATAGACGTTGCTGTCGGCCGTGTTGATCAGCAGTTGCTTGATCTCGCGGGCCGACAGGTCCGGCCGCGCGGCCTTGATGATCGCCGCCGCGCCCGTGACCATCGGCGCCGCGCCCGACGTGCCGCCGAATGCGGTCGTGCCGGTGAAGCTGCCCGAGGCCGCCGAGACCGACTCGCCCGGCGCGCCGATCTCGGGCTTGACGATGTTGTCGTCGAAGCGCGGACCGCGCGAGGAGGTCGACGCGAGCGAACCCGCCAGCGACACCAGCCCGTCGAGCGAGAAGCGCACCTGCGCCGTGCCCGTGCGCAGCACGTTGGCGTCGGCCAGGTTGATCATGTAGCCCGGAATCGTCTGCTCGCCGCCGCCGAAGGCACCCGCGAACGGCGCGGATCCGTCGATCAGGCCGATGATGCCGAGGATGCCGCCCGCCGCCGCGATGTTCGCGATCTTGAGGCTGAACGAGCACGTGCCTCGATCGACCAGCACGATGAGCCCGGCGAGTTCGCCCGGAGCGTACGGGTTCGCGCCGTTCGCATCGGCGCAGCCGATGCGCTTGCCGCCGGCGACCGGCGGATAGAACACCGCGCCTTCGATGCTGGTGGTCTGCGGTGCCGACCACGGCTGGAACACCGCGCCGCGATTGCTCTGGATCGGCGCGAGGATCTGCATGATCTGCAGCGTCGACGAGGGCACCGCGGTCTGAGCGACGCTCAGCGCCGAAGATGCCGCGCCCGGTGAGCCGGTGATGAACTGCTTGTCCGCGCTGTTGCCCGCCGAAGCGACCGTGAGCACGTTGACGGTCGCGAGCGCATCCACCGCGGCCGACAGGTCGTCGTCGAACGGCTGGCCGTAGGGTGAGCCGAGCGACATGTTGATGATGTCGACGCGGTCGGAGATGTCGCCGTCGCCGTCCGGATCGAGCGCGAACTCCATCGCCTGGATCAGCGCCGTGCCGCTGCACGACGTGGCCGGCGCGGAGCAGACCTTGAGCGCGTAGAGCTGCGCTCCGGGCGCGACGCCGGCCTTGCCGGCGATGATGTCCGCGACGTGCGTGCCGTGGCCACCGTTGGTGGTCGCATCGGGCGCCGCAATCGGATCCGGATCCGGCTCGAGCACCGAGTTGGTCGTGTTGGGCCAACGCTCGCCGACGAAGTCGTATCCGCCGATGATCTTCGAGTTCGGGAAGAGGTTGTCGTCCGCCGACGTCGAGGGATCGTCGATCACGAGATATCCGCCACTCGCGAGGTCGGGGATCGCCGGAGCGCCGGTGGGCGGCAGCGGCGCCCACGCCGCTTCATACGCCGCCTGGGTGCCCGGACCGCCGAACGCCGCGTGCGTGTAGTCGATGCCGCTGTCGATGACCGCGATGCGAACACCCTTGCCGTTCGCGCCGAGCGATTGCGCCGTGCTGGCGCCGATGTACGGCACCGTCTCCGACAAGTCGTGCTCGTAGTTGGACACGCCGACCACGCGTGTGACGCCGAAGTCGCGCGACAGCGCGGGCAGATCGGCGGCGTCGACGTTCAGCACGACCGCGTTGAGCGCGAGCTGCACGGAAGCGACGACTTCGGTGCTCGGTGCGAGGGCGAGTACGCGATTGATGAAGGCCGCCTGCTCGGCCGCCACCTGTTCGCGAGTGACCTGTCCGCCCGACGCCGCGACCGCTTGACCACGCAGACGCACGAGCACCTCGTGCCGGCCGGTGAGGCCCGCGAGACTGGAATGCAATCGGGTGGAGGGTGCGCCTTCCGCCACGATGGCCTCGGGCAGTGCGAAGGAATTGATTCGCGCGAGGCTGAGCGCGTCCGGCTCGCGCGGCGCAGCGGCCGCAAGAGTCGAAACGGTCAGCAACGCGCTGCACACGGCCCACTTCATGTGGCCGTGACCAACACGTTTGCTCTTCATTTGATTTCATCCCCTGAGAACCTGTTATTCCGGATGCACGCCGGACCAGGAACGGGCCTGACTATTGCGCGTGAACGGCGCTAGATAGGTGTCTGCTCCCTGCAAACAGCGATCCCTCGCGGCGATGGCCGTGAGTCGCGGCCACGCGGAATAGTCAGACCTGTTCCTGGTTCACGGGAACGCGGCGGTTCTTCTTTGTTGCCGCGAGCAGCGCGATGTCCGTTCTCGCACCGTGTCATCCAGGACCCGTGTCGACGCTACTCCGCGTTTGGACTTAATTCAATCGCGGCCGGCGACCGGATTGAACATAAGCCTCACGACTTTCGTTCTTTCTTCTTGGGCTTCGATGAGGTTTTCTTGGCGCGCGCGGCGGACTTCTTCTTCGGCGCCGCCGGTTTCTTTCCGCTCTCGCTCGCGGCGGCAGCGGTCGCGGACTTCGCCGCGGGTTTCTTCGCGGACTTCGCGGCCGCCGGTGTTTCCGCGTTGGCCGGCGCGGCCTTGTCGGTCGCGTTCTTCGCGGGCGCGGCCTGCTTCGCTGGCGCGGCCTGCTTCGCCGGCGTCTTCTTGCGGCCGAACCGGCTGCCGCGCGGCGGCGCCGCGGCCAGCAGCTCGCGACAGGTCTCGAGTGTCACGGCCTTCGGGTCCGTGTCCTTCGGGATGCGCGCATTACGCTTGCCGTCGGTGATGTACGGACCGTATCGCCCGTTGAGAACCTGGATGTTGTCGACGCCGAAGTCCTGGATGATGCGGTTCGCATCCGCTTCCTTCTTGAGGCGGATGACTTCGAGCGCGCGCTCCAGCGTCACCGTGTACGGATCGTCCGGCGGCTTGAGGGAGACGTACTTCGCGCCGTACTTGATGTACGGACCGAAGCGGCCGATGTTGGCCTGGACCGGTTCGCCTTCCGCCGTCGTACCGAGATTCACGGGTAGTTTGAACAGCTCGAGCGCTTCCGGCAGCTTGATGAGATCCATCTTCTGTCCGGGACGCAGCCCCGCGAACTTGGGCTTCTCTTCGTCGTCCTTGGTGCCGATCTGCACGAACGGCCCGAAGCGGCCCATGCGCACCGTGACGGGCTTGCCCGTCACCGGATCCTTGCCGAGCTCGCGCGCCTGCGCGACTTCCTCGCGCGAGACGTTCTTCTCGATGTGCTCGACCTGCGTGATGAACGGCTTCCAGAATTTCTTGAGCGGCTCGGTCCACGGCTCCTCGCCGCGCGACACCGCGTCGAGCTCGTCTTCGAGCGCGGCCGTGAAGCCGTATTCCACGTACTTGTGGAAATGTTTGGACAGGAACCCGCCGACGATCTTGCCGATGTCCGTCGGGATGAACCGCCGGTTGTCCATGTCGACGTATTCGCGATCCTTGAGCGTCGAGATGATGGTGGCGTAGGTCGAGGGACGGCCGATGCCGTGTTCTTCGAGCGCCTTGACCAGCGAGGCTTCCGAGTAACGCGGCGGCGGTTCGGTGAAATGCTGGTCGCCGTGCACGTTCAGCAGCGTGACGACGTCGCCTTCCTTCATCGCGGGCAGGATGCGGTCGTTCTCGTTTTCCGGTTTGCTGTCGTCGACGTCTTCCTGGTAAACGGCGATGTAGCCGGGCTTGATCAGCGTCGAGCCGTTCGCGCGCATGACATGGCGTCCCGCGGAGCCGCTTTCCGCCTGCTTGCTCGGGACCATGTCCACGGCGACCGTATCGAACAACGCGTGCGCCATCTGCGAGGCGACCGCGCGCTTCCAGATGAGCGAATAAAGCTTGTACTGGTCGGGATCGACCTTGCCCTCGAGCCGCGAGGGCAGGATGGCGGCCGAGGTCGGGCGAATCGCCTCGTGCGCTTCCTGCGCGTTGCGCGATTTCGTCTTGTAGACGCGCGGCTCTTCGGCGACCGCTTCCTTGCCGTATTCCTTCTCGATCACCTCGCGCATCTCTTTCACGGCTTCGACGGCGAGGTTCACCGAGTCGGTGCGCATGTAGGTGATGAGACCGATGCTGCCCTCGCCGAAGTCGACACCTTCATATAGCTGCTGCGCGAGGCGCATCGTGCGCTGCGCGGAGTAGCCGAGCTTGCGCGCGGCTTCCTGCTGCAGCGTCGAGGTGGTGAACGGCGGCGAGGGGTTGCGACGGCGCTGCTTCTTGTCGATCGAGATGACGTGCAGGAAACCCTGCGCCGCGTCATTGATCGATTGCTCGACGTTGCGCGCGGCTTCTTCGTTCGTGAAGCTGAACTGCTCGACCTTCTGGCCGTTGAACTCGGTGAGCTTGAGCGGGAACGACTGCGTGCTGTGCTCGCCCTCGGCCTCGAGCGTCCAGTATTCCTGCGGTTTGAACTTGAGGATTTCTTCCTCGCGCTCGCAGATCATGCGCAGCGCCGGACTCTGCACGCGGCCGGCGGAGAGCCCGCGACGCACCTTCTTCCAGAGCAGCGGCGAGAGATTGAAGCCGACCAGGTAGTCGAGCGCGCGCCGCGCCTGCTGCGCATTCACGAGGTCGAGCGACAGGTCGCGCGGCTCGGCGACGGCCCGCTGCACCTCGCCCTTGGTGATCTCGTAGAACACCACGCGCTTGACGTCCTTGCCCTTGAGCTCGCCGCGTTCGTTCAGCAGCTCGCGCAGGTGCCAGGAGATCGCTTCGCCTTCGCGGTCCGGGTCGGTCGCGAGGTAGAGCGCCTTGGCTTTCTTGAGCGCGCGAGCGATGGCATCGACGTGTTTCTCGTTACGCTCGATCGCCTGGTAACTCATCTTGAAGTGCTTGTCGGGGTCGACCGCGCCTTCCTTCGGGATGAGATCGCGGACGTGCCCGTACGAGGCGAGGACTTCGAAATCCTTGCCGAGATACTTCTTTATGGTCTTCGCTTTGGCGGGAGACTCGACGATTACGAGATTGTCAGCCATCAGTTGGGACGCGATTCCGTTTCGTCGAACACCAGGTCCTCCATGCGCGCGCAGGCCTGCTCCTGTCCGGGCTGGCTCGAGAGCACCATGAGCACGAGCCACTTGAGCCGGTCGATGTCGATCTCGTCGCCGTCGAGCGCGACGAGCCGGTCGATGACGATCTCACGCTGCAGCGGCGAGAGGATGCCTTCCTGCTCGAGTTGCAGCAGGTAACCGCGACAGCCGGTCGAGATGCGCTCGAGTTCATCTTCGGAGAAAACCCGCAGCGATGGCTGGGTGGAATCGATGTCGGGACGGGAACGCTCGCCGGCGAGGTCCGCCAACCAGTCGAGCGCGCGCTCGACGTTGTGACGCCCGAAGCCCGCGCGCTCGAGGTCGGCCGCAAGCGCCTCGCGCTCGGGCACCTCGGGGGCTTCGGCCAGCATGTACTGGTCGAACACATATATGAGGATGTCCAGAACACTTCCGGACATGCTGTCGCCGGTTGTCGTCGTCGTTGGCTTCATTGTCCCGCCATGCGGATGTAACGGCCGCCGGGGTGCGGCGCCACGTGCCCTTCGAGCTCCAGAATCAGCAGCATCGAAGCGATCGATTCGCTGTTCATACCCGTGCGTTCGATCAAGCTATCGACGCTTGCTGGCTCGAAGGCGAGCGCATCTAACAGGATTTTGTATTCCTTGTCCAACGTGGAAGCACTTGAGGGCGCGCTGCGGGGCGGCGCAACTATCTGGTCGACAAGGGAAATTTTGAGCTCGGCGAGCAGGTCTTCCGGGCGCTCGACCAGCTTCGCGCCCTGCCGGATGAGTTGGTGGCAGCCGCGCGAGAGCTCGCTGCGGATCGAGCCGGGGATCGCGAACACGTCGCGGCCCGCGTCGCCGGCAAGCCGCGCGGTGATGAGCGAGCCCGAGCGGCAGGCCGCCTCGACCACCAGCGTGCCGAGCGAGAGGGCGGCGATGATGCGGTTTCGATGTGGAAAGTTCTTCTGCAGCGGCGGCGTGCCGGGCGCGAACTCGGTGATCACGGCGCCGCGCCCGGCGATCCGCTCGGCGAGCTTGTGGTTCGCCGCCGGGTAGATCTCGTCGAGCCCGGTGCCGAGCACGGCGATGGTCTCGCCACCGGCATCGAGCGCGCCCGCATGACACGCGGCATCGATCCCGAGCGCCAGTCCGCTGGTCACGACCAGGCCGGCATGCGCGAGCGCGGCGGCGAAATCGCGCGCTGTTTCCCGGCCCGCCGGCGTCGGATTGCGGCTGCCGACCATCGCGACTTGCGGCTCGCAGAGCAGCGCCGCGTCGCCCAGCACGTACAGCACGGCGGGCGCGTCGGGAAGATGCAGCAGCAACGGCGGGTAGCGCGGGTCCGTGGCCGGGAGCAGGCACGCACCGGAGCCCGAGAGCCAGCGCAGATCGGCTTCGATCCTTTCCTGCGCCGGCGACGCGAGCCATGCGGCCGCGGCGGTAGTTAGGTCGAGGGGCGCGAGCGCGTCCAGCCGGCCACCCTCGAGCGGCGCGAAGGCAGGATCGTCGGCGGCGAGCCTGGCCAGCTGCGCGGCCGTGAATCCTGGCGCGCGCGCGGCGATGCAAAGCCGGCGCAACATCGTCTCGTCGGGCACCATCTCGCCAGACTAAAACGAAAGGGCCAGCGCGCTGGCTGGCCCTTATTCGTCACTATGAAGAGAAATGCGCCTGGGGATTTCTCAGGGGTTGTAGACCCGATCCGCGACGTGCATCGTGGCGCGCGCACCGATCACGAGACCGTAGCTCACGCGATCGAACACCTTGAAGATGATGAGCGTGCCGGCGCGTTCGTAGGGCAGCTGGACCTTCGGACCCCACGGATTGTTGCTCCAGGGTTGGTTTCCAAACGTGTCCTGCACGACATCGCCCTTCTGGTCGACGGCGAGCACCGCGCCCGGCTCGAGGCCATGGTTCCCGCCGCGGTTCACGACGACGACCTGGTACTGGCCGATCTGCGTCGCGCCATCCGCGACGGCGATGATCTGTCCGTTGACGGGGCGCTTCGGAGCGTGCGGCACGAAGTTCAATGCCGTGTCGCCTTCCTGGGAAATGAGCCGGTCGCCACGCAGCGCTTCACGCGCGCCTTCGGTCAGCATGGCCTTCGTGACCTCCTCGCCGGGCCCGTTGACCACGGCGGTCGCGACGAACGCGGCCTGGTAGCCGACGAGATCGCGGGTTTCCGGATCGACGATCGGATCGCCGACATGCATGACCGAGTAACGCTGGTTCAGCGGCGGTGACTTCAGGCCGCGCACGTAAACCTCGTGGCCCGTCGACGCGACCATGTGTTTGTCGCGGAAGGCGAGGACGTGCGGCGCGCGGGTCGCTTCGTCGCGCGTCAGCACGGACGGCTTCGAGAGGAATGCCGCGATGGCCGCGAACGGGATCGAGTCGATCGGGCCGTCGAGCGCTTCGCTGCGCAGGCGGGGCGAGAGGCGCGCGGCGCCGAACTGCGAAATACTCACGTGCGCGTCGCCGCCGGCGCCGTACGCCAGCGACAGGACATCGCCCGGATAAATGAGGTGAGGGTTCTCGACCTGCGGGTTGATCTGCCAGATCTCGGGCCAGAACCACGGGTCCTTGAGGAACACCGCCGCGATGTCCCACAACGTGTCGCCTCGGCGGACCGTGTAATTCTGCGGAGCATCCGGCCGGAGGAGCTGCGCGGTCTGGGCCGGCGCTTCCATTTCCGGGCGGTTCTCGAAGCCCGCGATCGCGGCCTCGGTCGCGGTCAGGTCTTCGACTGCGGCCTGGGCCGCCGGAGCGGATTCCGCGGTGCTGGTGGGTGCGGCGGCCGCGGACTCGTCGGCAGGCGCCGAGCTGCAGCCGGCAGCGACCAGGAGGCCTGCGCCAAAGGTGACCAGGACGAGGAGTCGCGGGGTCAGGATGCTGAGCACGCGGGTCTCCCTAAGTTGTTGATTAAAAGACATCCTCCACTCCTCAATACTGGGTGGGGCAAGCGGACCCCACTGTTATAATCCGCACCGGCACGATGGGCTCGATCTATTGTCAAGTCTGTGCGCTGAGTCACGGGATCTGCAGCCGATGAGGCACGAACTCCCTGGCCCACGGTCGAATCCCCCAAACATTAGCAGCAATCGAGCGGAACATCATGGCGCGCCTGCAAATTCTCGAATACCCGGACCCCCGTCTGCGCACCAAGGCTGACCCCGTCGAGGTCTTCGACGCGGCCCTGGCGCAACAGGTGAAGGACATGTTCGAGACCATGTACGCCGCCCCGGGCGTGGGTCTGGCCGCGACGCAGGTGGATTACCACAAGCGCTTGATTGTCATGGATGTTTCGGAAGCCAAGAACCAGCCGTACGTGTTCTGCAATCCGGAGATCCTGATCGCCGAGGGCGCCGGGATCACCGAGGAAGGCTGTTTGTCCGTGCCAGGCATCTTCGACGAGGTGAAGCGCGCCTCGAAGGTCCGCGCCCGCGCGCAGGATGAAACTGGCAAGACTTTCGAGGTCGAGCTCGAGGGCCTCGCCGCCGTCTGCCTGCAGCACGAGATGGATCACCTCGAGGGCAAGCTCTTCGTCGACTACCTTTCGGATCTCAAGCGCGAGCGCATTCGCAAGAAGCTCGAGAAGGATCGCAAGGAGCGCGCGAAGAGCGTGCGCGAGGCGGCCGCCGTCCGCGCCTACTGATCCACTGGCGTGACCTCATTACGAATCGCTTTTGCGGGCACGCCGCAATTCGCGCTGCCCGCGCTGCGCGCATGCCTCGGCTCCCCGCACCGCGTGGTCGGTGTGCTGACCCAGCCCGATCGTCCCGCCGGGCGCGGACGCGAACTGCGCAGCTCGCCGGTCAAACTACTCGCTCTCGAGGCCGGCGTGCCCGTGGCGCAGCCGCCGTCGCTGCGCACGCCGGACGCGCGCGCGCCGCTCGTCGAGTGGGCGCCCGACCTCATGGTCGTGGTCGCGTATGGCCTGATCCTTCCGCCCGAAGTGCTCGCCCTGCCGCGCCTCGGCTGCGTCAACATCCACGGATCGTTGTTGCCACGCTGGCGGGGCGCCGCGCCGATCCAGCGCGCGCTCCTCGCGGGCGATTCGGAAACCGGCGTGACCATCATGCGGCTCGACGCCGGTCTCGATACCGGGCCGATGCTGCTTTCGCGCCGGCATCCGATCGGTCTGCACGACACGGCGGGCGATCTGCATGACGTCCTCGCCGAGCTCGGCGCCGCCGCGCTGATCGAAGCCATCGACGGGCTCGCGGCCGGAACGCTCGAGCCGAAGCCGCAGCCGGCGGAGGGCGCAACCTACGCGCCGAAGATCGAGAAGGCCGAGGCGATGCTCGACTGGGACTCGGATGCCGCCTCGCTCGACCGGCGCATTCGTGCATTCAATCCGTGGCCGGTGGCGGAAACGCTGCTTGCGGGCGAATCTCTCAAGCTGCTGCGCGCGCAGGTGGCGAAACATGCGGGCAGCGAAGCGTCGCCCGGAACCGTGCTCGGGATCGCCGACGATGGAATGCACGTCGCCTGCGGGGAAGGCGTGCTCGCGGTGCGCGAACTGCAGCGTGCGGGGAAACGTCCCGTATCGGCGCGCGACTTCGCGAACGCGGTGCGTGTCGCGGGCATGAGGCTCGGTGCATGAAGCGCGCGCACTCGAAGGACCGGAATCCCGCGAGGCCGCGGCGTACCCGTCACGCGCCGGGAGCCGAAACTCTCGCCGCCGCCGCGCTCGCGGTGCATGCCGTCGTGTTCGAAGGCCGGTCGGCGGACGTGGCGCTCGAAGCGGCGCACGAACGTACCGATCGCGCGGCGGTCCGCGCGATCGCGCTCGGAACATTTCGCTGGTATCTGCGGCTCGCGCCGGCGCTCGCTCCGCTGGTCAACCGCTCTTTCGACGAACTCGCGCCGCGCCTCGCCGCGCTGCTCGTGACGGCGGCTCACCAGGTCGAATACTCGCGCGGCGCGCCGGAGACACAGGTGCACCTCGCCGTGGACGCGAGCCGCATCATGGGTGAGGGTCGCGCGAGCGGCGTCGTGAACGCCGTGTTGCGCCGCTTCGTCGCCGAACGCTCCAGGTTGTTGGCCGAGGTCGATGCGGACCCGGTACAGCGCCACGCGCATTCGCGCTGGCTCGGCGACGCGGTGCGCGCCGCATGGCCGGATGACGCCGAAAACATCCTTGCCGCGAACAACGAACATCCGCCGATGGTGCTGCGGCTCGATCCCGCGCAGATCACCGCCGAGGACTTCCTGCGCTCGTGGCGCGCGCTCGGCCGCGATGCGCGCGCGGTGCCCTGGCGCGCCGACGCCGTCGTGCTCGAACGGCCGGTCGCGGTCCAGGTGTTGCCCGGGTTCGATACCGGAGCCGTCTCCGTGCAGGATTGCGGCGCGCAGCTCGCCGCGCTGCTGCTCGATGCCGGCTCGGGCATGCGAGTGTTCGACGCCTGCGCGGCGCCCGGCGGCAAGACGCTGCACATCGCGCAGCGCACGCCCGATCTCGCCGAGCTCGTGGCCGCCGACGACGATCCGCAGCGCCTCGCGCGCGTGCGCGAGAACCTGGCGCGGGCGGGCCGTGACGCCGTGCTGCTCGCGGCCGACCTGCGCGCGCGGCCCGAATCGCTGGCGCCAGAGTCCTTCGATCGCGTGCTGGTCGACGCGCCGTGCTCCGCAACCGGTGTGATCCGTCGGCATCCCGACATCAAGCTGCTGCGACGCGCGACGGATATCGCGGCCTTCGCATCCACGCAGCTGGCGATCCTCGCCATGGCGTTCGAACTACTGCGGCCGGGCGGGCGACTGGTCTACTGCACCTGTTCCGTGTTGCCGGCCGAAAACGAGGCCGTGATCACCCGGTTCCTGCGCGGCGAACCGCGCGCCGCGCTCGCCGGCTGGCCGGAAGGGCTCGAGCAGCCGCCGGGCCTGAGGCCGCGGGAAGCGGGCTGGCAGCTGCTGCCCGGTGGCGAGGCGGGCACCGATGGCTTCTACTATGCCTGCCTGCATAAGCTCACCGGGCAGGGACAATAGAGGAACGAATGCGCTTCGGGCGTGCCCAAGATTTCCGGATTCTGCTGCTCACGGCGCTGCTGGCATTCGGCTCGGCGGGAACGGCGCGCGCGGATGCGCTCGATGGCCTGCTCGAGGTGCGCTCCGCTTACGTCACCGTCGAAGAGGGCGTGTTCCAGCTGTTCGCGCGCGTGGCCTACCCGGTGAACGACGACATCCGCGCGGCGCTCAAGGACGGCCTGACGCTCACCTTCAACCTCGACGTGGTGGTGTCGCGCGAGCGGCGCTTCTGGATGGACGCCACGGTGGCGGAGTATTCACTCAAGCGGGAACTGATGTATCACGCGGTCAGTGACCGTTACATCACGCGCGACGTGGACGCGACCAAGGGCGAGCAGCACAGTTACGCGACGCTCGAGGAAGCGCTCGAGGCCCTGGGAACCGTCGATGCCTGGCCGTTCCTGCTCTCGCCGCAACTTTCAGCCAAGCGTGACTACCGGGTGAGCTTGCGCGCGGGCGTGCGCCGCGGAAGATTGCCCGAGACCTTGCGTGTATTGATGTTCTGGACCGACGACTGGCACCGCGAAAGCGAGTGGTTCTCATGGTCCCTGCAACGCTGAGAAAACTCGGAACCCTCGGACTCATCGCACTTTGGGTGTTCGTGAGCGGCGGCCTGCTGTTGCTGCTCGCGCTGTCCGTGCAGAACTCGGTCCAGTACAGCAAGCTGCAGGCGTGGATCCTGCTGATCAACGCGATCGCGGTGGTCACCGTGAGCGTGCTGCTCGCGCGCAAGATCGTCGAGCTGGTGCGCGCGTTCCGCGCACAGGTGCCTGGTTCGCGCCTGACGGCGCGCACGGTGGCGATTTTCGGCTCGCTCGTGATCGCGCCGCTGATCATCGTCTACCTGTTCTCCCTCGAATTCCTCAACCGCGGCATCGACAGCTGGTTCAAGGTCGAGATCAAGCAGGGCCTCGCCGACGCGCTCGAGTTGTCCAAGTCGGCGATGGACGTGCGCATGCGCGAGTACGCGCGCGGCACGGAACTGTTCGCGAATCGACTCGCCGACAACCCGAACACCGTGTGGACCGTGGTCGTCGACACGCAGCGGGTCGAAACCGGGGCGCTCGAGGTCGTCGTGTACGGCACGCTCGGACAGGTGCTCGCCGCGAGCAGCAGCGATCCGACGATGACCAACCTGCCGCGGCACGCTTCGCCGGAGATGACGCGCGCGATCGCGAGCGGCAATCTCTACTGGAGCCTGGAGCCGGTGTCGGAGGGTGACTACCTGATCAATACCGCGGCACCGATAGCTGCCACACCGGGGGCAAGCGAAGGTCGATTCGTCGTGGCCATCTACCCGGTGCCACCGCAACTCGCGCGCCTCGCCGACGCCGTGCAGAACTCGTACATGCAGCACAGCGCGCTCGTCGACTACCGCGAACCCGTGAAGAACAGTTTTCGCATGACCCTCACGCTGGTACTGCTGTTGGCGATGCTCACCGCGATCTATGGTGCTATCTACTCTGCCGAGAAACTGGTCCGGCCGGTGCAGGACCTCATCGCGGGCACGCGCGCGGTCGGCAAGGGTGACTTCGGCACGCGCCTGCCGCTGCCGTCGCGCGACGAGATGGGCTTCCTCGTGCATTCGTTCAACGACATGACCAAGCGCCTGCGGCGCGCGCGCGAGGAGACGACGCGCAGCCAGATGGCCGTCGAGCGCGAGCGCGAGCGCCTCTCGATCATCCTCGCGCGCCTGACTACCGGAGTCATCGCGATCGGGCGCGACCTGGTGTTGCGCAGCGCGAACCAGGCCGCGAGCAACATCCTCGGCATCGATCTCGCGCGCGGCATCGGGCTGCCGCTCGGCACGCTCGCCGGCGAGAACCCACGCTACGCGCGCTTCGTCAACGAAGTGAGCGCGCGCCTCGCGAAGGGCGAGGAGGAGTGGCGCGAACAGATGGATCTCAAGCCCGAGGCCGCCGGCGCGCGCGTGCTCGTGTGCGCCTGCACGCCGCTGCCCGGGGACGAACACGCGGAAAACGACGCGGAGCGGCAAGGCGGGTTCGTGATCGTGTTCGACGACATCAGCGCGCTGTTGCAGGCGCAGCGCGACGCCGCCTGGGGCGAAGTGGCGCGCCGCCTCGCGCACGAAATCAAGAATCCACTGACGCCGATCCAGCTCTCCGCCGAGCGCATGCGCCGACGTTATCTCTCGCAGATGCAGGGCGAGGACGCGCAGGTGCTCGACCGCGCGACGTATACGATCGTCCAGCAGGTCGAGGCCATGAAGGCGATGGTGAACGCGTTCAGCGAATACGCACGCGCACCCGACATGAAGGTCACCAAGTTCCCGCTCAACGCGCTCGTGACCGAGGTCGTCGACCTGCATCGCGGTCAGGATTCGGGCGTGCGGATCGACGTGGATCTCGACCCGCGCATCAACCTGGTCGAGGCCGACCGCGGGCGGGTGCGTCAGATCCTCAACAACCTGATCGTCAACGGCCTCGAGGCCGTCGAGAACTCGCCGGACGGCCGCGTGGTCGCCACCACGCGCCTCGAAGCGGTCGGATCGGCGGATTACGTAACCATCATCGTTACGGACAATGGCCCAGGGTTCTCGCGGGAGGTGCTCGGACACCTGTTCGACCCTTACGTGACGAGCAAGCCGAAGGGGACCGGACTGGGTCTCGCCATCGTGAAGAAGATCGTCGAGGAGCATGGCGGGCGAGTTGAAGCCGACAATCCGCCGGAAGGCGGCGGTCGGGTGCGTGTATCCTTGCCCATGACCGATGGTTCCCGACAGATGGTTGCGCGCGAACGACGCGCCGAACCGAGGAAGGAGCGAGCATGAGCGCCGCACACATTCTGGTCGTAGACGACGAAGCCGACATCCGGGGCCTCCTGAAGGAGATTCTCTCCGAAGAGGGCTACGACGTGGACGTGGCGGGTGATGCAGGTCAGGCGCGCGCATCGCGCGCGCGGCAGCTCCCGGATCTCGTGCTGCTCGACATCTGGATGCCGGACACCGACGGCATCACGCTGTTGCGCGAGTGGTCGGGCAGCGCCGCGGAGACGTCCTGCCCGGTCGTGATGATGTCCGGTCACGGTACCGTCGAGACGGCTGTCGAGGCGACGCGTCTGGGCGCATTCGATTTCGTCGAGAAGCCGCTGTCGTTGCAGAAGCTGCTGCGCACGGTGGAGCGCGCGCTCGAAGCCGGCAAGCGCAAGCGCCACGCGGGCAAGTTGCTGGCCGCGTCGCCCGGCGTTCCCGTGGGCCGCAGCCGCGTGATGCAGCAGTTGCGCTCCGATCTCAGCCAGATCGCCTCGAACGACTCGCCCGTGCTGCTGGTCGGCGAGACCGGCACCGGTCGTGAAGCCTTCGCCCGTTTCATTCACGACGCGAGCCCGCGCTCCGCGCGCCCGTTCGTCACGCTCATCTCGAGCACGTTGCACGGCGAAGGCGCCGAGCAGGTGTTGTTCGGCACCGAGTCCAACGGCGAGGTCGCCCCGGGCATTCTCGAGCGAGCCGGCGCGGGCACGTTGTTCATCAACGAAGTCGAGGATCTTCCGCCGCAGGCGCAGCGCGCGCTGCTCGGCGCGCTCGAGAGTGGAGAATTCACCCGTGTCGGCGGCAGTCAGCCGGTCACGCTCAAGGCGCGACTGATCTCCTCGGCTCGTCCCGGCATCGAATCACGCGGCGAATCTTTCCGCCGCGACCTGCTCGCGCACCTGAACACGCTGATCGTGCGCGTGCCACCGCTGCGCGAATACACCGAGGACGTGCCCGACCTGCTGCGTCACTACGTCGACCGGCTCGTGGACAGCGAGGGTCTGCAGTTCCGCAAGTTCAGCGTCGCGGCGCAGAACCGGCTGCGCAACTATCCGTGGCCCGACAACGTGCGCGAGCTCAAGAATCTCGTGCAACGATTGTTGCTGCAGGGTGGTGGAGAAGAGATCCGCCTCGAGGAAATCGAGCGCGAACTCTCTGCGCAGGCGCCGACGGCCGAGCCGCTCGTGAAACAGGACCTGCTGGCGCTGCCGCTGCGCGAAGCGCGCGAGCAGTTCGAGCGCGCCTATCTACAGCAGCAGCTGCTGTTGTGCAACGGCAAGGTCGGCCAGCTCGCCAAGCGCGTCGGAATGGAACGCACGCACCTGTATCGCAAGCTGCGCTCGCTCGGCGTCGACTTCCGCAACGTCTCCGACGACAGCGAATGAGAATGAGAATGGGGGCAGCCCCCATACTTCTACGGATATCCGGTCTCGTTCGGATCCGGGGTGACCGCGACGACGCGGAACACGCCTTCATAGGCTGACTTGAGCGAGAACTCGACGCGGCCGACACCCTTGTACAGGTACATCATGCGCTGCAGGTCGCGCGCGCCGAAGTTGAACGGCTGCCACTGCTTGCCGGTCATGCGCTGCGTCTGGGCGGTCGGCGGGCCTAACAAGGCGTCGACCTGCTGCTGGCTCATGCCGACCTGCACCTGGCTGAGGTCCACGCTCCGCGCGGCCGGTTCGGCCGCGGCCGGTGCGGCCGAGGCTACGGGTACCGCGGCCGGAGCGGGGGCTGGCTTCGCATTCTTCGCGTTCTTCTTGCCCTTGGCGTTCGCCGGCTCTGGCGCGGGCGCCGGTGGCGGCGGTGGGTTACGCAGCGCCTCGAGATTCACGGTGCCCGCGACGTACGGGCTCTCCGTGCCCTTCTTGGGCAGCTGCTTCGACGCCTTTTCGCAATGGGCGCGCAGCTTGCGATGCACGCTCTTGTCGTCGCTGACTTTCTCGAGCACCGGGCGATAACGAACGTTGCCCGAGGCGCCGAGCGCGCGGCACATCCACGCGACCGAATCGACGTACGTGAACTGCTCGCCCGCCATCGGATATTTCTCGAGGACGACTTCCGCCATGACGTCGAGGACCTCGGTATTCCGATAGGCCGTGTTGTACATGTTCTCGGCGACCTGGCGCTGCGTGCCGGGTCCGCCCTTGATGAGTTGCTCGACGTATTGCTGATCGACCGCGTTCAATTCGGCGAATGCCGTGCCCGCAAGCAGGCAGCCGGCCACGAAGCCGGTGGAAATCCAGTGTTTCATTATCTTTGCTCCCTGGAACCTGAGGGACAACTCTAACACCGCGGACGGAGCACTTCAGCGCCGCCGCTGCCCGAGCGCCACCGCGATGCGGACGGACCGGCGCGATCGAGAGGAAGTCACCGCGGCGCGAGTCGGCCGTCCTCGCCGATGACGAGCGTGCCGTCGGGGAAGGCGGTGTGCGTGAGCGTGCGGATCATCTCCAGCGCTCCCCGCGCGGGATCGAGCGTCGGACCGGCCGGCCGGATCTGGATGGTCGATGCGATGTCGCCCGAGACGAACCGGCCATCGTCGTCGAGCTGAACCTTGAGGATGGGCGCGACACCGCGGATACCTTCGACGCTGATGCCGTAGTAGGTCGCGAAGTTGCCCAGGCTGTAGGCAATGAGCCGGTCACGATACAGCTCGAGCGGCCGCACCACGTGCGGGCCGTGACCGAGCACGATGTCCGCGCCGGCGTCGACCATCGCACGCGCGAACTCGACCACGTTCCCTCGATCCTCGCCCGCGAAGATCTCGCGCGCGAAGGGCAGCACCTCGGCGCCATTGCCCTCGGCGCCGCCATGGAACGAGACGATCACGATGTCGTGCGTCGCGGCGAGTCCTTCTACCAGCGCGCGCGCAACCTCGGGCTCATTGAGCTGGTTCGCTCCGACGTTGGGCGCGAACGCGGCGAGTGCCACGCGCCGGCCATTGGCGATCCAGCTCGCGGTCGTGCCCTCGCGTCCCGAGTGATGAATGCCCACCGCATCGAGCGCGGCCATGCTCGAGTCGCGCCCTTCCTCGCCGAAATCGCGGGCGTGGTTGTTGGCCAGGCTCATCGCATCGAAGCCCGCGAGTTTGAAATACGTGGCGTACCGCGTGGGTGAGCGGAACAGGAAGCAGATCTTCGGGTTCTTGCACTGCTTGACCGGTTCGCCGCCGTCCATCAGCACGCCTTCGAGGTTGCCGAAGGTCACGTCGGCATCGGAAAGAAGCGGCGTCACCGCCTCGAGGAACGTCACGCCATCGTCGTCGGGCAGGATGTTCTCCGGAAAATCCGTGCCCAGCATCATGTCGCCCACGGCGGCGATGGTCAGGCCCGGACGCGTGGGAGCGGGAGGCGGCGCCGGAGTGGGGGATTCGGCCGCGGGCGGCGGGGATGCGGGCCCCGTCGGCTGTGTCGCGCACCCGGCCATCGCCAGCAGCGCGCAAACGACCAGCGCGCCGCGCAGCGACGCGGACGCCATCGAACTACTCACCGACGCGGATCACGAGCGCGTCGAGATCCGCGTTGCGCAGCCGCGCGCGCAGTCGATTCAGCTCGGCGAGATCCGTGATGGGGCCGATGCGCACGCGGTGCCACACGTCGTCGTCGACCGAGACGCGTTGCACGTTGGCGTCGATGCCCTGCAGCTTCAATTGCGAGCGGATGCGGTCGGCTTCCGCCTGCGCCCGGTACGAGCCCGCCTGCAACACGTAGACGCCGGGTCTTTCGATGTGCGCCAGCGCGCTGTCGCGTTCGCGCGCGACTTCGCGGTCCTTCTCGGGCACGACGACTTCGAAGTTCGGCAGCATCTCGTAGAAGTCGTAGTTCTTCGCGCCTTCCTCGTCGACGGGCGTCGCGTTGGGGCGAGGCTCCGGGCGCGGAGCGTCGGCGGATATTTCCGCCGCATGTTTCTCGCGATAGTTCTCCCAGACGAGCACGCACAGCGACAACGACAATCCCAGCGCAAGTCCCAGCCCGAACTCGCGGACGCGCGAAAGCTCGAAGCGCATGCCGCCGGCGCGCGCACGCTTGAAATCCCGGCTGGTGATCTTGGCGGCCAGAGGGGTTACCTACATCGACTCGGGCGCGGACACGCCGAGGATTCCGAGGCCATTGCGGATGACCTGTTGAACCGCGAGCACGAGGGTCAGACGAGCGTTACGCAACGGCGCATCCTCGACAATCCACTTCTCAGCGTTGTAATAGGTGTGCAGCGTGTTCGCAAGTTCGCGCAGGTAGTGCACGAGCGCGTGCGGCGCGCGATTGACCGCCGCCGATGCGATGGTCTCGGGATATTTCGACAGCGCGGTGATGACCGCCGCCTCGTGCGCATTGTCGAGCCGCGCCAGCGCGGCGAGACCCGCGGCCTCGTCGTAGCCGAAGCCCCGGGCGGCCAGTTCCTTCATCACCGAGGCCACGCGGGCGTGCGCGTACTGCACGTAATACACGGGGTTCTCGTTGCTGCGCGACTTGGCCAGCTCCAGGTCGAAATCCAGCGCCTGGTCGTGGCTGCGCATGAGATAGAAGAACCGCGCCGCGTCGTTGCCCACCTCGCTGCGCAGGTCGCGCAGCGTGACGAAGTTGCCTTCGCGCTTGCCCATCGAGAGTTTCTCGCCGCCGCGGAACAGGCTCACGAGTTGCAGCAGGGTGACCTCGAAGCAGTCACCCGGCGCGCCGAGCGCCTGCAGCGCGCCGCGCACGCGTGTCACGTAGCCGTGGTGGTCCGCGCCCCACACGTCGATGAGCAGGTCGTGGCCTCGCTGGCGCTTGTCGAAGTGGTAGGCGATGTCGCTCGCGAAATACGTCTTCTCGCCATTGGCGCGAATGACCACGCGATCCTCGTCGTCGCCGTAGTCCGTGCTCTTGAACCACTCGGCGCCGTCCTTCGTGTACATGTGGCCGGACTTGCGCAGCGCCTCGATCGCGCGATCCACCGCGCCGGACTCGTTCAGCGTACGCTCGGAGAACCAGTTGTCGAAGCGCACGCGGAACTCTTCGAGATCGTTGCGGATGTCGGCCATCATCGCGTCGCGGCCGAACAGCACGATGGAATCGAACTCCTCGTCGCCCAGCAGCCGGCGCGAGTTCTGGATGAGGCCGTCGATGTGTTTGTCCTTGTCGCCGCCGGCCGATGCGTCGGGCGGGGCGCCGCGCATGACCTCGGCGCCGGGCCGCTTCAAGACGTCGCCGCGTTTCTCGCGCAGTGCCTTGGCGACGGGCAGGATGTAATCCGCCTTGTACCCGTTCGACGGAAAGGTCACCGACTCGCCGCACAGCTCGAGATACCGCAGGTACAGGCTGACCGCGAGGATGTCGATCTGCCGGCCCGCGTCGTTGATGTAGTACTCGCGGTACACGTCGAAGCCCGCGGCTTCGAGTACGTTGCCCAGCGTCGCGCCCACGGCCGCCTGGCGTCCATGGCCCACGTGCATCGGGCCGGTGGGATTGGCCGAGACGAATTCGACCATCACCTTGCGCCCGCCGCCGACCTGGCCGCGGCCGTACGCATCGCGCTGCGCGATGACGTTGCGGATCTCCGCCACCCAGGCGTCTTTCGCCAGCCGGAAGTTGATGAAACCCGCGCCCGCGATCTCGGCGGACGTGACCAGGTCGTTCTTCGGCAGTGCCGCGATGATGGCCTGCGCGAGCTCGCGGGGGTTCCTGCGCGCGGCCTTGGAGAGCCGCATCGCGATGTTGCTGGCGAAGTCGCCGTGCTTCTCGTCGCGCGCGCGCTCGACCACCACCTGGGCCGGATCGACGGCCTCGGACAATACGCCGGGAACAAGTGATCGCAACGCCTCTCGCAGCAGGCGTTCAAGCTCGGATTTCACGGGGGAACCTGTCTGGAACTCGCTGAAAACGGCGCGAGTCTACCGGACCGTCCCGGTAAACCGAATGCCCCGTGCCGCGTTGATCCTGGTGCAGGCCTCATTTTCGACAGGAGACACCCGAATGAAGACCCCGATCATTGCCACCGCCGCCATTGCTGCCCTGCTGGCCGGCGTCGCCGTCGCAGGCGATGCGCCGCGAGCTGACTCGCCGCGCCAGATGCTGCATTCCGACACCGACGGCGATGGCCGTGTATCCCGCGAAGAGGCGGCCGCCGCGGCCACCGCTCGCTCCAACAAGTGGTTCGACAAGCTCGACGCCGACAAGGACGGCTACGTGACCCAGGAAGAGATGTCGACGGCGCGCGAGGGTCGTCGCGCCGCCATGCGCACGAAAGTGGACGAGCACTTCAAGGCCGCGGACCTGAACGGCGACGGCCAGCTCTCGCTCGATGAAGTGCAGGCCAAGATGCCCCGGATGGCTGATCGCTTCAACGACATCGACAAGAACAAGGACGGCCAGCTGAGCAAGGACGAACTCAAGCGCGGCGGCCATCGCCACAAGCGCCAGGGCTGATCGACGAGGTCGGTGCCTGGCACGGAAAACTCCGGGAAAACTCGGCTCCCTCCCGCCGTAGTTCAGATTTCCTGGCCGTCTTTTCCGTGCCTGGCACCGATCTTGTGCCAGACAGCGTCGCTCAGAACAGCTCCAGCGGATCCACGTCCAGCGACCAGCGCAGGCTGCGGGCTGGTTTGAGTTCCTCGATCCGCGGCAGCCAGGCCGCGAGCGCACGATGCAGCGGAGCGCGTTCGCGCGCTTCGATCAGCAATTGGGCGTGATAACGCCCGGCGCGTTTGGCCATCGCGGCCGGCGCCGGACCCAGCACCTTCACTCCTTGCGGCCGTCCCGCCAGCGTGCGCACGGATTGCAGGAATTCGACCGCCGCCGGCAGCTCCGGCGCCGACGCGCGGATCGCCGCCACGTGCGCGAACGGCGGCCAGCCCGCGGCCTCGCGTTCGGCGAGCGCGGTGCGCGCGAATCCGTCGTAACCCTCGCTGAGCAGGCTCTCGAGCAGGGGATGCTCGGGATATTCGGTCTGGATCAGCACCTCGCCGGGCCGGTTGCCGCGTCCAGCCCGCCCTGCGACCTGGATGATCGTCTGGGCCACGCGTTCGGGCGCGCGGAAATCCGTGCTGAACAATCCCTGGTCGGCATTGAGCACCACGACGAGCGTGACGCTCGGAAAATCGTGGCCCTTGGTCACCATCTGCGTGCCGACCAGGATGCGCGCCTCGCCGCTGGCGATTCGGCTAACTACTTCCTCGAGATCGCCGCGCCGGCGGACGACGTCGCGGTCGAGCCGCGCGATGGCGACGTCGGGGAACAGCACAGCGAGGGTTTCCTCGACCCGCTCGGTGCCCTGGCCGACGTGCCGCACGGCGTAGCCGCATTGCGGGCAGTGCTCGGGCAGCGGCGCATCCGCTCCGCAGTGATGGCAGCGCAGCCTGCGCGCCGTCAGGTGCACGGTGAGGCGCGCGTCGCAATCGCGGCAGGGCGCGATCCAGCCGCAGGCGGTGCAGGCAAGAGTGGGCGAATAGCCGCGCCGGTTGATGTAGACCAGCACCTGACCGCCATCGGAGAGGTGGCGCTGCATGGCTTCGACGGCCGGCGTCGAGATGCCCTGGCGCACGGCGTGTTCGCGCAGGTCGATGACGGCGGCACGCGGCGGCAGAGCCTGGCCCGCGCGCCGCGGCAGCGAGAGGCGCGTGAACCTGCCCGCGACCACGTTCTGCAGCGTTTCGAGCGAGGGCGTCGCCGAGCCCAGCACGATGGGCACGCCCGCGCGTTGGGCGCGCAGGATCGCCAGGTCGCGCGCCGAGTACCGAAACCCGCTCTCATGCTGCTTGAACGACGCATCGTGTTCTTCGTCGACGATCACGATGCCGAGGTCCATGACCGGCGCGAACACCGCGGAGCGGGTGCCGAGCACGATGCGCGCCTCGCCGGAAAGGCACTGACGCCAGGCGGCCAGCCGCTCCGTGTCCGTGAGCGCGGAGTGCAGCACCGCGACGGGTACCGCGAAGCGTTCGCGGAAGCGCGCGACGAGCTGCGGCGTGAGCCCGATCTCTGGCACGAGCACGAGCGCACGCCGCGCGCGGCGCAGCGAGTGTTCCACGGTATGTAGATAAACCTCGGTCTTGCCGCTGCCCGTGATGCCGTAGAGCAGGAAGGGAGCGAATCGCCCCGCGGCCTCGTCGATGGCCGTGACCGCGGCGGCCTGTTCTTCGCCAAGCGGCGGGCCGGCCGAACTCACGAGCCCGGCGCCCGATTCCACGGGAGGTGCGTCAGCGAGCTCCGCCGAAGATGCGAAGCCACGCGCCGCGAGCGCGCGCATCGGGCTGCGCCAGTCTTCGAACTGCGCCCCGAGCGCCTCGGCCGAAGCGCCCTCCGAGGCGATCAGCTGCTGCAGCAGCTCGCGTTGACGCGGCGCGCGCGCGAGCGTCTTGTCGTCGAGCGCCGCGATTCCCGCTTCGGTCGCGAACCAGCGTTCGGTGAGCGCGCGCGACGACGATCCTTCGCGCGCGAGTTTCGGCAGCGCGGCGGAGATCACTTCGCCGAGCGAATGGTGGTAGTAAGTCGCGGCCCATTCGCACAACTCGAGCACGCGCGCATCGAAGACCGGTTCGCGGTCGATCGTTTCCAGGATCGGCTTGAGTTTTTCGCGCGGGACTTCCGAACTCTCCGCGTGCGAATGCACGACGCCGACGAGCCGTTGCCGGCCGAAAGGCACTCGCACGCGTGCGCCCTGCGATGGCAAGGATTCCTCCTCGCCCGACGGCAGATAGTCGAACAGGCGTCGCAACGGCGTATCCAGCGCGATGCGCAAAATGACCGTTTTCGTCAAGGCGTCACATTCGAGGTTTTCCACAGTGCGTGTGGATAAGTCTGTGGATCACGCGCAATAAAAGTTACAAAAACGCTGTGTTTTTGCAGTTTCTCGTTTGGATGATCGAATCGTGAGCACATGCGTGCGCTTCTAATGAAAACAAACAGATACAGAACGTGACCATCCGGGAGATCGCGGAATTGAATAAACGTGACACCCGATCTGCGGGATTGTTCGTAAGTTCCTGATTCACGGAAACGCAACGGGCGCACGTTATCGATCGACGGCCATCAGCCGTGGGTCAACCGCGGCCGGGTTGCTGCGTTTCACCCCTCATGACCGCGTTTGTTACGCTCGCCGGCGTTTATAACACGCCCGTTTTTGCGGGCGGGCGGAGTCGCACCCGAGGATTGATGACGAGTCGCGCTCTCGATCAGTTTCTGACCGGCGTCGAGAAGCGCGCATTCAAGATCGCGCAACTTGCATTACGCAACGACGACGATGCTCTCGACGCCGTACAGGATGCGATGATGAAACTCGTGCAGTCGTATGCATCGCGGCCCGAGTCGGAATGGCGTCCGCTGTTCTATCGAATCCTCTCGAATCGCATTCGCGACATGCAGCGGCGGCGCACGGTGCGCGGAAGGATCATGTCGTGGCTGCCGCTGCGTGATGCCGACGACGAGGAAATCGATCCGATCGCGGCCGCGCCGAGTCCGGAGGCCACTCCCGCCCAGCGTCTCGAGCTCGACGAGGCGATCGGCGTACTGGAGCAGGCGCTGGCCGAACTGCCGGCGCGCCAGCAGGAAGCGTTCCTGTTGCGGAACTTCGAAGGGTTGGACGTGAGCGAGACCGCGAACGCGATGGGCTGCTCCGAAGGCAGCGTGAAGACGCATTATTTCCGCGCGCTGGCGACGCTGCGCGCGCGGCTCGGTGAAGTATTCTGAAGGCTGCAGCCATGAGCGACCGCACACCGTTGGAAAAACGCACGCAGGAGGTACTCGAGGAGAGCACGGCTCGACTCGATGGCCGCACGCGCTCGCGGCTCACGCAGGCGCGGCATGCCGCACTGGAGCAACTCGAACGCCCGGCACGGTTCACCGGCTGGCGCACCTACCTGCCAGCGGGAGCCGCGGCGGCGGTGGCGGTCCTTGCGGTGATGATCTGGTCCGGACCGCGCGGTGTGGATTCGCTGCCCGCGCAGGCCACGAACGCCGTGGAAGATTTCGAGTTGCTCGCCGATGTCGAAGCGCCGGATTTCGTCGCCGATGCCGCGGATCTCGAGTTCTACGAATGGGCCGCAAGTGAAGTGGAAACATGAGCGACCCGAACAAGGCCCCGAAGAAAACGGATCCAGAAGACGACCTGCTCGAGTTCCTCGGCGGCATCGACGAGATCAACGACGAATCGGAGGACGACGGTTTCGCGGATTTTCTCGCCAGGGCGGACATCGAACGGCTCAAGGAAGCCGCCCGCAGTCCGCGCCCACCCGTGAAGGACGGCGAATGAAAACCGGGCGCAATCCAGGATTCACGCGTCGCGCCGCGTTGGCCGCCCTTTGCGCCGTCGGGCTGCAGTGTGTGGTCGCGCCTCGCCTGCGCGCGCACGCGCCCGAGGACGGCGCGGCCGCCACGGCCAACGCACCGGCCTCGATCGCCTGGTCCAGTCTCACGCCCGAGGAACAGCAGGTCCTGGACCGTTTCACAGACCGCTGGAACACCCTCGCGCCCGAGCAGCAGCAGAAGCTGCTGCGCGGCAGTCGCCGCTGGTTATCGATGACACCGGAGGAGCGCGAGCGCGCCCAGGCGCGTTTCAAGCGCTGGCGCGAGCTCACACCCGAGCAACGCGAGGCGGCGCGTCGCCGCTGGCACGAATACCGCGAGCTCACGCCGGAGCAGCAGCAGCGCGTGCGCGAGGGGTATCACCGGCTGAAGAAGCTCACGCCGGAGCAACGCCAGAAGCTGCGCGAACGCTGGGAGAACGCCACGCCCGAAGAGCGCCAGAAGTGGCTGGAGCGCCGCCGCGAGCGCCGGGAGCAGCCGCGCCAGCAGTCCGGGGAGCACTCTCCGCGGCCTGAGCAGCCGCGGCAGGATCCCTAACTACTGCGCCGACGGGCCGCCCGGCTCCTTCGGTATCTGCTTCGTCCCGGAGCCCGGGCTCTTCCAGTTGATCACGAAATACGTCGCGGGCGTGTCGCCGATGTTCTTGACGCCATGCGGCTGCATCGAGGCATAGAACAGGATGCCGCCCGGACCGACCACGACTTCCTTGCCGTTGACGTGGGCCTGGAGGGTGCCCTCGCGCACGATGACGATTTCCTCGTTCGGATGCGTGTGCGGCGGGTGCGAGGTGGTGTTCGGATTGAGCGTCGTGATGTGCATCTCGAGCTCGTCGAGCGTGCGGGTGGGTTCTCGCACCAGCGAGCGCAACTCGCCCACGTCGGTCTTCTTGACCGCCATGTCCTCCCATTTCCAGGCCGTGGAGTCGAGCAGCCGCGACTTCTCGTCGGCCATCGAAACACAGGCCAGCGTGACGGATGCGGCGATGGCCGCGGCGGCGAGATCCCGGCGAGTGATCATGTGAATTCTCCGTGAAGAATGCCGCAGCCTACCAAGCAGCTTTCTGTGGCTACAATACGGGCGCCTCGCAATATCGGAGCTCGCCCGTGCCGGCCAAAGCCGAATACATCATCGAAAAAACCCTGTTCGCCTCGCGCTGGTTGCTGGCGCCCGTCTTCCTCGGACTGTCGCTGGCCCTGATGGCCTTGGGTTTCAAGTTCTTCCAGGAGGCGTGGCACGTCTTCAGCCATCTGATCGAGATGGAAGAGTCGGACCTCGTGCTCACGGTGCTCGCGATGATCGACATCGCGCTGGTGGGCAGCCTGATCGTGATGGTGATGTTCTCGGGCTACGAGAATTTCGTGTCCACGATCGACGCGAAGGGCTCGGACACCCTGAACTGGCTCGGCAAGCTGGATGCCGGCACGCTCAAGCTGAAAGTGGCCGCGAGCATCGTTGCGATCTCCTCGATCCACCTGCTGCGCATCTTCATGCAGGCGCAGGTCATCGATAACGACAAGATCATGTGGTATGTGATCCTGCACATGACGTTCGTGCTTTCAGCGCTGCTGCTGGGCGTGCTCGACAAGAT
>JAEZCN010000033.1 GCA_023433515.1 Pseudomonadota bacterium
TGAAGGACCTGCAGATGCACCCGGCGCGCAACGCCATCGTGCACCTCGACCTGCAGCGCGTGGTCGAGACCGAGAAGATCCGCATCCACATCCCGATCCACTTCAAGGGCGAGGCCGCCTCGCCGGGCGTGAAGACGCAGGGTGGTGTGGTCTCGCACCGCATCGCCGACGTCGAAGTTTCGTGCCTGCCGAAGGACCTGCCCGAGTTCATCGAGCTCGACCTGTCGGAGATGAAGCTGAACGAGTCGAAGCACCTGTCCGATCTGCCGCTGCCTGAAGGCGTTTCGATCCCGGCCGTCGCGAAGGGCAATGCCGTGGTCGTCTCGATCCACTCGCCGCGCGCCGAGGAACCGGAACCGGCCGCCGAAGTCGCTGCCGCCGCGCCTGCCGAGGGCGCCGCCGCTCCGGCCGCGGGCGATGCCGCGAAGGCGGCGCCAGCTGCCGACGCCAAGAAGGAAGGCGGCAAGAAGTAAGTTGTGCGGGGCGGGGCGGGCGTTTTCCCGCCTCGCCTGCACTAACTACTTTCCTGGACAGGATGGGATGGTGCATGCCCCATTTCGTCTTGAAACTAAATGGACGACGCCCCTTCTTCATGGAAGAAGGGGCGGCGTTTCCTTCGTGGCCGTAAGGCCTGGGAAGGCCCCATTAGCGGCACGGTCATCAGACTGATCGTCGGTCTCGGCAATCCGGGATCCGAATACGCGCGCACGCGTCACAACGCGGGCTTCTGGCTCGTGGACGAGCTCGCGCGCCGGCATGGCGGAACCTTTCGGCACGAAGGTAAGCACCAGGCGGAGCTGGCGCGCGTGCGCATCGGCGGCGAGGAGGCCTGGCTCGTGAAGCCGATGACCTTCATGAACCGCAGCGGTGGGCCGGTGTCGAGCGTGCTGAATTTCTACAAGATCCCGCCGGCGCAGATGCTGGTCGCGCACGACGAGATCGATCTGCCGAGCGGCACGATCCGTCTCAAGGACGGCGGCGGCGCGGGCGGACACAACGGCTTGCGCGACCTCATCGCCGCGCAGGGCGAAGGATTCTGGCGACTGCGCATCGGCGTCGGACATCCCGGCACCAGGCACCAGGTCGTCGACTTCGTGCTGACGCGCGCCGGCGCGGACGAGCAGAAGCTGATCGACGAGACGATCCAGGCGGGCGCCGACGCCATCGAGGAGATGATGCGTTCGGGCGCCCAGATCGCGATGAACAAATTGCACGCGCGCGGCAAACCGGCCGCGGCCAGCGGAAAAGAGAAGGTATAGATAGATGGGCATCAAGTGCGGGATCGTGGGTCTGCCTAACGTCGGCAAGTCGACGTTGTTCAATGCGCTGACGCGCGCGCAGATCGCGGCGGAGAACTACCCGTTCTGCACGATCGATCCGAACGTCGGCATCGTGCCGGTTCCGGATCCGCGGCTCGACGAGCTCGCGAAGATCGTGCATCCCGAGAGGACCGTGCCTACCACGGTCGAATTCGTCGACATCGCCGGCCTCGTCGCCGGCGCCTCGCAGGGCGAAGGCCTCGGCAACAAGTTCCTCTCGCACATTCGCGAGACGGATGCGATCTCGCACGTCGTGCGCTGCTTCGAGGACACCGACGTCATCCACGTTTCGGGCAAGGTGAATCCGATCTCGGACATCGAAGTCATCGACACCGAGCTCGCGCTCGCGGATCTGCAGACGGTCGAGAAGGCCGTCGACCGGTACGCGAAGGCGGCCAAGGGCGGCGACAAGGACGCGCTGCGCAAGAAGGAATTGTTCGAACGCATGCGCAAGCACCTCGACGAGGGCAAACCCGTGCGGTCGATGGGCCTCACGAAGGAAGAGAAGGCCGACGGCCACGAGCTGCAGCTGCTCACCGCGAAGCCCGTGATGTACGTCGCCAACGTCAAGGAAGACGGCTTCACGAACAACCCGCATCTCGACGCCGTGCTGGCGCGTGCGAAGGACGAGGAAGCCGTGGTCGTCGCCGTGTGCGCGGCGATCGAAGCCGAGATCTCGCAGCTCGACGAGCAGGATCGCGCGGAGTTCCTCAATGACCTCGGCCTGGACGAGCCGGGCCTCAATCGCGTGATCCGCGCCGGCTACCAACTACTCGGCCTGCAGACGTATTTCACGGCGGGCGTGAAGGAAGTGCGCGCCTGGACCGTGCGCACCGGCGCGACCGCGCCGCAGGCCGCGGGCGTGATCCATACCGATTTCGAGCGCGGCTTCATCCGCGCCGAAGTCATCGGTTACGATGACTTCATCAAGTTCAAGGGCGAGGCCGGCGCGCGCGATGCGGGCAAGTTGCGTCTCGAGGGCAAGGAGTACATCGTCAAGGAAGGCGATGTCATGCACTTCCGCTTCAACGTGTAATGGGGACATTCCTCGTTTCCTAGCAAAAGGGGACAGACCTGATCCCGATCGTCCGCGTCTGGTTCAAGCGCCTCGCGCTCGGTCTCGGCCTGATCCTCGCGACGATCTTCGCCGTGCGTGCCTGGGATGCGTGGCGGGCTCCCCCTCTCAGGCTCTGGCACACCGAAGTCCCGACCGAACTCAGTCCTCGCGAAATCGACGAAGCGGACTGGGAGCGGTGGTTGGTCGCCGAGGATGCCGTGTTCGCCGAGGTCAAGGCGGAAGTCACGGACAAACTACCCGCCGAGGACCGTGTGCCGGCGAACCGCTATTTCGCGGGCAGCCCGATGTACGAGCGCAATTCGATCCACAACTGGAACCGCTCGTTCGTGCTGATGCCGGACGCTGCACCGCGCGGCGCGGTGGTGCTGCTGCACGGTCTCACTGACGCCCCCTACAGCTTGCGGCACGTGGCCAGTCGATATCGCGAAGCCGGCTTCGTCGCGGTCGGCATCCGACTCCCCGGTCACGGCACCGTGCCGGCGGCGCTGACCACCGTGCGCGAGCAGGACTGGTTCGCGGCCACGCGACTCGCGGTGCGCACGGCGCGAGGCCTCTCGAAGGACGGCCTGCTGCACATCGTCGGCTACTCGAACGGCGGCGCGCTTGCGCTGGAATACGCGATCGAGGCGCTCGGCAATCCTGAACTCGACGCTCCCGATCGGCTCGTGCTGATCTCGCCGATGATCGGCATCACGAGTATGGCGCGCTTCGCGGGTGTGCTCGGCTGGCCCGCGGTGTTCCCGTCTTTCGCGAAGGCGGCGTGGCTCGACGTGCTGCCCGAGTACAACCCGTACAAGTACAACTCGTTTCCGGTGAACGCGGCGCGACAGTCGTCGCAGGTGGCGAACGGAATTCGAGACCGACTCAACGGACTTGCGGAGCAGGGCCGAATCGACAAACTACCGCCGATCCTGACTTTCCAGTCGGTGCTCGATACGACGGTCCATACGCGCGCCGTCATCGACACCTTGTACGTGCACGTGCCGCGGAACGGCAGCGAACTCGTGCTGTTCGACCGCAATCACTCGGCGCGCGTCGACCGGCTGATCCGGCCGCAAAACGACGATTTGCCAGCGACCTTGCTGCCGCCGGCTCCGCGCAATTACGCGGTGACACTGGTGACGAACGCTGGCGTCGAAGGAGGGCAGGTGCAGGCTCAGACCACCGCGGCTGGCTCGCCGTCGACCTTCGTGCAGCCGCTCGACGCGTCCTATCCGCCCGATTTCATCTCTCTGTCTCACGTGGCCTTGCCGTTCCCGTTGCACGACGGCCTGTACGGCACACATCCCGACCCATCGGACGACTTGGGCGTGCAGCTCGGCAATCTCGCGGTACGCGGCGAGCGCAATGCGCTCGTGATCAACGCCGACGGCTTGATGCGCGCCAGTTCGAATCCGTTCTTCGACTATCTTCTCGCGCGTATCGACGCGACGCTGCCGCGCTCAGACGAGCGCGGTATCGAGGAACATCATCAGGACGAAGCCGCCGAGCAGTGAGAAAGTCGCGACGGTCTCGTAACCGCGCCGGTGCGTCTCCGGGATGATCTCGTCGCTGATGACGAACAACATCGCGCCCGCGGCGAGTCCCAGGATCGCGGGCAACAGCGGCTCCGCGATCCAGACGGCGGCGGCGCCGACCGCGCCGCCGATCGGTTCGACCAGTCCCGTGAGCAGCGCGACGGCAAATGCCCGGCTGCGCGTATAACCGATCCCCACCAGAGATACCGCGACCGCGAAACCTTCGGGAATATTCTGCAGGCCGATGCCGATCGCGAGCGCCGTGCCGTTCTCCTTGTCGCCGCCCGCGAAGCCCACGCCCACCGCCATGCCCTCGGGAAAGTTGTGCAGCGTGATCGCGATGACGAACAGCCAGATGCGCGCGAAACGCCGGGTATCCGGTCCCTCGCGGCCGAGCACGAAGTGTTCGTGCGGAACGTGGCGGTGTATCGCGAACAGGCCAACGGCGCCGGCGAGCACACCTCCACCGACGATCGCCACGCCGAGGAACTGGCTGGTCGTCGCGCGATCAGCGTGATCGAGCGCCGGCAGCAGCAGCGAGAAGAACGTCGCGGCGAGCATCACGCCTGCCGCCGCGCTCAGCATTCCGTCCTGTGATCGTTCGCTGGGCGATTTCAGGAAGAACACGCCGAGCCCGCCCAGCCCCGTACCGAGCGCCGCCAGCACGCTGCCGATGAAGCCGAGCAGGAAAACGTTCGCTGGATCGCTCATGCCCGCCAAATGCTACATGAAATGGGGACATTCCCTGTTTCCTAGCAAAAGGGGACAGGCCTGGGGCGAGCGCGCAACATTGAGGTCTGTCCCCTTTTGCTAGGAAACGAGGAATGTCCCCAATTCAGCGGGCTTTCAGGAGCAGTTCGGCTTCGTAGTCGGCCAGGGGAACGTCCGTGCCACACTTGCCGGTCACCGCCAGGTCGACCATCGGCGCTTCATGCGTGCCGATTCGCAGTAGTTGGACCATCTCGGCCGCCTCGACGGGTCTGGCGATGTAAAAACCCTGCGCGAGCGTGCAGCCGTGCGTCGCGAGGAACTGCAGCTGCTCCTTCGTCTCCACGCCCTCGGCGACGATCTTGAGGCCGAGTTGCCGGCCCATCGCGATGATGGCCGCGCAGATCGCCGCGTCGTTCGAGTCCCGGCCGAGATCGGCGACGAACGAGCGGTCGATCTTGAGCGCCTCGATCGGGAAGTGCTTCAGATAGGCGAGCGAGGAGTACCCGGTGCCGAAATCGTCGATCGCGACGTGCACGCCGAGCTCGCGCACGGCCCGCACCGCCAGCGCGGCCGCGGCTTCATCCACCATCAACAGGCTTTCCGTGATCTCGAGTTCGAGGCACGCGCCGGGCAGTCCCGCCTCGTCGAGATGCGCGAACACCCAGTCCGGGAAACCGGGAGCCTCGAACTGCGCGCCCGACACGTTTACCGCGACTCTCAGATCGCGGCAGCCCGCATGCCACCATTCGGCGATCTGCTTGAGCGCCTTGCGCATGACGAGGTCGGACAGGGACACGATGAGGCCGGATTCCTCGGCCACCGGGATGAAATCGTCCGGCGCCACGATGCCGCGCGTCGGATGGCGCCAGCGCACCAGCGCCTCCACCGACGCGATGCGGCCGGAGGCGACTTCGATCTGCGGTTGATAGACGAGGAACAGCTCGTCGGTGTCGAGCGCGCGGCGCAACTCGGTTTCGAGCTCGAGCCGCGCGACCGAGCGCGCGCGCATGTGCTCGCTGTAGATGACGCCCTTGTTGCCGCCCGCGGTCCTGGCCTCGTGCAGCGCCAGGCCCGCCGTGCGCAATAGTTCGTCCGCGAAGCTGCCGTGGTCCGGATACACCGCGATGCCGATCGTGCACGTCACGAAGAAGTCGCGGTGGCGGATCATGTACGGCGACGCGAACGCGGCCGTGATGTTCGCGATGACGTTCTGGACGTCGGCATCCGACTGCAGGTGCCGGATCGCGACCGCGAATTCGTCGCCCGCGAGCCGCGCGAGCGGCATCGTCACCGCGCCGTCGGATTCGAGTTTCAGGAAGGTGCCGAGCCTCGAGGCCACGGCCTGCAGCAGTGCGTCGCCGGCGCCGTGACCGATGCTGTCGTTGATGCGCTTGAAGTTGTTGATGTTGATCCGTACGACCGCGAAGCGCTCTCCCGTGGTGGACGCCTCGCGACGCGCCTCCTCGAGCAGCTGCAGCAGGTACTGGCGGTTCGGTAGTTGGGTCAGCGGATCGAAGAACGCGAGCTCGCGGATGCGGTTCGCCGCCCGATGCCTCTCGGTCACGTCGCGCAACACCAGCAGCAGGCGGCCCTTGTCGTAGGGCACGATGCGCGTTTCGAACCGGCGCTCGACACCTTCGCGCATGCATTCGAATTCGACCTCGGTGCGGTCGTTGCGCACGCGGCAGTCGTCGAGCGCGTGCGTGATCGCGCGCGCCGCGTCGCCCGACACGAGTTCGGTGATCTTCTGTTCGAGCTTTACGGCGCCGTTGAGGAACGGGTGATTTTCCGTCGCTCCGAGCCGATCGACGATGCGGTCGTGCATGTCGACGATGAGCAGCAGGTCGGGCAGGGCGTCGAGCATCGCGCGCTGGCGGCTCTCGCTTTCTTCGAGTTCCTGCACGAGCCGGCCGCCGCGCACGAGGTATTGCACGCGATGGCCCAGCAGGTTCCAGTTGATCGGCTTCGCGAGGAAGTCCGTCGCGCCGGCCTGGTAGGACTGGTTGATCGACGCGACGTCATCGCGCCCGGTGACCATCATGATGGGCAGATGCGAGCCGCCCGGCCGCGAACGGATTTCGCGGCAGGCCTCGTAGCCGTTCATCTGCGGCATCTCGACATCCATGAGCACCGCGTTGCATTCGCCAGCCTCGACGGCCGCGACCGCGGAGGCGCCGTCGGCCGCCTCGGAGATCAGGAATCCGCTGCGCTCGAGCGCGCGCCGCATGAGCAGGCGCGAGCCAGCGTCGTCGTCGACGATCAGGACGTGGATGGGCGCTGGAGGCGTCCCGCTCACTTCACGCGACCTTTGCCGAGGAGTCGAGCGCCTCGAGCTCCGAGAGCGCGACGGTGCGCTGCGCGCGCAGCTTGGTCACCGAGGCGGCGAGGTCCGTGAGGTCGCCGTTGCGCGCGGAGTGCTCGATCTGCCGCGCGATCGCCGCGACGTTCGTCGCGCCCAGGTTGGCGCTCGAGCTCTTCAACGTGTGCGCGGCGCGCGCGACGCCTTCGGCATCGCCGACTTTCATCGCATTGTCTATGTCGGCGAGCAGTTGCGAGGAGTCGTCGCGATAGAGCGCGATCAACCGCGCGAGCAGGCGATCGTTGCCGTCCGGATCGAGCTGGCGCACCGCATCGATCGCCGAGTGATCGAGCGTCACCTTGTTGGCCGCCGAGCGCGACACCTTCGACGGCAGCAGGATGTTGCGCAGCTGCGCGAGCGTGAAGGGCTTGGCGAGGTAATCGTTCATGCCGGCCGCGAGACAGGCCTCGCGGTCTCCCGCGAGCGCATTCGCGGTGAGCGCGACCACGCGCGTCGGCTCCTTCTTCTTAACGGTTTCGCGCTCGCGCAGCTTGCGCGTCGCGATGAAGCCGTCCATGACCGGCATCTGGCAGTCCATGAGCACGACGTCGAAGTCCTGCTTCTCGAGCGCGTCCAGCGCCTCGACGCCGTTGCCGGCGTGCATCGCGTCGCATCCCAGGCGCTGCAGCATCTCGAGCGCGAGCGTGCGATTGACCATGTTGTCTTCGACGAGCAGGACGGACAGGTGATCGAGCACGGGTTCGTTCTCCGGTGCGAGCATGGCGGGAGCGGAGCTGACTTCCTGGAAGGGGACGGCCTGCAACGCTTCGTGCAGGGCGCGGCGCAACATGCTCTGGCGCACCGGCTTGGCAAGACGGCGCAGCGGGGCGAGCTGCGAGGCGAGGCCCGTTTCGAGGTCGTCCGCGACCGAGCTCACCATGATCGCCGGGATCGACTTGTAGCGCGCGTCGCCGCGCACCCCTAACAACCAGTCGACGCCGTTCTGCTCGGGCATGTGCCAGTCGAGCACGATGATCTTCGGCGGCGTATCGGCGGCCTGCATCGCGTCGAGGTGTTGCTGCGCTTCCATCGCGCTTGCGGCGGTGGTGACGACGAAGCCCCATGCTTCGAGCTGCGACGCGAGGATCTCGACGTTGATCGCGCTGTCGTCGACCACGAGCACGCGCGTGCCGGGCGCGAGCATGAGGCCCTGCGAGGAGTCGGAGGTGATCGCCGGCGCGGCCGGCAGCGTGATCGACAGCGAGAAGGTCGAGCCGACGCCGGGCTGGCTGACCACGGTGATGTCGCCGCCCATGAGCGTCGCGAGCTGGCGGCTGATCGCGAGGCCGAGGCCGGTACCACCGAAGCGGCGCGTGGTCGAGCCGTCTTCCTGCACGAACGCGTCGAAAATGGCGGCTTGATTCTCGGGCAGGATGCCGGTGCCCGTGTCGACCACGTCGATGACCAGCGACACGTGGGTCTCCGAAGGATTCACGCCGCGCGCGCGGACCAGCACGTGGCCGCTCGCCGTGAACTTGAGCGCGTTCGACACCAGGTTCATGAGGATCTGCCGGATGCGCAGCTCGTCGCCCTTGGCCCAGCGATGCAGGTAAGGGTCGATGTCGAGCAGTAGTTCGATGCCCTTCTGGTGCGCGCGCTGCGCGAAGAGGTCGATGACTTCCTCCACCACCTGGCGGATGTCGAGGTCCTGAGCCTCGAGGCGCAGCTTGCCGGCCTCGATCTTCGAGAAGTCGAGGATGTCGTTGATGATCGCGAGCAGCGCGTCGGCCGAGCTCTGGATCGTCGCGGCGAAGCGGCGCTGGCGCGGGTCGAGTTTCGAGTCCAGCAGCAGTTCGGTCATGCCGAGCACGCCGTTCATCGGCGTGCGGATCTCGTGCGACATGCGCGCGAGGAATTCCGACTTGGCGCGCGACGCCGCCTCGGCGACGCGGCAGGCCTCGACGCTGTCATTCATCGCCTGGCGCAGCGTCGCGTTCGCGTCGAACAGGCTCTTGGTGCGCTCGACGACCTGCTGCTCGAGGTATTCGTGCTGCTTCGCGAGCTCCTGCTCGCGGTTCTCGATCTGGCCGAGCATGCCGTTGAAGCCGCGCAGCAGGTGACCGATTTCGTCGTCGCTCGTGACCTCGGCGCGCCTGGAGTAGTCGCCGTGCTCGGCGCGCTGCATGACCTCGACGAGTTGCATGAGCGGCGTCGCGATCTGCCGCTGCACGCGTCGCGCGAGCAGCCAGGCGATGGCGAACGCGACCACCGAACCACCGAGCAGCATCGCGAGCTGCGCGAGCATGGCTTCCTGCATCTCGGAGAGATTCGAACGCACGTAGAGATGGCCGATGACCTTGCCGTCATCGGCGATCGGGTAGACGAGGTGCAGCGCGGAGAGCCCGTCGAAGCGATGCAGGTGCTCGTTGCTCGCGATGGCGGCCTGCTGCCATTTTTCGATTTCGGTCGGCTCACCGCGTGGGTTGCGCGTGAGCATCGCGCGATTGCCCGCGTAGTGCATGAGCACGTGATTCTGGTCGTCGATCAGCAACGCTTCTTCGACATTCGGTTCGATGCGCAGCGCGCTGACCAGCGCTTCAGACTGGCGGAAGTCCTTGCTGATCAGCGTGCCCGTGCTGCGCGCGGCGACGACACGCGCGACCGCGTTGAGGTGCTCGTACGCTTCCTTGTGCGTGTAAAAGTAGGAGAAGGTTGCCTGCGTGAGCGCGGCGATCAGCAACGCCATCGACGCCGACAGCGCACTGGCGGCGATCAGCTTCGTTCTCAACGGCAGATGTGCAAGTTGCAGCCACTTCATGTGCTGATTCGTCGTCCTGGCGCTTTCCGACATGGCGTCCCGTTGATGCGTATCGGCTTGATTCCGTTCACACTTGATCGCGTGGGCGCGAATTGAGAGCCGTATCCCACCCTTGATGATTCGACTTGATAAGGAATTGCCGCACACCCCGGTGGCAGCGGATTGCCGCGACGCTAAGCTGTTGTTTTTGCGGGGATTGCCTTGACAGGCGCGGGCGAGGCCTAGAGAATCGCGGCCCCTTCGCACTGGCCTGAAGCCCGTGCGGGATTCCCCGTCGGATGGGACGTGGAAAGGTAGCTCAGCTGGTTAGAGCACGGCACTCATAATGCCGGGGTCGAGGGTTCGATTCCCTCCCTTTCCACCAATTTCTTTGGGTCCGTTCCGGACACATCGGTAACGATTCATACCGATGACATGGGTAACACCCTGGCAGCGAACGGGCTGTCGGCGCACTCGAAGCGATTGCTCTCGTGATCGAAGAAGCACCCAACTATCGAGATCGAGCACATCCCAGTCAGCACCGGGATTCAACACTCCGCCGCCGCCTAACCCCGAACGCGAGGTGCGGGACAAAAGCGAGCGCGCCGATCAGCATATCCACACGTTCAACAGGATGATGCAGGACATACGCGACAACCAGCGCCGAATCCGATTCCCGCCGGATGACCCGAACAATCCAGACGGCGGGTTTCCGATGTGTCACAAGGACGACGAGGAAAAGAAAAAGAGGAGGGGCAAGCGCAGAAAAGACCTGAATAACGATTGCGTAAATACATACGACGATCTCATCTCGTGCGCGAATTGGGCAGATGACGCGGCTGACAACGGGCCTTCGGTGGGGCCGCCGCCAGGTTACAAAGCACCCGAAGAAGACTCGCGATCCGGCGGTGGCGGCGACTGATAGGTTCTCAGTCGGGCAAGGTTGAATAGAAGCGCGGTGCTAACTACGAGAATGGTGCCGTGAAGCCACCATGCTTCCGATCGAAACAGGTCGTAGCCTCGGTACCAGGAGTCGGGGAAGGTGAGGGTCAAGAGTTCGAGGAGCGCCTGCAGGAGGTTATATGCGATGTGAATCGCAATGCAGGAAAAGAGTGAACCGGTGCGCAGATAGACAAAGCTCAACACTGCGCAAAAGAAGCTTGCAGCGAGAGGGTCGTTGAGATGATAGAGTCCGAACAAGATGCTGGAAACGGCAATGGACCATCCCACGGACATCATTGCCATCAGGGACGGCAAGAGAAGGCTGCGGTAGAAGATTTCCTCTACGATTGGGCCTGCCGAAAGTACCAGAAGCGTAGTCAGAATCGCCGGGCCCGCTTCTACCGCTTCTTCATCCGAAAAGCTGATCGAGTTGGGCTCGCTGAGCGCGGCAAGTTTTTCTGGGTGAATGGCAAACCATGGAAGCTGCCACAGGTAGTCGAGACTCAGCCCAGTCAGCACCAGCAGAGCGAACACCTTCGTCATCGAGGAAGGATCGAGCCACTTTCCAGTGCCAACGATCGATGTGTGCCACGAGTTGCCGAGCATCTTCACCAAGGCCAGCACAATTATCCATTGGAACGCGATGTCGAGGACCCAGCCAAGAGCCTGAACCCATGCCCAGGATATCGGCAGCCAATAGCTGAACTCGTAGTAGACGTGGACAGCTAGCCATGGCGTCCCAAGCCCCGCGACAATTACAGCGGCTGCCCGTGCCCAGGGCGCTTGAAACAATATCCTCACCAGACCAAGCCTATATGAAAAGGATTCGGCTCATGATTCACAAGGCTATCTGGATAGGCGCAGTGCTCGCCACTTCATTGCTCGTCGCATGCGATCGCGTCGGGGATATGCCCCGGAACCCTTACGATCTGCCGCGGTCTGGCGAAGTGGACGTCATCGATGTCGATCTGGTCGGCGCAATTCTGGGAGACAGCATCGATGCGCGACGCGCCAGCGACAATGCGCCATTTACCATCTATGTCGCCGACGTCATTGCCCCCCATAAAGGGCAGCCGTGGCATTCCGAATCAGTCGCGGCGCTGAATGAAATGGTGAAGGGCAAACGTGCGCGGCTTCGAATCTACGAATCGATCGCGCCACCGGAGGACAATCCCGAATACGGCGTCACCGTAATCGGTCGTATCTACGTCGATGGCAAAGACCTGAGCTGGGAACTGGTCGGTAGTGGAAACGCCTGGGTGTGGGAATCGAGGAGCAACGATGCGGAGCTCAAGAAGCTTCAGAATTGGGCACGCGATCACCGGAAAGGACTTTGGGCGCTTCCGGAGTCGGAAAGGGAGCCGCCTTGGGTGTACCTGGATAAGGCCATGCGCGCGCGCATGCAGCAACGCGAAGGATCCGCATCCAACTAGCTCGCCCGATGCGCGTGTGGTTCTGTGGGACTTTTGTGTGACCAGCGCTGCTCAGTGGTGCTCTGTTCGGATGTTCGGCAACGGACGCCCGCGGCAAGTGATTGATTTCTAGAGTTCCTTACGAGCCCGGACGGCACTCATAATGCCGGGGTCGAGGGTTCGATTCCCTCCCTTTCCACCAATCTTTCAAAGACTTGCGCGAAAGCCGTTCCGGCCGGTGTGACGATAAGTGCGCGGTAAGTGCACCAATCTCGAGTAATTCCGCCGCGCTGCGCCGGTTTCCTGCCGTCTGGCCGCAGGGATCGGGCGGGCGTTTTCTACGGAAACACGAAAGCGAGGGGAACCCCTGTGGTTACAGGGCACCCCCTCATCTTTCGGAAGTGTCCCCCCGGTCTTCGCGGCACGACGAATCCCAGCAGAGTAGATAGCCCTCACTTTATTTGTAGGGTGAGGCTTGCGCTTGTTAGGGGTCGCCCCTAAAACGGTCGGATGTATCTGAGCGACCTGAAATCCGCGCTCGCGAGACCGAAACCCACGTTAGCGGGACAAATGCACATCGGTATTTGGGATGTCGAGCATGGCGCATGCGCCATGATCCGGCACGCCATTGGCGCGCAGCTCGGCCGGCTGGCAATGATCGACTCGGGGTGCACGGCCGATTGGCGGCCGAGTACCCACATCCGGCACAGGCTCGGCCTCACCCGACTTGATTACCTCTTCATCACGAACGCCGATCAAGATCACATGAAGGATCTCGAAGGCTTGTGGGACGAAGGCGTTTATGTCGCGACACTGCACAGGAACAAGAGCTACACCGGAGCGCAGCTCAGGCAGATAAAAGAGAAATCCGCGCCACTGACGAACGACGCTGAGCGATACGTCGCTCTTTGCGACCAATACATTTACCCAGTGACCGAGCCCTTCGATCAGCACATGGGCGGAATTACGGCTACGGCGTTTTGGAACAACTATCCGGAGTTCGATAACACGAACGACCTCAGCATGGCGGTGTTCTTTGAGTACAAGGGCTTCTCGATTTTGTTCCCCGGGGATCTCGAAAAGGCCGGATGGCGTGCCCTTTTAAAGAGGCAGGACTTTGTAGACAAGCTGGCGAAAACAGAAATATTTGTTGCGTCACACCACGGCCGCGAGAGCGGCTTTTGTCCCGAAGTTTTCGACTGCTGTACGCCGTGGGCGGTCGTGATCTCAGACAAGCCTATCGAACACGAGACGCAGCAAACGGTGCCCGACTATCGCGCGGTAGTTAGGAAAGACGGCGTGTACGTGCGCACGACGGACAAGCGGCGGCACGTACTGACCACGCGCCGTGACGGCACGATACAGTTCACTGTCGCCGCCGACGGTAGCTTTCACATCGACACGGAGTACGCCGGTTGAGCGCGAAGTCCCTAAAGCGCGAGTATCAGTGGCGGCTCTGGTCGCTCGTTCTCGTGGATGCGATGATCGTTTGTCTTTTCCTGATCCCCGGATTCAAATTCGACCCGAGTATCGTTGAACTGGCGCAGTCGCGGCTCGTGACTACAGTCGTGATGCCCATCGTAGTTCTCTTGCTCGTGCACGTCGCCAACAATGAGGCGAAGTGCCTGATCGTCTACTGGCGATCCTACGGCTGGCTGCCGGGCTGCGAGGCGTTCTCGAAGCACGTAAAGGCGGATCCGCGAATCGGCGTAAAACAGTTGCGCGAGCATGTCGGGGACTTCCCGACCGATCCGGTCGAGCAGAATGCCCTTTGGTATCGGCTCTATAAGATGGTCGAGGACGAGGCCGAGATTCGAGACCCGCAGCGCGATTTCCTCATGTATCGCGACATGGCTGCGCTTTCGCTGGCATTCACTGGCATCGCCCCCTTCGTGCTGTATCACGCCGGCGCAACGCCAAACGCGCAGTGGTTGGCCGCCGGCATATTCTTTGCGCAATACGTCCTCACCGCGATCAGTGCACGAAACAGAGGAATTCGATTCGTGAGATCCGTCCTCGCGCTGCACTCTGCGCGAAGGATGATCGAACTGCCGTCACGTCTCGTCGTCGTCTAACGATGACGCTTCTGGCGGCGTAGAGGGCGCAACGCGAGCAAGATGGGTAGCGAACTCGATTTTCTGGGCGAGGACGAGGAAGAAGAGAAGCCAAAAGGGCGGCTCCGCAATTTGACGCCTGACCAATTGGCGGCGCGTGCCGTCCGGCTCGCGAAGGAAACCGCCGAACTGCAGAAGGCTCTCGCGACCGGCGACCTAACATCAGTTAGAACTCGGGTGGCGTGGATTCTGAATGAGTATCCACACACGCGCGATAGCGACGTCGCGCTAACCTTGAAGTATTGGGAGAACTATCAGCCGTCTATCTATAACCCGCACGGCATGATGCCTCGGGATCTCTTCAGCTTGGAGCGGTTCACGAACATCGCGCGTTCGCGGGCGAAGATTCAAAACGAATATGGCTTGTTTCCTGCAAGTGGCCGTGTGCGGCAACGTCGCCGAAAAATCGAGGAGGAGGTAGCAGAGGCCGTTGTCGAGGACAAGCCAGGACGGCGGATCGTCCACGTATACGCCGACGAAACCGGAAAGAATCAAGAGTTCGTGTGTGTCGCGGCGGTTTGGGCGATGACCGGCCGTTCGGTTTTTCAAGTGTCGAGGGCAATTTGGGACTGGCGCGACAATTCCAAGTTTGGGAGCAGGGAGATTCACTTCTCCGAACTTCGGAAAAACGACGTTGAGCCCATTCGGGCTCTGCTCGACGTGATCGTAGGCCAGAAGGAGCTTCTGAGCTTTAAGGCTATCTCGATAGAGAACGCAAAGACTCGCCGGCCAATCACGGAGGTTGTACAGCGACTTCACGAATTCATGATCGTGCGCGGGGTCGAGCACGAGATCCAGAACGGGCGAATCAGCCTTCCGCACGAAGTCGCGCTTACCGTCGATGCTGAGCAGTCGTTAGACGAGATCGCACGGGCAGATATCAAGAACCGCATCGCGGCGGCTTTCAAGACCTCATACGACGGCATGGAGATTGTCGAAGTGAACTCCGCTGAATCGCACAAGAGCGAGATGGTGCAGCTCGCCGATTTGGTCGCGGGCGCGATCAATCGAAAGAAGAACCACAAGGGCGAGCGCAACTTTAAGGACAACATCGCGGATATGGTGATAGAGACGCTAAACATTCAGCTCGCCCCCGACGAAATACCGGGCGTAGACGCAACCGCGTGGCTCAGCGTCTCCTGATACCGATTTCGCAGCGAGTCTGCACCGCGACGGGCTAACGCTCGCCCCTGTACCCGCGCGGTTTCGGCTGAATACTTGCCATCAGCTCGCACTCGCTTCGAGCGTGACACTTGGAACAGCGCAAGCGCGCAGCGACGGCGACGAGCGTCGATTCCCACCCGAGGAGCTTCGCGAGGGCGTGCGGCTCTGTTTGCAGGCCTACCTCACCGAGGATCTTCCGGACGGGCGATGGTATCGCTTCAGCCCTGATCGCCTCGATGCCCGGACCGGCGTTCCCGATTTCTCGAGCGGCAGACTCGAAGCGGCCGAGTGGGATGGAATCCCGGGAGGCCGCGTCCAATGGCATCTTGTCGAAGACCCATCCGGCAGCGTCGTACCCACGCGCCTGCAGGTCCGGCGCACGACCGCGTTCCGTGGCGGAGAAGGATGCTGGCATGCGCACGGCACAGTGTTCTTCACGACCAAGCATGACAACCGCGTGTGGGCATTCGATATCGCCAACAATAGTCTGCGAATACTCTACGACGCCGCTCGAGTCGCCGTTCCCGTTCTCTTTGGCGTGGACAACGTCACCACGACGGCTGCCGGAGACGTGCTCGTTGCCGAAGATGACGGAGACATGCAGATCGTCGCGCTCTCGGCAGGAGGTCTCACGCCGATCGTGCAGGTGAAGGGTCATCGCGAGTCGGAGGTTGCGGGGCCTGCTTTCGATCCGTCCGGCACGCGGTTGTACTTCAGCTCCCAGCGTGGGGGGAGCGGCCGTTCGGGTGATGGCGTGACATACGAAGTGTCGGGATCTTTTACCGCGTCGTGAAAACCGCCGCCAGCGGCAAGTGATTGATTATTAACGCCCGATCAACCAGTCGACACTCTCGCGGCTGTAGGAAGTAGTCCGATGAAGAGTGTTCTGCGCGCTGATCCCCAGCGCGCGGATCTTCCTATTCGATAGACCGCTTGTGTCTGTGCACTTGCCCGGACGAAGAATCAAAGAAGTTCCCATGCGGCTGTCGAAGTCACTGAGCTTGGAAGACTCGTTGACCGAGTTACGCGCGGTCCGGCAGAACGTGCCGAATGCGAAAGTGCTGATCGTCGATCGCGACCCGGAGTTTGTGGAAAGGTTGTGCGCCGTGGTGGAACAGGCGGGGTACCCCACGACAGGCGCTCTCACAGGAACTCAAGCGCTTGCCAAGGTCAAGTCCGACGGATGCCAGATTGTCATTCTGGATCGCGATCTGCCTGAGATCGACGGGCTGGTGCTGTGCGCCGCCATCAGGGCCGCGCGTGTCTTACCAGGCTACGTGTACATCATCCTGCGTTCCTCAGAGGACTCCGAAAGGGACGTCCTCGTCGGTCTTCAAGCGGGAGCCGACGAGTATGTGAGCAAACAAACACCGGTGAGCCAGTTGATCGCGCGGCTCATGACCGCCCAACGCATTCTGGCGTTGGAGCACAGCTTGCGTACGACACTCGAGGAAAGGACGCGTTGGGCGATGACTGACTCGCTCACCGGAGTGAACAATCGCCGGTCTTTCGATCTGGAGCTCAATCGAGAGCTGAAAATCGCCCGGCGCTACGGCGGTGATTTGTCGCTGATCGTCATCGACGTGGACTACTTCAAGGCAGTCAATGATCAACACGGGCATGCAGTTGGGGACGAAGTTCTGGAAGCGCTCGCACGCCGTCTGAAGGGACTGCTTCCGCGCGATACGGACTGGTTGGCGCGGCTCGGCGGCGAAGAGTTCGGCGTAGTGCTCCCGCAAACTCGCTTGCGAGGTGCGGCGAAGGTTGCGGAATCCATTCGGGCAGGAGTGGAAGCTCGACCCATCGCAACGCAGGTTGGTCTTCTACCTATCAAGGTAAGTCTGGGAGTCAGCGGCACCCAGAAGTTGCAGCCGCGCGAACCGTCCGTCGAAGAGCTATTGCGCCGCGCGGATGCGTGCCTCTACCGCAGCAAGCGTGACGGACGCAATCGGGTGACTGTGGACGATGGTGAGATCTCGGCGCCCCCGTATCTCAAGGGTTCGACGACACCGACAGGTCAGGGCTAGCCGCCCGCTCTCTGGCTCGGTAACGATTCATACCGATGACATGGGTAACACCTTGTCGGCGAACGGAGCCATCCAGAACTCCGGCTCGGCTATGGCATCCTGCAATCGATGGCCATGTCAGGAACCCGCGCACGAAGATGGCTCGGAGTAGCGATCGCCGCGGCGCTGATCGCAACCCTCGCCTCGATACTGCTGAGACCCCAGCTCGAGCGCGCAGTCCGCGAGCGGATAGAGTCCTCAGCCCTGCGCCATGGCATGTTCGCCCGAATCGGTTCGGTCCACGTCGGCCTCTGGCCCTTCTTGCGACTGGAGGATTTCGATCTGGACCTTGGCCATGGCATGCGACTGCGTGCCGACACGATCTCCGCCACCTGGCCAGGCCGACTGCGACTTGCGGTTCGATCTGCCAATGTCGTCGGTCCCTCAGGTTTCAGGGTCAGCGCTCCAGCCACTGCCTGGTACGTGACGGGCATTCGCGGCGGGGATCTGCGACTCACGCTGATAGAACCGCAGGCCGGCCTGTCGATTCGCCGGCACTCGGACTCGGTGGGCAGCGGGTGGGATATCGAGGCGCGTCGGCTCGACGTCGGCCGTCTGCTGGACGTGCGGCGCGAAGGTAACCCGCTGCTCGTAGGTGGGATCGCGGACGGTCGCGTGAATGTTCGATCGAGCGCGGATGCGCTCCGTTTCCACGTCGACATCGGCGCGCGCGGTGCGCGCTTCGGTGCGCTGGCGAACAACACCGGTGACGAACCACATCTTGGCGATGCGACGGACGTGACGTTGCGATTCGATGGCAACGTGCTACGTGCCGAGGGCAAGGGCACGACTGAAATTCCCGAGATCAAGGGAACGCTGGCGGGTGCGGACCTGTCGGGCTCGATAAAGCTGCGCGACACGGACACTGATCCGAGTATCGATGTCGCACTCGGCGTGCAGCAACTGGAGTTCGGGCGACTGCTGGGCGCGGCTGGTTTGGCCGTGCCAGAAAGTCTGGGACTGGCGCCCGGTGACGGTGATCTTGGTTCGGCCACGATAGAAGTGCGAGTGAGCGGCGATCCCGCGGACCCTGCCGCTCTCGTGGTGAGTCAGAACATCGACTTCACCCCGCCGAGCCAGATGCCGCCGGCGATCTCGCGGCTGCGCGGAGATTTCGTCTTCCGCCCCGAAGATGGAGTCGGCCCGCAACATCCCGTCGCCGTGTCGCCGGCATCCCCCGACTTCATCGGGTTGCACGATATTCCGCCGCTGTTCGTGCGCACACTGCTCCTTGCCGAAGACGCGGGTTTCTACGGGCATGGAGGTATCGACCTGCGCGAACTGCCTACCGCGCTGGCGACTAACTTGTCGCGCGGGGGCGCGGCGCGCGGCGCGTCGACCATCACGCAGCAGCTGGCCAAGAACCTGTTCCTGTCGCGTGAAAAGGAAGTCGGTCGCAAGCTGCAGGAACTTGCGATCACGTTCCTGCTCGAGTCGGCGCTCGGCAAAGATCGTATCCTGGAGATCTACCTGAACATCATCGAATGGGGGCCGGAATTGCGTGGCCTGCGGCCCGCGGCCCGCCACTATTTCGATTGCGAACCCCAGGCGTTGACGCCGGCGCAGATGGCCTTTCTGGTCTCGATCATCCCTGGGCCGATCAAGTACCAGCGTTCAATTGCGCGCGGCACGCCGAGCCCTGGCCTGCGTTTGCTGATCGACAACCTGCTGGCGAAGCTGCGGTCGGTGGACGTAATAGGGGAGGAGGAATATCAGCAGGCGCTCGGCGACCCCATCTTCGTCAACGGCGCGGCGCAGCCGGGATAGAGAGCATTTCCCGATTGACAAGGCGAACCTGGTTGTTCGGCTTGCCCGCGATAAACGAGCAACAAACTCGCGAGGTCGTGCAACCGGAGTACGAATGTGATCGTATTTGGAGGCAAAGGTACACCTGACGTCACGCTCCGGCGATTGACTGACGACGCGGTGGAAGTGACACGTCATGCCTTGAATCGCCTCGGCAAGCGCAAGCTGGTTCTGGTGGGGCAGTCCTTTGGCGCCGTGCTGGGTCTGATGGTAGTAAGGCGAGCGTCCGAGCTTTTCCGCGCCTTCGTGGGTACTGGACAGTTCGTCAACAATGAATTGACGATGGACTACCGGGAACGTTGGGCGCGCGCGCAGGCAATGGCCTCGCACGACGAAGCGGGTTTGAAAGCACTGGATGAAGCGCGAACACTATCCGTCAACGACTGGAAGCGCATTGGCGCATCCCGCAAGTGGATGATGTCGCCATCGGATCTGGAATATCTCGAGCTGCAAAAAATTTTCGCCGGACCGCCGGATCGCCGCAGACCCGAGGCGCGAGCGTGGCTCGAAGGTTACGGATTCCAAGCCGGCAAAGTCGGTAACGAATCGCTCGCCTTTGACGCGATGACGGATATTCCGTCGATACCGGTGCCGTACATTCTCATTCAAGGCCGCGACGACCACGTCACACCTATTGAACCTGCGCGGGCCTATTGGGAAAAAGTCAGTTCTCGGGGCAAGGCGCTCGCGGAGATTGATGGCGGTCACTACGCTTGCTTCACCAACAGCGATCAATTTCTGGCGGCGATGCGGCAACAAGGGCTGTGATGGCGGCCGCGCAGTATCGGGTCCGACCCTTTGGAGCGCGGGACTCGAGGAACGCCGAAGGCCTTCGTAATCAGGAGGCCGGCCCTATCCGGCGAGCCAGTTTCCAAAACGCGTCCACCACTCGGTGTTCAGCACCAGGATCCGCGAGACCTGCGCCGTCACCAGCAATACGAAACCCAGCACGTAAACCGGATGCAGTCGCCGATGAAGCCGCGTGTCGATCGCGATCACGGCGAGAAGCATCACGTCGACCACCACCGCTCCGATGGTCGTGCGTTGCGGAAACGAGAACGCCGGAAAGAGCTGAATCACGCGGGCGATCGCCGCCTGCAGAATCGAAAACGTCGCGAGCACCATGAAGCGTTTGTGGTGCTCGGACTTGCGGATGTTTGCAATGGCAAGCGCGAAAAACAGGCTGAATAGCGCCATCGAGAACATGCCGAGTACGTTCGCCAGCCGTGCGAACTCGGGCTTCGGCCCGACGAGGCCCGCCTCGAGCGATACGGTGGTTGCCACGACACCGGTGATCACCATGGCCGTGGCAATCGAGATGCCCAGGAGTCCGAGCGCGCGATGCAGGGATACGCGACCGTTCGCCACCAGCGTCGTTTGCACGACGAAAAAGAGCATCCAGACGAAGGACAACACGGCGTGGATGTGCACCGCGCGAGGCAAATCCAGCGTTCCTCCCGCAAGGGGCGCCCAGTAGTTGCGCGCGAAGGCAAGGAACACGATCGCCGCCAGAACGATCGCGAGGCGCGAATAGTATGACTGGGTCGCGTCCCGACTGGTTGCGGTCCGCGCCGCCGTCATGGCCGATGTGCTGCTGCTCACGATGTTCACTCCCTTAGCCGTTGCGAGACGCCATCTCACCGCAGACACTTATGGCCTGGGTTTGGTGAAAATGCGTGGCCGCCGCCATGAATGACGGTGAAAAGTTGTGAAATCGGATTCCGCGAAGGCCAGCCTCTACGAATTCGGCGGGTTCGTGCTCGATCCGGAGCGGCGGCTGCTGACGCGCGAGGGGCGCGACCCGGTCACCATCACAGGCAAGGCGTTCGACGCGCTGGTTCACCTCGTGCGGCGTGCGGGTCAACTCGTGACGCGGAATGAGCTCGCGGATGCGTTGTGGCCCGACACGGTGGTCGAAGACAACAACCTCAGCCAGACGATTTCGCAGGCCCGGAAGGCGCTGGGAGATACGGAGGAATCCGGACCGAAGTTCATCGCCACCGTGCCCCGGCGGGGATACCAGTTCATCGCGGAAGTCAGGCTGCGCGAGGCGCGGGCGGAGCCGGTCGTCGCATCAGGGCGGTGGCGTGCAACCGCGACGGGCGCGGCAGGGCTTCTCGCGATCGTCGCGGCGAGCCTTTGGTTCTGGCGAAGCGACCCGTCGGCGTCCCCCGGGGCAAGAAGCGCCCCGCCGTCATCGGCCATGCCCGTCGCGCCGGCCGAGAGTTCCACGGGATCTGCCGCGGCCCATGCGGCCTTCTTGCGCGCACTCTCCTTGTATAGGGCTTCCGCGATCGGGGTCAGCATGTCCTCGAGTGTCCGCGCGCAGACCATCGAGCTACTGGACGAAGCCATCGGATACGACGCGAAGTTCGCCGCGGCTCTGGCGTGGCGAGGACATGTCCGACTCGACTCGCTCTTCTTCGAATCGATTCCCGAGAGCGATTGGAATGCGCGCCGCATTGAGCTCATGCGGCGCGTCGAGGAGGACGCACTCGGCGCTCTCGCGCTCGATTCCAGCCAGGGCGTCGCGCAGACCACGCTTGGCCGGCTCAACATGTATCGGGGGCGAATGCGCGACGCGCGAACCGCGATCGATGCGGCGCTACGAACCAGCCCCAACGAGGCCATCGTTCACCACTACTCGGCCATGCTTCATTGTCTGCAGAACGAACACGCGGAAGCGATCCGATCGGCGCGGCGTGCGTTGGACCTCGACACGATGAATGCCGCGCCATATTCGCCACTTGCACTGGCGCTGCGCGCCACGGGCGACGGCGATGGCGAGGCGGCCGCCTTCCGCGCGATGATCCAGGTTGCGCCGACGAGTGCCATTGGCTACGTCGGGCTCGCGCGGCACCAGGCTTTCATCAATGACAGCGCCGGCGTCATGAGCTCGCTGCGTCTCGCGGAGCAGTTCTTCGGTGACGTGCGCGGTTTCCGCGTCGACGCCGCCATCAGCTACATGCGAGCCGGCGCGCACGCGGACGCCGAGCGGCTCGTCGTCGAGTTCAGGCGCGGCACCAAGGGAACGCACGTCGACCCCGCGATGCTTGCGATGTCCTTCATCGCGCTCGGGGACGACGAGCGCGCACGTGCGCGGATCGCCGAGGCAATCGAGAAGCGAGATGAGGGCATGGATCCATTTCCGCTGATGCTGATCGAGCGCAACATCTGGTCCGTTCCCATGCTCGAAACGAGGCCCTGGCTCGATCTGCGCGCGCGGCTTCGACGTGTCGATTGACCGCGTCGGCTGACAAGCCGCAGGCTCGTCTAACTTTCGACGCTCCCCTCGCGGCGGAACTCAGGGACTGTCGATCCTCACCCGATCCCGCAACCATTCTTGCAGTGTGTCGAACACCCCCGGCGCCATGCGTCGCCGGTCGGGCACTTCCATCAGCGAATGACTGCCGTTGGCAATGATCCTGGTGGTCACATCCTCGTTGCCACCCTTTGCGAGAGCATCCCGCATGCTCTTCGCGGCGCGAGGCGCATCGGTCAATGGATCATGTTCTCCCCACAATCCAAGGACGGGGCAGGTCACGGATTCCAAGGCGGGCAGTGGATCGAATGACAACGTGTGATCCCAATCCCAGCGCATCTGCTTCAGCGACGTGAATTCTCCGCTGCGCCAGTTGAACAACCAGTCTTTGTCTTCGCGGCGCGCCGCGTTCCGTGCCTCGACGAATTGCGCGTAGTCATCCCCGGTTCGCGCAACCCGCATCCATGACGCGCTGAACGCCAGCACTTCGTCGATCTGCGAATCGGGGAGGCCGCGTTCCCGCGCCAGCGCGCCCGCCTGGTAGTGAAGTGTTTGCCAGAGCGGCCCCATGAAGCCCGACGAATTGATCGCAAACGCAGCATCCTCGAGTTTCGCGGCCGCTTGCGTCGCCAGCATGCCACCCTCGCTGGAGCCCCAGAATCCGATCTTCCTGGGATCGATTTCCTGCCGATTCTGGAGAAACCGGAATGCCGCCGATGCATCTTCGAGCAGGTAGTCAGGATAGTTGTAGCCCTTCGGTGCTGACTCGAGCGCTCCCGTCGATGCGTCGAACAGGGTCCCGGTCGACTCACCCGTGCCGCGTTTGTCGAAAATCAGGACCGCCAGGTTCAGAGACGAAAAGAAATGTGGATACGGGCCAAAAGAATGGCGGGTCAACGGGCCGGATCCATGCAAAAGGACAATGGCGGCGTGCGGCCCCTCGCCGGCCGGCAATAACAATGTGCCCGCCAGTCTCACGGATCCGCTGTCGATGGTCACTGCCTCGCGAATCAGTGGCGATTTCTCTGCGAAGGATTGCGGGCCCTTCGTGGGATGGAGCGAGACGCCTGAAACCGCTCCGGTGGCCCCCCTGACGAACCGGATCGTGAGCTCCCTCGGTGTTTGAGCCGCGAATGAAGGTCCCATCGCCCATTCGTCTTGCGATAACGGAAATATCCGTCGTACCACACCGGACTGGTAGTCCGAATACAGCACGGCTCTATCGCCGGAATCGGTGATGAACTGATCGATGCCGATGACGTGACCGTCTGCGCCGCGATAGACGCCAAACTTGCTGTCATCGATCTCGTCCTGTGCAGCCGGACCGTCGTGCGCCGCGGGAGCGAGCCACGGGAGGCCAAGTCCCAATACCAGCCACACTAAGATTCGCATCGCTCACCTCGTTCAGATTCCAGAAAGAAGTCACCGTGTCGTATGCCATACGGGCAAGACACCTTCCAGGTTGCACGACGGCAAAGGAGAGACGTGGGAAGGAGCTGTCACCCATCACTACACATGGGCCGGGTGACTAGTTCAGGTGAAGCAGGATGCGCTCGGCGTCGTTCGGGCCGTGCTCCGGGTCGAGCAGGCACGGCCGAATCGATGTTGCGGTGCGGCGGCGTCTGCATGGACCAGACCGATGGGCGCAGAGCTGTCGGACTGGTCGGCTGCGAAACGAATCCGATTGCGGGTGAGGCGCGGACATGTCATGAACATGACTTGGCGGTACATCGGCTCTGTCCGAGTCCCTCCACGCGCGAACTCGATGCACGGAAGCGCGCGGCCAAGCAGGAGAATGCGAAATGAGCAACGAGGCAAGACCACCGAGGCCGGCACGTCCGCTGAGCGGTGACGAGCTGGCGGATCTTCACGAGCAGTTCGCCGAATGCGATGCCAACGGCGATGGCCGCATCGACTTCACCGAATTCACCAAACTACTCGAAAACCTCGGCTCCACGGTGCCGCCCGCGAAGCAGCGCGGTCACTTCGACTCCATCGACCTGGACACCGACGGTGCCATCGACCGGAACGAGTTCATGCAGTGGTGGCGCGGGTCTTAGCGCCAGCGCCGACCATCTGCGCCTGAATGACTTTCGCGACCATCGGTGTAACGTCGATGGTATTGGTCTCGTGAGCAATTGTGTTCGTGCTCACGATTTTCGCCGCGCCCGGGCGAAGGATCACTTCCTGCGCGTCTCCCGAGAAAATCGCGTGCACGACGATGCAGACGGGTTTGTCGGCGCCGCTCGCGAGCAGCGCCTCGACGGTTCTCGCCATCGTGCGACCCGAGGACGCGATGTCGTCCACGATCACCGGCGTCCGGCCGGAAATCACCTTCGGGTCCGGAATGCTCACGCTCACTTTCCGGTCGCCGGTGCGGACCTTTTCGAGCACCAGGAATGGAGCCTGGATGCATTCCGCCAGTCTCGACGTCCACGGTTCGCTCTCGCGATCGGGGCCGACCAGAACGGGATTCGCGACGTTGTCCCTGATCCACGGGGCCAGCGCTTCCGTGGCGGGAATGTTCGTCGCCGGGATCGGGAAAACCGCGTCGAGGGACTCGATCCGATGCAGGTGCGCCTCTACCGTCACCAGCCAGTCGAAGGAATTGCCGAGAAACCTCGCATACGCGGGGGCGCTCAGGGATTCGCCATCGTGAAAGCGGGTGTCCTGCCGCATGTAGGCGAGGTATGGCGTGCACAGGCCGACGCGCGTGGCGCCGAGCTCGCGCGCGGTGGTCGCCGCGAAATACAGCGGCAGCGCCAATGCATTGGGCCGATGCCCGCCGCACACGAAAATGACCTCGCGGCTTGCACAGGGAAGGGCGAGGCGCGGAAGCACTTCGCCATCCGGAAATTCGTGCAGATCGACTTCGCTGACCTCGGCGCCGAGATGCGCGGCCAGCGCACGACCAAATGCCGCGTCCTGCGGAAATAGATAGACGATCGGTTTCACGACGAACCCGTCTCGATGCCGCTGCCATGCTGGCGTAGATAGGTCATCGCGTACTCGAGCTCGCCGGGAGTCGTGGCGTGCAGTGTCATGAGAGGCTGCCCGCGAGCGACGCGATCGCCGGCGCGTGCGTGCAGGTCGATGCCGGCCGCGGCGCTGCTCGGCGCGCCGGCGAGTTTCGCGAGTTTCGACAGCACGCGGTTGTCGAGAGCGCGGACGATTCCATCGCTCTCGGCGACGAAAGTCTGCTGGAAGGCCGCGGTCGGCGGCACGCGCCGTCCGCCTTGCGCCTCGCAGACGGCATCGAACTTGCGAAGCGCCTCGCCGCTGTCGAGCGCGCGCCGGGCCCGCTCGCGTCCTTCGCCGGCGGGTGTGCCGCCGAGTTCCAGTACCGCGCCGGCGAGATCCAGCGCCCGGTCGCGCAGGTCGAGCGGGGCGTCGCCGCGGCATTCGAGCACGGCGAGCAGATCTCGCGCCTCGAGCGCGGGCCCGATGCCGCGCCCGACCGGTTGCGTACCGTCCGATATGTGCAGCCTCACCTTCAACCCGACGGCATCGGCGACCGTAACCAGACTCTTGCCGAGCGACTCCGCGGCCAGCGTCGAGCGCACCTTTGCAGTGGGCCCGACCGGCAGATCGAGCAGCACATGCGTCGACCCGGCCGAAAGCTTCTTCGACAACACGCTCGCGACGAGCTGCGCGGTGCTGTCGAAGTCGAGCACGCGTGCCACGCGGATCAACACGTCGTCGGCGGGACTCAGTCCCACCGAACCGCCCCACACCACGCATCCGCCTTCGCGCTCCACCACGCGTCGCATGGCGGCGAGCGACAGCTCGACCGGCGCCAGCGTTTCCATCGTGTCGGCCGTGCCGGCGGGGGAGGTGATCGCGCGCGATGACGTCTTCGGAATCGTTCCGCCGCACGCGGCGACGATCGCGACGACTATTGGAGTAGTTCGATTGCCCGCGAGTCCGCCGACACAGTGTTTGTCGAGGATCGGGCCGTTGTGCCATTCCAGGCGCTGGCCGGCGTCGGTCATCGCGAGCGTCAACGCCGTGATCTCGCCGTCGTCCATCGCATGGCTCGAACACGCCGTCAGGAACGACGCGAGCTCCAGGTCGGACAAGGTTCCCGACACGGCGTCGCGCATGATCTCGGCGTACTGCTCGCGCCCGAGCGCGTGGCCGTAGACCTTGGCGCGGATCGAGTGCGCCGACTGAGGAGGATCCGCGTGCCGGAACGTCGCGCGTTCGCCCGGCTGCGGCTGCAGGGCGCGCCATGCGGACTCCGAGAGCGCCGCCTGGCCGGTCGCGAGCAGATCGCTGCCGGTGACGACCAGCAGCGTCGCGACGATCCTGCGATCGCCGATTTCCACCCACACGCGGCCCTGGGCATCGAAGCCCTCGGACCTGCAGATCGGGCAGTCCGCGCGCATGAACACCACCAGCTCGTGATGGGTGTCGATGCCCGCCCGGACGAGCGTCATCTGGCTGTCGGGATCATTTGAATTCAAGGTCATCAGTCTTTCATCCGGGTCCCACGCGGCCCATGAGTAGATTACCGGATGGCGGCTTCCCGCCTGGCCCGATCGCAATCTCCTTCAAGTCTCCGCCTGTTCCATCAAGAAAACCCGTCCGCGCGTCGGTCACGATGCCACCACCGCAGGTGCTTTCAATACCACAGGAGACCCGCACATGAGCACGATCACGACAAGAGACGGCACGACTATCTACTACAAGGACTGGGGCAGCGGCCCGGCCATCACCTTCTCGCACGGATGGCCCTTGAATTCCGACATGTGGGACGCGCAGATGCTGTTCCTCGCGAACCAGGGCTTCCGCGTGGTCGCGCATGACCGCCGCGGTCACGGGCGATCGAGCCAGGCCACTTCCGGCAACGACATGAACGGCTACGCGGACGACCTGGCTGCCTTGATCGAGGCACTGGATCTCGAGGACATCACGATGGTGGGCCATTCCACAGGCGGTGGAGAAGTCGCCCGCTACATCGGGCGCCATGGCACGAAACGTGTGGCAAGAGCGGTCCTCATCGCGGCCGTGCCGCCGATCATGGTGAAGTCGGCGGCGAATCCGGAAGGTCTCCCGATCGAATTGTTCGACGGATTGCGCGCATCCTTGCTGAAGGACCGCTCGCAAACCTACCGGGATTTCGCACCGCAGTTCTTTGGCGCGAATCGGCCGGGCGCGCAGGTGTCGCAGGGCACGCTGGACCAGTTCTGGCTCTGGAGCATGCAGTCGGGGCTCAAGAACTCGTACGAAAGCATCAAGGCGTTCTCGGAAACCGATTTCACGGAGGACCTGAAGAAATTCGACGTCCCGACGCTCGTCATGCACGGCGAGGACGACCAGATCGTGCCGGTCAAGAACTCGGCGCGAAAGTCGGCGCAGCTCATCAAAGGAGCAGTGGAGATCTACTACCCCGGCTTGTCGCATGGCCTCACCGCCACGCACCCCGAGATCGTCAATCGCGATCTGCTGGCGTTCTGCAAGCAGGCCCAGCAGAAAGCCGCCTGACCAACGAACGCGAGCATCGTCACCCTCGCAGGGTGACGATGCTCGAGCAGGCCCGCGCACTTCCCGCGGTGCAAACAGAAACTCTCACGGAGCCGCACCCATGAACCAGGTTCAACACATCATCGAGGACGCACAACGGCGGCTGGCGGTGCTCGGAATGGATGCTTCGATCCGCGACATCGCGGTCATGCTGGCAAATCCGGTCACGCCGCTCGTCATCGTCTGCAATACCGAAGGCGTGGCGTTGGGCGTCGTGTCCAGCACCGACATAGTCAACGCGTTGAGCCGCGACAGTAGTGAGGCGGTCAAGGCAACCGCGGCGGCCCTGATGACCCGGTCGATCCGCTCGTGCGCTCCGAACGAGTCCCTGCAGTCCATCTGGCAAGCCATGGGTGCGGGATGCGCGCGATGCATTCCGGTGCTGGACGAGCAGGGCCGGCCGCTGGGTGTCGTTCACGCGCGCGACGTCGCGCGAGCGCTCCTCGACGAGGTCACCTACGAAGAGATGTTGCTGCGCGACTACGTCCTGGGGATCGGCTATCAATGACCGTTCAACGCACGACTTCGACGTTCACGGTCAGGACATAGCCCGCCCCGCGCTCGGTGCGGATCAACTCCCGTTCGACACCGGGCTCTTCGAGCTTTTTCCGCAGGCGGCCCACCTGGGTGTCGATCGCGCGATCGTAGACCTCGTCATCGTGCAGGTGCGACATGCTGAGCAATTGCTCGCGTGTGAGCACCCGCTGAGGCGAGGCAAGAAATGCCGCGAGCAGGTTGAACTCGGCATTCCTCAGGGTCGTGACTTCACCGAGTGGCGACTTCAGGCGCCGCAGCCGGACGTTGAGCTCCCAGCCCGCAAAACGATACGCGCGTATTTTCGCCAGCCCATCCGCCACGGTTTCGTGGGCGCGCGAGCGGCGCAGCAACGCACGGATACGCGCCAGCAGCTCGCGCGGCGAGAAAGGCTTCGTCAGGTAATCATCCGCGCCGAGCTCGAGCGCCATCACGCGATCGGCTTCTTCCTTGCACCCGGTCAACATGATGATCGGCATGTTGGAATCGACGCGGATCCTGCGCGCGATGTCCATGCCGTTTTCGCCGGGTAGCTTCAAGTCGAGGATCAGCAGATCGATCGTCTCCTGCCCGGTCACGCGCGCGATCTCGCCGCCGCTTGTCAGCGCGGTGACCTGCATTTCGTTGTCGCCCAGGTAATCGACGACCATCTGCCGAATCGAAGGATCGTCATCGACGATCAGGACGTGTGTCGCGGCTGAGGCCGTGTTCTCGGTCGAAGTCGCAGTCATGGTTGTCGGCGTTCCATCGGCCACGGAGTAAGAGATGCGCCCGAAGTATCGCACCGGGATGTCGTCGCTAACGACATATGTGCCAGATGACACAAACGCCCCCGGAAGTTACACATTCGTGACGGATGAGGGGTTCCAAATGCCATCGTGCAGCAGCAGCGCATAGTTGTGATGGAACCGGACGATCAGATCCTTGGCTTGCTCGAACGCTGGTTGGGTGAAGCTGGCTACGCGGTGATCGTGGAGGCTTCGCCCAGGACGCTTCGGCCGGTCGGTGACGGCGGCGTTCCGCACCTCGTCATCATCGACGTACCGGAGCCGCTCGGAGCGAATGGCATCATCGAGTCCGTCCGGCAGGTGCATGCCAGTCCGATACTGTTGCTCTCGGCGAGATTCCGGCGTGGCATGGGTTCCTCCAGCTCCCTGGCGCAACAGCTCGGCGTGCGCAACGTGCTGCCGAAGCCGTTCACGCGCGACGAGTTGTTGTCGGCGGTTGGCGAGTCGCTCGCCGCGCCTGGCAGGGTTCTCTAACTATTTGTCAACTTCATCTGCAACAGGCCGTCCTGCCATTCCGGCCCGAACCCCTGGTCGTCGAAACGGAGGAGGGCCGAGGTGGCGATCTCGAGCCGCTTCAGCAGGAGCCGGAGCAGGAACGACGCGACGCTGATCCTCGCGACTCCGAGCCCGGCGAGCTGGCGCAGCGTGAGGGTTCCAGGACCATACAGGACGTTCGTCGGCCCGAGCGCGACGTAATCGCGGATCGCGGATGCGTCCGACAGGAAGATGGGGTAGACGCAGTCAGCGCCGGCATCGAAGTACTTCCGGGCTCGTCTCAGGCCTTCTTCGAGCGCGCCCTTGTGGAAGTGCACGTCGACCCGCGCGTTGATGACGACATCGAAGCCGCGGGCGCGCGCGGCCGCCTTGATCGCGGCGATACGCGTCGCATGCCGGTCGGCGTCGACCAGGGCGCCGGCCCGATGGTCGGTGTCTTCGATGTTCGCCGCGCATGCGCCGGCATCCGCGAGCCGATCGACGAACACTTCCGGCGTCAGTCCATAACCATCTTCCAGATCCGCCGTGACCGGCAGCTTCACGGCATCCGCGATGCGTCGCAGCGCGTCAAACGCGACGCCCGCCGGAATGTGGCAGTGATCCTCATAACCATTCACGGGCGCCAGTGCATTGCTGGCCGTCGCGATCGCGCGCACGCCGGCCGCTTCGACGACCAGTGCGCTGGTTGGATCCCAGACATTGGCCAGGATCAGTGGATCGCCCGGAACATGCAGCTTGCGCAGCTCGTCGGCATCCGCCGCAACGTCATGTCCACTGGATTGGGTATGCATCGTCATGACGCGACGTCGTCCTCAGTGATGGTGAAAATTCCGTGTTGCCCTGCAAGGAACGGCATCGTGCGCCGCGCGGCCTCATCGACGTGGATGCGTGGATGCGGAGGAGGCTCGCTTTCGTTGAACGTCCCGGGTCCGTAGAACACCCCGTAACGCAATGCCGCTCCGCCCGCGGCGACCACCGCATTCTCATGAGCGTCGACCACGGCGCCCGAACCGGGTCCGCTGCGCCACGCGATGCTCTGGGCCACGAAACCCGAAGCATTGGCCGCGCGAGCCGCGGCCAGCAGATTGCGCGTGCCCTCGCTTCTCACGCGGTTGTTCCGCGGCAGGAATTCGGCGAGTTGATCGAGCCGATCCGGTAGATCGGTTACCTGGTGCATGACCACATCAGGTTTGAACCCGGTGACCGCCGCGACGAGTGCCTCCGGGTCGAAGAGATCGCACAACACCGGGCTCACCCCCGCGGCGCGCAGTTCGTCGGTTTTCGATGGTGTGCGGGTCATCGCGGCGACGACATGTCCTTCCGCCAGCATGAGCGGAATCAACCGGACGCCGATGACGCCCGTGGCGCCCGCCAGAAAAATTTTCATCGCAGATTTCCTCTCAGGAAGACCGGCGCTTGACCCGGCGCGCGGGAGCGCGGCGAGCGATCGGGGCGACTTTCAGCACCCGGGCGAGACTGGTCGCGAAGTCGCGCGTGGAAAGTGGCTTCTGGAGAACCTCGTCGGCCTCGATTTCGGTCGTGCCCAGGTAGCCGCTCATCAGCACGACGGGTAGTGAGCCGCGCAACCCGCGCATCTCGCGAATCAGCGCCGCGCCGGGCATTTCGGGCATGCGCTCGTCGGTGATCAGCGCGGCGAAGCGCTGCGGATCGGCGCGAAACGCCGCGAGCGCGGCCTTGCTCGAGGTGAATCCCACCGGCGCATAACCGAGCTCCTTGAGAATGCGTGTCGCGAGCTGCACGAGCGGCTCCTCGTCGTCGACGACCAGCACCGGCTGGCCCGCGCCGCGCGGCAGCGCCGATTCTTTCTCCTCGACAGACCCGGCGGCGTTGCCGTGCCGCGGTAGGTAGACCGTGAACGTGCTGCCGTTTCCCGGGACGCTGGCCACGTCGATGGCGCCGCCGAGGTGTGTGACGATGCCGTGTACCAGCGAGAGCCCAAGGCCCGTTCCGGTTCCCACTTCCTTCGTCGTGAAGAAGGGATCGAAGATGTGATCGACGATCCCCGGGGCGATCCCGGCGCCGCTATCCGCGACCGTAAGCACGATGTGTTCTCCAATGCCGACGCCACCGATCGTCGCCGTGCGCGGCGTCTCGACGCGTTCGGTGAGTAGTTCGATGCGCAGCGTGCCGCCGCCCGGCATCGCCTGGATGGCGTTGGTCGCGAGATTGGCCACCACCTGGTGCACCTGTGTCGCGTCGCCGAGCACCGCGGCGTGTCCCGCGCGCAGATTCGCATGCGCCGTAACGCCAAGGGGCAACTTCCCCGAGACCAGGTCGAGCACCTCGCGGACCACGCCTTCGACGTGCACCGGCACGCGTTCGCCGACCGCGCTGCGGCTGAAGGCCAGCACGCGATCGACGAGCGCGCGGCCACGCTCGCCGGCGATGACGATGCTGTCGAGATCGCGCGCGAGGCGGCTGCCTTCGGGAGCGTCACGCTGCGCCATCTCGCCGTAACCCAGGATGGCGCCGAGGATGTTGTTGAAGTCGTGCGCGATTCCGCCCGCCAGCGAGCCCATCGCCTCGAGGCGTTGCGCCTGGCGCAGCTTGCGCTCCATCGTTCTCAGCTCTTCTTCGGCCCGCTTGCGCTCGGTGATGTCGGTCGTCGAGCCCGCCCAACGGATCACTTTGCCCGTACTGTCACGCCGGCAGATGCCCTGGAGACTGTGCCAGCGGATGTCGCCGCGAACGACATAGCGCACTTCCATCGAGAGCCGTTCACCCGTTCCCGCGAACAACTCGTTCCGCGCGGCCTCCCACCTGGCGAAGTCCTCCGGGTACATCTTGATCTGCGCGCGGAAGTCGTCCCGGTTGGTCCAGGTATCCGGATCGTATCCGCCCATCTCATACGCTCTCGGCGAGAGGAAGTATTCGTTGGTGGGGATACGCCAATCCCAGTATCCCGATTCGCTCGCGGCCATCGTCAGTTCGTAGCGTTCCTGGGACTCGCGCAAGGCCTCTTCCGCGCGCCTGCGCTCCGTGACATCCCGCACCGCGCCGGTCCAATGCGTGACCGCGCCGTCGACATCGCGCGCCGTCTTGCCGGCGAGTTGCACCCAACGCGTTTCACCGTCGGGGCTGATGAAGCGGACCTCGAGGGTGCAGCGCTCCGTCTTGCCGGCAAGGTGCTCGGCGAACGTCCGCACCACGAGCGGACGATCCTCGGGATGGAACGGCAATCGCGCGAGAAGATCGTCGCGGCCCGCAAACGTCACATTCGGCGGGAGTCCGTAGATCTCCAGCAAGCGTGGCGAGGTGTAGATCGTGTCCGCGGCGGCGATCCAGTCCCAGAAACCGTCGTCGCTCGCGTCCACGGCGCGCGCATATCGGGCAAGCATCTTGGACGGCACCTGGTGACTACTCCGAGCCCGCGCACTGACACGACGAGCGCAAAAGCATACGCCGTCCGCTGCAGGGTCTGCAGCAAGATTGCATGTGACACAAAGGTGTCGCGCGCTGACGCAAGGGTTTCCTCGATGTCGCAAGCGGCATCCCGGAGCGCCGCTTCGCAATCAACCTGTGACATGGCGGGCGTTCAATGCACCGCCATGAGGAGCCGGCGCGGCTCACCTAAGGAGGAGTGCGATGGATGCTCAACCCAATGCAGGCCTGTCGGCTATCTTCCCGGAGCACTCGCTGCTCGATCCGGCCCTGGCCGATACGGACAACACCTCTCGGTTGTCACCGCACCTGCACTCGGCCATCGCGGATCTGTCCAGGGCCCTGAGCGAGGCGCTGCGCGTGGACCGCATCAACGCGGTGCAGTATCTGCGCCGCGCCGAAAACTCGCTGCGCGCGATCGCGCGGCCGGTAACGCCGCCGCCGGTGAATCGCGGCCGCCCCTCGCTGGTCGCCTGGAAGCGCCGCCGCGTGCTGGAACACATCGAAGCCAGACTCGGGACGCCGTTGAGGAACCGTGATCTCGCCGCATTGGTCGATCTCAGCGAATTCCATTTCAACGTCGCGTTCCGCAACAGCGTGGGCGCCTCACCGCATGAATACCTGAACCGCCGAAGGATCGAGCGTTCGCAGCAGCTCATGCTCTCGACGGCCATGCCGCTGTGCGACATCGCGACCGAATGTGGCCTCGCCGACCAGGCGCACCTGTCGCGCCTGTTCCGGAAGCTCGTCGGAGAAACGCCAGCGGCCTGGCGGAAGAACCGCATCTCGGAAACCTCCATCGTGTCGCGCGGCAACACCCACGGTATATCGACGCGGTTGGGCGGATCGGGCCAGAACGTTCTTGCGCCGCTGTAGTTAGCGCGGGAATCCGCCGATTCGTTCAAGCGTCCCCTGATTCGATCAAGAAACGGACTCCCGACACACTTCAGGATTCCGCTCACCATTCCAGAGAACAAGAGGAGACAACACATGAAAATCGTCGTCATCGGTGGCACCGGCCTCATCGGCTCCAAGCTGGTCAAACTACTGCGGGAGCGCGGCGAGGAGGTGCTGGCGGCATCGCCGGCTACCGGCGTCAACACGCTGACCGGCGAGGGTCTCGACACGGCGCTCGCCGGCGCGCAGGTGGTCGTCGACGTCGCCAACTCGCCGTCGTATGCGGACGCGGTGGTCCTCGAGTTCTTCCGGACCTCTACCGCCAACCTGCTCGCCGCGGAAGCGCGCGCGGGCGTGCGACACCATGTGGCGTTGTCGATCGTGGGCGCCGACCGGTTGCCGCAAAGCACCTATCTGCGAGCGAAGGTCGAGCAGGAAAACCAGGTCAAGTCCGCGGGCGTGCCGTACTCCATCCTGCGCTCGACGCAGTTCTTCGAGTTCATGGGCGGCATTGCGGACTCGGCCACGGAAGGAAACCAGGTGCGCCTGCCCACGGCCTACGTGCAGCCCATCGTCTCCGACGAAGTGGTGGGCGCGCTCGCCGATGTCACGCTCGGTGCGCCGGTCAACGGCACGCTCGAGGTGGCCGGGCCCGAGAAGTTCCGGCTCGACGAGCTGGTGCGCCGCGTGTTGCGCACGAAAAACGACGCGCGCAACGTGACCGGAGACATCCACGCCAGGTACTTCGGCACCGAGCTCGACGACGAGTCGCTCGTTCCGCTGATTCCCGGCAGCACGCCGCGCCTCGGCACCACGCGCTTCGAGACCTGGTTCGGCAGCGATCTCAAGTAGTCGACCTCGGGAGACCATCGTGAACGCCATGACCGCGACCTCGTCGAGTCCACACCCGGACATCTTTCCGGCGGCCCTTGCGACCCGCCCGCTCGGTGGAGTCTGGGTACCGGACTCCCCGGTGATCGCGCGCGCCATCGAATATGCGCGCGAGAACTCCGAGGCCTATCTCTTCAACCACGTGATGCGGTCATGGCTGTTCGCCGAGAGCCTGGCGCAGCTCAATCGCGTCGCGCATGACGCGGAAGTACTCGCCGTCGCGACGCTGCTGCACGATCTCGGCCTCTCCGGGAAATTCGACGGCCCGCTGCGCTTCGAGCTGGAAGCGGCGAACGCGGCGCGCAAGTTCGCGCAACGTGAAGGCTTCGACGCGCGGCGCACGCAGCTCGTCTGGGACGGGGTCGCGCTGAACTCGACGCCGTCCATCGGCCTGCACAAGGAAACCGAGGTGTCACTCTGCACGCTGGGCATCGGGCTCGACTGGGGCGGCTGGGGATACGAGTCCCTGAAGAAGGAACAGATCGACGCGATCGTCGGCGCCTTTCCGAGGCTGCAGATGAAGCAACGATTCACGCGCGCGGTCTGCCGCATCTGCGAAACGCGGCCCGCGACCACCTACGACAATTTCGCGCGCGACTTCGGCCAGCGTTTCGTGACGGGTTACCAGGCGCCGTCGACGGTCGACTTGCTGTTCGCGGCGCCCTTCGAGGAGCAGGCGCCATGAAACTCAGCCTCGATCCCACCCTCATGGCGCCGAGCCACGTGACCGCGGAAGGTGAAGCGCTGGCGGACTGGTACGACGCGCATCCGACCATTCGCCGACTCTGGGCCATCCGCAGCGCGCTGGCCCTCAACGTGATCGTCACGCTCGAGCCCACCATGGACAACAGCGACACCTATCCGGCGTGGTTTGCCTGCAGCCGAGGATGGGCGCAGGAAATCCAGCTGCTCACCGGTGGCACCGTGTCGCTCGAGATGCTCGAGGAACCCCCGTTCTCCGAGTTCGAGATCGGGCTCGACGGGGAAATCGTCGCCGCGCTCGACTGGCGCGATCCCGCTTCATTCTGGAAAGCCGATTAGGTGACTCATGAAAAAGTTGCTGATGTTGATTCCCTTCGCTGTCGGCCTGGCGCAGGCCGAGGACGGCAAACTCATCACGCCGCTGATGCTCAAGGAGCTCACGGACATCCCGGGCAAGGAGGCCCTGATGCTCACCGTGAACTATCCACCGGGCGGTGACGACGAGATCCATCGTCACGACGCGCATGCCTTCGTCTACGTGCTCGAAGGCAGCATCGTGATGCAGTTGAAGGGTGCCGCCCCGGTGACGCTCACGCCCGGCCAGGTCTTCTACGAGGGTCCGAGCGACGTGCACATCGTCGGTCGGAACGCGAGCCAGACCGAGGCCGCGAAATTCCTCGTCGTGCTGGTCAAGAACCGCGGAGTCGATCCGGTGCTTCCGGTCAAGTAGTTTGCCCTCCGCCCGTCGCAACGAAGATGACGGGTGTCAGTTCGCCGAGGAGGCTGTTACGGGGCGCGCACTTTCCATCCGTTCGTGCGCGGGACGACCCACGCCGGCGCAGTGTCCCTGCCAATGCCGGTCAGCCACGCGGCGAGGCGACGGGGCGGAGGCCATCTCAGCAACTAAGGAGAAAACCCATGAAACTCTATTACTCCCCCGGCGCCTGCAGTCTCGCGTCGCACATCGCGCTGCTCGAGGCCGGGCTCGAATTCGAACTGGAACGTGTCGACCTCAAGAGCAAGCTGACCGAGACCGGCCGGGATTTCACCACGATCAATGCCAAGGGATACGTGCCGGCGCTGGTGCTCGACAGCGAGGATGTCGTGACCGAGAGCGCCGCGGTGCTCGACTGGATCGCGAGCCAGGCTCCGCAGCTCGGGGTGGGCGGGAAGCTGGGACGGACGCAATTGCTGCAGTCGCTCGTGTACCTGTCCACCGAAATCCACAAGAGCTTCAGGCCCATCTTCATCGGCGCGGATGAACAGGAGCAGGTCCGCGCGGCGCAGTACATCCACAAGCGCCTGCGCTGGCTCGACGACCACCGGGTGGGCAGGTACCTGTTTGGAAACGAACCGACGGTCGCCGACTTCTATCTATTCGTGATGATGCGCTGGGCGGAGAAATTCGGCATCGACATTCCGGAAGGACTGCTCGCATTGAAGATGCACGTGAGCGAGCGTCGCAATGTCCGTTCGGCCATCGAGTTCGAGGAAGCGCCCGCGAAACGCACCGGGACCGCGTGATCGATACCACCACCGGAACGGATCCGCATTCAAGCGGTCGCGGATTCGACCGGTGCTGGCATTTCCAGATTGCGCTCGGCGATGAAGGCGTGGAACGCCGCCAGGAATCTACGCAGGAACCTCGCGGTCGATGCGTCGTTGACGATCCCATCGTCTGTGATGAGATTCGGCGTGGGCTTGAACGAACGGTCGGTGTGATTTTCCGCAGGTTCCGACAAGATAGAGTGTGTGACCAACGACCACGATACTCACACCGGATACCGCACTGGCGCGTGACGCACGGAATGAGTCATGGACGATTCGATACTCTCATATGCACTGACAGGCGTGGTTCCCGCCACGTGTGACGCGGAAGCTGGCGAATTCCACCGGCCTGTCGCGGTCAACCTCGCCGGGCAGGCACGTGATGGCGATCTGCGTGAGCAGATCGGTTCGGTCCATCTCCGTGAGGACTATTGGGACTGGAAGCCTCTGGCGAGTGGTTGACCCGGCCGGTTCGAATGGGTGCACGTAGCCTGCAACTTCGGTAGTCACCGAATGGTGGTCTGGCGACAGAAGCACAGACGGATCGAACCGTCGCGGGGACCCCATGCAATCCAGGACTTCCGGCCTTGGGCTGATCATCACGGCCTCTTTATGTCTGCTTTCGGTAGCCGCCATGGGCGGAGTGAATACCTGGACCATAAAGGGTCCACCCGGTGGCGACCCGCTCGGCGGCCTCGAGGCCAGTCCGACCAACCCGGACGTCTACTACGTGGCCTACAACCGGGTGCTGGCGCGCTCCGTCGACGGCGCCGTGACCTGGCAGACCATCGGCAGTGAATTCGACGGCCAGGTGCTCGACATGGCGGTCGATCCGACCGACGGCGATCGGATTTACGTGGCCGTGTACGAGAAGGGGCTGTATCGCAGCGATAACCGCGGCGATACGTTCGTCCAGATCGTCCCGTCGACGGACATCGTCTGGGCCGTTGGAGTCGGTGGCGCCGACGGCCGCGTGGTCTATTACTCCGCGGGACCGGGTACGTTCTTCCGGAGCGGGGATCGTGGGGCGACGTGGACCCAGCGCACTTCGCAACCGCAGGGAATCAATCGGATCCGCGTGGAAGGCGCGGACGGCAATCGGATTCTCGCGAGTCACGGCGCGTCGCTCCGGCTCAGCGATGATGGCGGTGGTACGTGGTCGACGGTCGATGTCGGCAACACGGTGTGGTCGCTGGAACGTGTTTCCGACACCACGCTGGTCGCGGCGACGAGCACTGGAATCTTCCGGTCCACCGACGACGCGGCGACCTGGAACCAGGTCAGCCTCGGCACGTTCTGGAGCGTCACGCGCGATCCGCTCACGCCCACGACGCTGTATGCGGGCAACTCCGGATTCGGGGAGTTGATTCGCAGCACGGATTCCGGAGCGACGTGGCTGCCGGTGGGCGTGCCCCTGCTCATGGAGCCTCGCGGCCTGGTCGCGAGCTCGAACGGTTCGACGACCCGAATCGTAGCCGCGACTCCCCAGGGCGTGCTGCGCTCGACCAACACCGGCACGACCTGGACCGAATCCTCGTCGGGTCCGGCCGCGAGCGCGCCCTTGTTCGCCACGACGCTCGCGTCGAATGCGCGCCTGTACGCCTACACGGTGGGCAACGGTCTGTTCTCGACCTCGATGGACGATGGCTGGCAGCGCATCAGTCTCGCGCCCTGGCACTCCGCCACTTCGGTCTATGGGGGCACGCAGGCCGCGCTCGCGGTCACGCCAGGTGCCCCGCAATCCATCTACCTCGTTCCGTTCATGCGTGCGGGGGCGCGCTCGACGGACGGTGGAGCGAGCTGGACTTCCACGGGCCCGCAGCTCGCGAACCTCGCGGTCACGTCGCTGGGCGCGGACCCGCTCGACGGCCGCGTCATGTACGCATCTATCTACCAGCTCGTGGGTACGCCGCAGGCTTCGCTGTATCGCAGCGGAGATTCCGGCTCCAACTGGAGTCCGCACAGCATCGATCTCGGTGATGTCTATCCACTGCAGATCGTGGTCGACCCCGCCGACACGAACCGCATCTTCCTCGCGAGCTACCAGGGATTCGGGCCTCCGGACTCGGGCGGCCTGTACCGCTCCACCGATGGCGGGGTGCACTGGACCGAACGCGGATTCATCGGGATGGACGTGCGCCGGATCGCGATCGACCCTTCCGACTCCAACCGTATCTACGCGGCTACCCAGCTCGGCCTGCAAGTCAGCACCGATGGAGGCGAAACGTTCGCGCGCAACAATCCATTCGCGATCGTGAGCCCGCTGCCGGCGGGGGCGGTCGTGGTGGACCCGGTTGTCCCGACGACGATCTACGCCGCGGCGACGGACCCGGGAACATCCTTCGGCCCGCAGCAGTCGTCGACCATCGCGCGTTCCGTGGATCGCGGACAAAGCTGGGAAGTATTGCGCGCATCGACCGCTTCGCCGGCCTGGTTCGTCGGTGATCTGGTCCTCGATCCCGATCTACCGAGTCTGCTGTACGTCAACACGGGCTCGCGCGGCGTTGCCACGTACGAAATCCAGAACGATCTGTCCGTGACGATCCTGGGTCATTCGGGCGCCCGGCCGTACGGCGTCGATTCGGATTTCACGGTACGAATCCAGCACAACGGTGCCCTCGCGGCCACCGCCGTGCGTCTCGACCTGACGCTTCCGACCGCACTCACGAACGTGGTACTGACGCCGCCGGCCGATGGCACCTGCACGACGGGAACAACGCCGCATTGTGATATTCCAGTGCTGCGCCCGGGCAACGTGGCGGAGATCACCGTGCAGTATCGCCCTCCGTCCGCGATGGCGCTGCCGGTCGCCGCGCAGGTCTCCGCGCACGAGCGCGACAACGTGGGCACCAACGATGCGGCGCAGGCTTCGGCTATCGCAGGCGAAACGGTCGATCTGCGCGTGACGGCCACGGCCTCGGCGACCACCGTCGATCACGGCGATGCGATTTCTTACCAGGTGCGTGTGACCAACGACGGTCCCGCGACCGCCAGCGTCGCCGATCTGACGTTCTCGGCAGGCGCGGGAATTACGCTCGGCGCCGTACCCGCCGGCTGCACGGTGGCGGGGAACGACTTCATCTGCGTGCTCGGTGAGTTGGCGGTTGGAGCGTCTCGCGACCTGACCCTCAGCGGGACGGCCTCCGATGTCGGGGCCCTGAGCGCCACGGCCCAAGTTGCCGTGGCGGCCACGGCCGCGGACACGAACACCGCGAACAACACGGCAGTGGTTGCGATCACCTCGCGACCCGTCGCCGACCTTTCCGTGACCGCGGCGGATTCAGCGGATCCGGTACTTACCCGAGCGGCCTTCAGCTACACGGTGACGGTGCGCAATGACGGCCCCGACGAAATGCCCGCTGTTACGGCTGCCATTACCGGGGCCGGCGCGGTCACGGGTGCGACGTCGACGCGCGGAAACTGCGCGATCGCGGGATCGGCCGTGAACTGCGCGATCGGTGCTCTCGCCAATGGGGCGACCGCGGACATCACCCTCACGACTTCGGTGGCCGCGGCCGGAACGAACACGCTCGGTGTGACGGTCGCGGGTGGCGGCACCGACCGGTCCGCCGCCAACGACACCGCGCAGCAGTCGACCGTGGTCAACGCGCCGCCGCCGGCCGCGGGTGGCAGCGGCAGCAGCAGTGGGGGCGGTGGTGGCGGTGGTTCCATCGATCTGATGATGCTGTTCGCCCTGAGCCTGCTCGGACTGCGCGCACGGCTTCGGGCGGAACCTGCCGCGTGAATCCATAGCGGAACTCCACCTCGAGAGGAGTCTCGGAAGCATGTGATCGTCGATCACCCCGGGTGAGCGCAGCGATACTGGATGAAAGTTGGTCGCATATATGAATATGTATGGCCATCGAGTCCACGCTGCGCGGCCCGCCGGGATTCCAGACATTCGCCGAGGTAGTCGCCTGAGAAATCGTCAGTTCCCGGGCAAACACGCCGTCATCACACGGATGAAACTCCGCAAGCCACCCGCC